>NZ_VXCT01000120.1:0-1907 GCF_052850535.1 Shewanella sp. 1180_01
GTTTTTAAGGGCGTGATGGCGGCCCATTAGCTCTGCCTTTTGCAGCGAGACTTGCTGTAATTGCAAGGCAAGCTGCTCTGACTCAGCAGCTAATGCGGCCTTATCGGCATTGGATTTGCGCAAGCTATCAGCCAAGTTATCAGCATCGGTTTGCAGCGTTGATTTATCCGCGAGAGCTTGGGTAAGTTGGCTTCTTGTCGTGGCTAATTGGTATTGAGCTAAACAAAGCACTGCCACAAAAAGCGACACAATCAACCATTGAATGGCGATACTAATTTGGGAGGGCGTCATTGCGTTACCCCTCCGGCCATGAGTTCGCTTAGGCAAATGCTTTGCTCTTCTGCACGGCGCTTGATGAGGCCATTTAGGCGCACCTTGTTACCGAATAGGTCGGTGCCATACGTCCAGCCATTACAGACGCGCTCACCCGTTTGCTTATTGGTTGAACAGGCTTGGGTTAGCTCTTTGCACGCGCCCACTCTGTCGCCCGCTAACAGCTTTTTACGCAAGGTTGAGCTAGCAAAGTTGCCGTATCCCGCCCAGTGCAAAAACGATAAATAGGCGGCGTGCTCGCTGTGGGTGAGCGTTACTGGCGCGGTGAGGCTGAGCAGCTGCTTATCTTCCTTGGCGATATCCTTGGCAAAGATCTCCATGCATTGCTGCTCGGTGAAGGTTTGATCAAGCTTTAAGTCTTTGCTCGTATGGCCACGGCAAGCGGTCAGCACGCCCACCGCATCGACATAGACGCTCAGGCTATTGCCTTCCCATTTATCGGTAAGCTGTGCGCCCGTGATGGCCGCAGAACTTAAGCCTGCGGCCAGTAAAATCGCCTTGAGTTTACTGTTCATTAGGCACCGCCATAGCTTGTGCTTTAGCTCGTTTACGCGCTTTTAAAATGTCCAGATGGGTGACGGCTTGCCAGCCTTGATCAAAGTAGCTTTGGCGGGTGAGGCTGTGACTGTACAAAGGCAGGGTAGCAGGCCCATTGCCCGTGAGATCAGCCGCTAACTCTGCACGGATACGGGCATTAAAACCGTCTTTGGCGCACTGGCGATAGACTCGGCTTTGTATGCGTTTGGGCTGCGCATTCGCAATCGGCATACTGTTAACGCCGCTACGAAAGTTATTGTGGGTGACAAAGGCCATAAAAAAACCGAGACAGTGAACATGGGTTCATTGTCTCGGCTTAAGGGTTTGGAGCGGATTGGAAAGGTTTCGGGATTAGTTATGGCTGAATGACTCGCTCAGGAATACTTTGCTGAAATGGGCTAAGTTTCTTACCTGTATGATTTAAAAAACAACGATAGTCATCTGTTCCGGCATAAGCCCCATAACTGTTTCTAGCATTAATACTGAGAATAAGCACCTTTCTCAAACCGCTCCCATCTTCAATAATATCAGTCCGATGCGATTCAACTCGTAAAGACTGGCGGTCTTTCCATTGATATTCTGTTTTAAGTAACTCAACACATTCTTGCACAAGGTCATAAGTATCAAACGGTTTAGGTTCATTTTGTGAAGGCTTAACTTCAACTACCTCGGCATCGTCAGCACAAGGCATTTGGCTATAAGTCTCAACGCCATCAATAGTACATTTAAAAATTTCAGCTTTTACAGCAAAGCTGTTGATACCTAGTACTAATGCGGTCAGTAATGTCCATTTCACCATGATTCAACGTCCTATTAATTCCCAATACTTCGCGTTACTTTTTGCTGAGTTTATCGCCAAAAGAGACGAATAAAAAGGGCTACCTACTGGTAGCCCTGTGATATAGATTCGATTTCAAAACAACCGCCTTTGCTTTCTTGCGACAAATGCTGCGCGCTGTTCGGCCACAATCTCGCTCACTCTTCGCTCGGTTAAGCCATAATCGCGGCTTAATTGTTCAAGGTTGTTGCCCTTAAAT
>NZ_VXCT01000121.1:0-1867 GCF_052850535.1 Shewanella sp. 1180_01
TAGACTCAACGAGTTTTGTCAGGTTTTTCGTTCAGTTTGAGCTGTGACTTCATTCTCTCTTTTTGAGGGGAAACATGAATATCGACACTTTTTCTAAGCACTTTTCAGATTGTAGAGCTTGATGTTAATCGGTTAAAATTAACTATCCATTGGCTACTATTTTTGGTTGTGAGGGCATCGAAGACTTCGGTGAAAAACATATAGGTCTTTTGATAATAAATTCTTATTAAAAAATCCTACCAGTTCATTACCCCATTGCGCATGTGATCTCCTAATTTAAACCGCTGTATTCCTGGATGGAACCGTTTCACTGCATAGTGAAGGTGAGGTCGCTATTGACGATAAAGTGTTTAGGGAGTGTATGATAGAGGCTCAAATCAGTTTTGCATTCATATGGTGAGCGCACTTACTACAAAAACAACGACAAACAGTTAACAGCAATAAGACAGTGAGGTGTATCGCCTAGATTTAATCGTTTGCATTCTTAATTTTTACCTCTATATATTAAGCCACTTTTTAATATTAAAAGTGGCATTAATAGTAATGCCTCTAGAATGTTAGAGTGTAACGTACTGATGTGATCATGTTTGAATCAATCTTATTTCTTTCAAGTTTTACAGGGTAACTTTTCGGTGTTCCACCATTAGTGAATATAGGGTTTTTTATGTATGAAAGAATTAAAGAAAGGTGGTTGTTTTTACTTAAACTATATTTGTAAAATCCTTCAAGAAGTTGTTCGTTACTTTCATTTACACTTTTAAATATATTTGATGGTTTTGAGTAAGAATATCCCAAACCTATAGTGTCTTGTGAACGATTGAATATATGAGCAGGAGAAAGAATACCCGCTGTTACAGCTAGGTCAGCTCTGGATTTTTTT
This sequence comes from Shewanella sp. 1180_01, assembly GCF_052850535.1. NCBI lineage: Bacteria > Pseudomonadati > Pseudomonadota > Gammaproteobacteria > Alteromonadales > Shewanellaceae > Shewanella > Shewanella sp. 1180_01. The sequence goes on from NZ_VXCT01000121.1 coordinate 881, forward strand.
GCGATTCCAATTCTAACAAATGATTTTATACCATTTGCTATTTCATAGTCTCCTTGGATCCCAAAGCCCTTGCTGCTAACTTCTGTTTGATGTGGTAATTTTTCATCGTTGAAGTAGTAATCTCTATCAATATTAAAAAGTGTGAACTTAACCGAAGCGCTTCCTTCTCCACTTCTTTTATTTGAAAAACCAACTTCTAGTGCTTTCCACAGATCTCCTTTGTAAAGGTTTTTATAACCAGTACCATTGTTAAAGTGACCTGAAGAGTCTGTAGCTATTACTCTAATGTAATTTAATTTGTCGTCTGTAAAATTGTATGTATATGACATACCCAAACCAGGGTAAGGTGGTTTCAACCAAGTTGAACCTGATAGTTGGAAGCTTAAGAAATTAAAAAACTGATGTCCTCCGCTCCATCCAACAACTTCAATAGTTGGATCAATACGCCCAAGTTTTAAACTACTATTCCCATAATCAAAAGAAAAGTAAAGCTGCTTTAATTGGTTGGTCCATGTATCTGTTATTGTATTTGATAACGGGTCTGTTAAAGAGAATGTATCTCCAGAAAGGTAACCATAATACTCTCCATTTATGGATGCTTTAAATTCATTTCCATTATAAAAGTTCCATCCACCATAAGCGACAAACTGAGTGTTGAATCCTTCATCACTAAAGTCCGTATTTTGAGGGATTTTCCTGTACATTTTTTCAGAGGATTGTTGATAAACAGAACTTACAATCCCCCCAAAATAAACTCCATAATTTTTGTGTAATTCTGATTTTATATCATTTAAATTTGTGGTGACGCTTTTAACATCATTTTTTTCGCTAGCTTCTACACTCATTGAAGTTGTTAGATAACATAAGTTAAATAATGTAAATAACATAGGTACTAGATGTTTGTATTTTTTTTGCATTTTATTCACCTTTTGTCTGTTATGAAAGTGAACAAATTAATTATTCACTTAGCACAAACGAAGTTATTAA
>NZ_VXCT01000122.1:0-1854 GCF_052850535.1 Shewanella sp. 1180_01
TATGCCTGTAGCCCTACTGCTGCATGAGTTTGAGTGCTCCCAACTTTTTGAGGGGATCTAGGGATTATCTAGGCCGCATCGAAGAATTATTGAAGCATAATGGTGTAATAGCCCCATCATGATACAACATATAAGTAACAACTAAGGCAAGAAAAACGTGTGGTATTCTCACTCGTCATCGTCGCTCAACACGCCTATATCAGTCTTATTTATGCCGGCTTCACCCACAGACATTAGCAAATGCCTGAACGACTAGTACATCTGCAGGTAAAACCGCTGACAAAAACGTAAACATGAACATTGATGCGAGGTATCAGCATCTATCCGCCCTATCCATTCCCTTTATCCCAACAAGCAACTAGCCAGCGTGAGATTAGCGGACACCACTGCAGGTAAACACGACAGGATCATAGAACCAAGCGGAACAACACTCTTAGGTACCGGCCATCATCGACTACTGGCATTAGCGTATTACTGCCCACAACTCATGATGTTCATTGGGATTGATTAAGCTGACGACTGGGCATGAAGCGTAAGGTGATAGGGTGACACGTCGCTGCTCAGTCTCCAAAGGAGCGGCGCGCTGCTACTCAGTTTCAACAATGTAAACCCTTTGATGTGTTAACGATAACAGCGGATAAAGAACAAAAGTTTGCGAACCATGAAGAGACAACGAATATAATGGATACAAGAGTGTATTTTGAACATCCTTGTTGTTCTTATGAACGAGGGTTAATGAAAACGCCAATGGATGACATAAAGCTGCTTATTAAAGAAGCACTGATTTGAGAAAGATAAGTGATGAGTTAGCCGATTATTTAAAATAGATTAACTGTCTATTTAATGACCTTTTAATTTAAAGTCGCCAAAAAAACACCCAAAACACTGATTAATATAAGTTTTCATCAATTTTATTTAGAACATATTTATTTAAAACCAAACACTAATAACTCATAATAACTCACCCTCAAACAAGGTAAATCTTTGTAAAAATTGTTATCATCAGAACATTATTGAGTAAGTATACCTTAAAATTTTTCAATTATTAGATTATGGAAGTATCGATGACATTGATAAGTCATAACTTAAAAAAAAGTAAAATCTCAAAAAAAATCTTTCTGTTTTTTTCTTTAATAATATCAATAACTTTAACAAGTCACTCACTTGCTGAGGAGTTTATAGACACCAGCCCCGAAAAATTTGGTCACTTAGAATATTTCAGTTTACCGAAGGGAATCTCGTATGATTTAGAATATCACTCAAGCGACCTAATGGGAGACAAACTGGACCTTTATTCAGGTAATGTATCTTTCTATCGAAACGATGCAGTAATCCCTGGAAACTCTCAACTAGAAGTATCTTATAGAACAAAATTTAATACATACTTGCCTACAACTTTAGGATGGGTTGAGGATCTGCCTAGAATAGAATTAAGCTTTGTCGTTAGAGACCGGGCTAGAGGAAAATTAGATAGTAGCTATCCTCTTGACTGGGATATGTATAAGTTTTGCTCCGGTGATATGCGTAGAAACCCTGACAAATATATAAGGCCGGAAGCACTTTATATGTTTCATCAATCTCCCACAATTATTATCCCAGGAGTAAGTCAATCCGCAATCCTTATAAATAAAAAAGTAATAGGGGATAATTCTGGCTCCTCAAATTATATAACAAAGAACAAATGGTTAGTTGATTGCTATACAAACAAAAATGGTAAGGAAGGGTTTAAAGTAAAATTACCAAATGGGATTAATTACTACTTTGATGACTACAACACATTTGCGATAGCTAGTTCAAATACCAACTACATGAGAGTTGGCAGTGGAGAGTTTTACCGTGTAGTTAAACAACTAC
>NZ_VXCT01000123.1:0-1822 GCF_052850535.1 Shewanella sp. 1180_01
CTAATAAAGTGTTATACTTCGGAGGTAAGATGGTATGGGTATGTTGAATATGGATTTTCGGTATCCTGGCATTGAGATCAAGGTCGAATTGATCGCACTACAAGCTTATCTTTCACAGATAGAAAATGGCGTAAAATCTGTGTGTACAAGCTATATTTCAGCGGAAATGAAAAAATATTCTGATTCGGATTACCACGAGTATCAGCATGTTTATCAAATTGCCGAAGATGAAATGCCAAGAATTATTAGGATTCCATTTATTGTTACCATCTACGCGATATTCGAAAATTCAGTTGCACGGCTTCTTGATTATGCAAAGATGAAAGAAGAAAAAGAGTTATCCCTGAAAGATATTAATGGGAAATCTCCAATTTCAATTCAAAATAAGTATATGAAGCACGTTTTAGGTTATGAATATCAGTTCTCCAATAAAACAATGCAAGATATAGGACAAATCAATACAGTAAGGAATTATATAGCCCACTGCAATGGAAATATAGGATTTCTTAGTGAGGATAAAATCGAAAAACTAAAAAATATTTCAGAAAAAGTAGTAGGACTCTCCATAGAGTCGGATGTTATTGATATATCTTATCAGTACCTAGAAAGTTCTATGCATACTATAGAATCCTCGTTAAGAGAGCTAATGAGCTATATGGAGTCCCGGTATGGATTTTACTAAATGCAAACTAATCTGACTGTTTTTTTGCGGCGTTACCCCATACAAACTTTAATCCTAAACTCATAAATTAGAGTTAGTAATCTAGCTCGTTTTCATCCTAAAGTGAGTTTCATCAAGTTTATTCTGACCCCACTAACATGTGTCACTTTTATCTGTAGGAATATAAAATGTCTATTAAAAAAACTTTGCTTTTTGTTGGAAGTTTAATGTTATTAGGGTGTTCAACGTCACCAACCGAAACTTCAGCCCAAGTAACAGAGTATCAAAGTATCGATGAGATGAAGCAGTTTGCTAATTGCGAAGCGATCGATGCAGTAAATGACACTTACGATGTCACACTGCACTCTCCTTGGGGAAGAAAACGTGCGGCTCACATTAGGTTGAAAGATGCGGCTTATGCAAAAGGTGCAAATGCAGTAATTATGACGTCCAATAATTATGGTGTGGTTACTGATCAAGTTCAAGGCGTTGCTTATAAGTGTACTTACGGTAATAAGTAGCAAAATAACGAGGCGTTAATCCATAGACATTTTAATCCGAAACTTATGAATTAGAGCTAGAAATCTAGCTCGCATTTGTCTAAGAAGTATGGTGTCGAGTAGAGATTTTACGATTGAGAGCTGCAGTCCACGTAAATCAGCAAAAATCTCGCAATTCCCACTGACCTTTTCGAACGGAAATAATTAACACAAAAGAAACAAAAACACGTCATTGCATCCTCCTGTAGGGTTGATGCAATGACTCGTCTGTAGCCTTACTGCTGCATGGGTTTGAGTGCTCCCAACTTTTTGAGAGGATCTAGGGATTATCTAGGCCGCATCGAAGAACTTTTGAACCAGAATGGTGTAATTCACCTATCGATACGTAACACACCAGCAACAACTAATGCTAATAAAACGTGCGGTATCCTCCACTCGCCATCGCTGTACAACACGCCTATATCTGCCCTATCAATGCCGACTTCGCCCACAGACATAAGCCTGAACGACTAATACATCTGCAGGTAAAGCAGCTGACAAAACGTAAACATGCACATTGATGCGAGGCATCAGCCCTATCAATTCCCTTATCTCAACAAGCAATTAGCCTCACATTTTCTCAGCCGCGTATTCGGCGGTGAACTATGAGAACTTCGAAGAT
>NZ_VXCT01000124.1:0-1801 GCF_052850535.1 Shewanella sp. 1180_01
GTAGAACACCCTGAACTTCATAATTTTGATTTTAATAAGTGGATATCGTTATTAGATAAAAGCCAAGGTTTGTGGGCTGGCTTGAAGACTTACCCAGTAAACCAACCTATAAAAACTATCGTTTGGAATTCAAATTCTAAAGGTGATCTAAATGGTGGGTGCTGTATCAAAATAAAATTGAAAGATGGGAGCACTCAATATGTTCTGGAAAGAGGTAAAGTCCAACGTTACAGTAGATTAGCTGCTCAAGATGTTTGCTCAAGTTTGGAACAATGGCTTTTAGACTCAAAGGCTCAAAATAATCCTCTTTGTTACTCTTCTGATGGAGGACTACAGGGAAAGAAAAAAGACATTCAGAATAATTATAATAATCCAATAGATTTAATTGAGTGTAAGTCCTTTACTGTTGTGACGTTTACGCGAGGGATTGGTACTAAATACGATAAGTTAAATAATTATTATGCACCTTTGATTGTATTTACTGACATGGTATCTGGTGAGTATATAACAGCTGAAGACACTGTTTTTTTAATCACAGACCCCTTTGAATTAAAGATTTATTTAGATAATTGGGTGGAGATTGAGCTTGCTCCAGAAACTTATAGGTTATGCATAATTGAAAACGATGCGGAATTCGATAAATTCATGCACTGGACAAAGCAAAATGCCATAGGTGTACTTGTAGATCCTTTCTTTGACGATGAGAAAAATCTATTGAAGGGTGCAGTAATTGAAGATCTCGCTGAATTAGAAAAGCAAAACAAACATATTGAAGAAGTTGAGCGGTTCTGTCTGTTGTTTACAAAGAGTAACGAGGATGGCACGTTTTCTCAAATTTATCGTGATTTTGTAAATGACGTAACTCTTCTCTTACATGACAAATGTACCTGCGATGGCTGTAAGTGCATTGGATGTCAGATGTACGACGTACGTATTGCCCACTACGGCAAAGACAATGTTGATATCAGGCAATCGAATGAGAATACTATCGTATTGAACTTAAGCGATAGTGAAAGCGAGTGGACTCAAGAATTCGTAGAAAACCATAGTGTTGATTGGAACGATTGGGAATCACTTGTTACATAAGCTCATAGGTCGGGACGAGCGTAGCGAATCCCAACAAATCTAGGAGGGCGAATGTTGGGATTCATTATTTATACTAGCTCAGACTCACTGTTGTAACTTATTTTTGTCCTTTTCATAGATGACGAAACAGTTGTGTGGGGTGTGAGAATTGCCATTGAAGCACCAGTGACCGTTGGCGACATGGATGTCGCCGTCGAGCCTATAGGGATATATCCACGGCGTGTCACTGGGGAAGCAATGGCAATTAATGATATTAATCACATTGACGGCTTCCTCGTTTTTTCTAAATTATTTCACACGCTTTAGCTCTTTCTAACCGCATATATTTAAAGGACTGAGTTTGACCAAGGCATGTTTTGCTTCAACCCTAACCGTTCTATTTTTTCGAATGTTTAGGCCGTGATTTCGCGTTATTCTTTTGTAAATTTCCTTGTTATTCTGCCTCCATCAGCAAAGCGTTTGCGTCTTGTGTTAGCCGTATGATCTTGGCGTTTCACGCACCGCTTTGCTCAACCGATAGGAGAGCAGCAATGAAAGTATTAAGTCAGTTTTCCGCCAAAGCCGCGATGGATGGCGATGGGGTCAATATTCGCCGTGTCGCCGATTTTGTGACGACTAAATTTGATCCTTTCTTGATGATCGACGAAATAAAATCCGATGATGAACAAGATTTTATTGGCGGCTTCCCCGCACATCCCCATCGCGGGATGGAGAC
>NZ_VXCT01000125.1:0-1800 GCF_052850535.1 Shewanella sp. 1180_01
GTTGGTGTTCAGTAAGTACGGTTATTCCTCCAACACGGTCAAACTGACGTTTTCAGAGTTTGCTAAGTTTTGCGGTTATCCCAGCCGGCGTTTTGATAAAAACTTGCGTAAACAGATCGGTGATTCACTCGGGCGCATCCAAAGCCAAAGTTTGTCATTCAGACGCAAAAACACTGAAAAGGCCGTGCATACGGGGATGTTGTTGCGGGCCATGTATGATGGCGAAGAAGATATTGTCGAGCTAATGGCCGATGAAACCCTGTGGGATCTGTATCGGTTAGACTATCAGGTGTTGGTTAGTCTGCGAGTATTGGAAAAATTGCCCCGTGCAGAGGTCGCACAGTGCCTGTATTTGTATTTCACATCTTTACCCGAGAATCCTCACCCAGTGTCATTTGAGCGCCTTAGAGAGCGTTTGAGGCTTGAAACGACCAAAAAAGAAGCAAACCGTAAAATTAAGACTGGTATTCAGAAGTTGGAATCGATTGGCTACTTATCTGGCAGCTTCGCAGTGAAGAACGGCGAGCAATACTATCTGATTGATCAGCGTTACAAAAAACTGGAAGCCGCCATCACAGGCTCGCTATTTTGATAATGTAACTTTATCAAGTTGATGTTAAATCAGTTCTCTAGAGGTTTGATTCATTCAATGTGCAAAGCGAATGAATATAACTTTTATGCATTGATGCCGATAAGAACACTAACCAATCCAATAAATAAACTTAAAAGGGCCATTTGATGTCTTCTTTGAATTGCGGCCCAGCCAGAATCAGTAAGCTTCCAATGAGTCTGTACATTTGCAAAAGAGGGAGCAGCAGATAGGTGACCATCTTCATCGACTTTACCAGTAGGAAGATTCTCGTAAAGAACATCAACCCAGCCTCGAATTTGAGCTGTTAAAAGTAAAGCTTGCGTAGCCTCATCATTACCTACGCAACGTTCAATAACAGGTACATTCCCTGGTAATATTATTGCAATCCTCTGTTGCGCAACCTTTTTTAGAACTTTATGAACCTTATTCTCATAACTTATAGATTCAAACAAAACTAAATCCTTTAAGGTGCTTAACACCTAAATTTAGCACGAAAAGACGCACTATAGTTGAGGTAGTAAGTCGCATTTGTGGCTATAAATTTTGTCTCACCAACTACACAATTTGTTGGACGTGTATTATTCCAAGCATCGATTAAAATTTCTTTTGCCGGGGCATGCCAAAACTTAACTGTTTTGCACAGCTTAGGGCCAGTAAGCTCCATCTTTAAGCTCCTAAAAGATCTAATAATAGCAACAACCAAAGCATACTAAGGCTTTCATCGGAGAATGGTGTATTCCAATTGGGTAAATAGACACTTTTTTGTTCAAAAAATCCATAAAAATAATAAAATTAAAATCAACAACTTAAAGTTATATCATTAAGAACCATTTCACATGCTATGCCGCCAGTTATTCATTATTCAATAAAACTGATCGTAAATACACCGAACTTTGTTCCTCTAAATTAAACAGAAACACCAAAGTGTATTTTAATTGGGCTTGAATGAGGGCATATGGTGTATGCCAAGTGGGTAAAATTTCCACCTACAAGGAAAATTTAAATTCAAATTTCGAAAGAGTTTGCGATGCAAATTTTGATGTACGCTACAAAAAATCACAACGATACTAAATCACAATTAGGTGTACTCTAATTGGGTTATTAACATAAGTGGCGCACATGGTTCGAACTGAAAATGCATTATTACCTATACCGGTTACCAAAAACCTTTACAGCACTAAACACCTAACGATTAGCAACACAACCAC
>NZ_VXCT01000126.1:0-1728 GCF_052850535.1 Shewanella sp. 1180_01
TTCCAATTCAGCGATGCTTTCCCTAACATTTTTCAGTATCCTCATTGCCTAAACTATTATAATGCGATAAACCATAAAATATTCCTCAAATTTAGTATGAGTGAGCATGTAATGCGAGTAAAAATAGAACATCATGAAGATGGTGAGCGCTATCAAAAATAGGTAATACGAAATGTTAGTTTTTAACTGCACCAAAGCCGCTGTAGAGTTTTTTGTGGTTACGCGTCAAGGCCAAAAGGTTTCAGATCTAGAGCCTGCGCCACATAAAACCATCGCAGAGTCGATTGAAACGCCTGCTTTTCCAAACGGTGTTGATACCGACAAAAATGGTGAATTTCAATGGCAGTGGGTACTACATTGTGTATCCATCAAACGCAAAAAATACTTAATGGCGATGGATTATCAAAGTCGTTTTTGTATAACAGTAGTAGCAGGAAAGAAAGGTGATATTTATCAATTTCTCAACACTTTTGAGCCAATGCTAAAGGCGTGTTTTCTCAGTCTAGCCAATGAAAGTGGTGTTGATACGGTCGAGATAGAAAACTGTGTTGACCATTATGACAGAGAGGTTAATGACTGTGCCTTCCACCCTCGAAGTGACCGTAGCGTGCAAGCTCACCTAAATGACGTTCATTGGCATCTTGAACGTCACTGCTATGAAGATGGAATGTTACTTGAAGATGTTGACCTACTTGGCTTTAACTTATTTTCAGGTCAGTTTCCCCGTAATAGTAAGCACAAAAAGGAGCATTTTTTCCCTAATGAAGAATTTGTTAACCAGTGGCAACAGTGGACATCAAAGCCTCAACCAGTGGATATGAGTAATGTCATCGTGTTAAGCCATCACAGACAATAAATTTAGTGGGGTCAGGGTAAATTTTATAAAAAGTAAATTGAAAAATTGACTTACTGAAACGTTTATGCCCCAAAACGTGTTTCAAGTTATCGCAAAAGACCTAATTATTTCTAATTATAGACACTGTGTTATCGCTGTTCTTAACAAAACCAGATCAAAGAATTGCTCTCACTTACAGAGCCTTCAAAGTTAAAAATGACTAATTGACAATGTTTGGTCTGACGCTAGAATCGATTCAAGTGCTCAATTGCAAAGTATCATCGAGAAGTCATGGAAGAAATCACAGTACAGCAAGATAGTTGTTACCTATCTACATCAGAACATATGCGAAGTTTTATAGGCCGATGGCTCTATATATACACCGATAAGGGGTATCTAAAGCTTACGTCTAAGTCTGTAACATTCATAAGCAAAAAAGACTTATGTGAGATCCCCCTGAATTCCATAACGGATATTAGCTCTGGGTATTACCCACGAACAGCGAAACCTTTACCTTTAAAATATGTTGAAGTCACATATATTCGAGAAGGGAAAAAGAAAGCAATTATATTTACTCCCTGTAATTCATGGGTATCCTCAGTCTGGAAGAACAACAAATTGGTAGAAAACTGGATATTGTTGTTGAATAGAACCGTACCAAAAAGGTGTCTGTCGCTTTAGCTCTAATGATTCCACCAACGCATATAACTAATGATATCCATAAAGTCATTTTAACCAGATAAAGTAGGATTGCTTTATATGGCTAAAAGCGAGTTGGCATTGCGTACTGGCTCGTTTGTGCCCCAAAATCATCTAAAGCAAAAGCTCATACACATTCTGTTAATGTACCTTTGCCCTACAAAAAGTTATCTGAATGCAGCTGTTTGAGAAAT
>NZ_VXCT01000127.1:0-1682 GCF_052850535.1 Shewanella sp. 1180_01
CTTCTCAGGCGCTCTTTTAGGCTTGTTTCGATTGCTTGCACTAATAGCAGTATCGCAAATTTCCATTTATCTTCATCTGATTCAGCCTGAATAGCCTTACTCACAGACTCCAAGAAAAAGCTTATGGAGTTTTCTAAGAGTGTCATTTTTAAATTAGGCACGTAATCTCCAAAGAAAGCTAACGTCTTAGTATTTATGCACTACGCTGTTTGCAGGGCATAAATCGGTTGTTGGACTTGGTCGATGCCTTATCCAGAGTAATTGGTATGCTTCATGCTATAGGAATTTGCTTTTTTGCGGTAGCGGTTTTTTATGCCGTTTGGTAGGTAATTACTTGATATCGTTTTAGCTTTCTCATTATTTCACGCTCACTATCGACTGATTACTGACCTTGGTTGACTGCATTTGGCCCCACATTTAGGCTGACACTTGCACCCTATCCCCTCATAGGTTTAACCCCATAAGGCAGGCTGCTTTTTGCAGTCGGTCATTTCGCTTCGTCTTGTGGAAGTGGCTATCCTGACATGCGTACCGGCTGGCTTTTGAAAGATCAGACGGTCATGACTTCTAGGTTGAAAGTAACCTCGTGACATTAGCTTTTATATAGCCACAGCTTTATTCGCCCTACTTGCATTTTTAACTTTGAAACAAGCTTTGGGGCAAAAGTGAGGCAGCGTAGCTCTCGCTGACTCGAAGTTTGACATTTCTGAGTTGGGAATAATACCTAGCTCAGTCGTTTAATATGAGAAAAAGTATCTTGAAACTTCAAAATTGGTTAAGCCCGCATTGTCAACACGTGCATTTTTAAACTGGCAGAGACTTGATGTTTTGGATCTAGACTAAGTGCAAGTTCACAATCCGACACAATATTTTGCACTACACAATTTAGTTCACTGCTATTCCTACAGAACCGGAGTAATTCGTAGTTTGCCGACGCTCTATTATGGTATGGAAGAACTTGTTTATTATCGATATTTACAGCGTTCCCATTACAATTGACTGCGCCATGAAAGCAAGTTTTTTTGGCAACCAAATCCTCAGTCGCATGCCCAAGGTAGCAATACGCTATTGCCATGTTAGTTTGAACACTGTAGTCAGGCTTATAGTCATTAATAAGCAAACTAAAGTGTTCAACAGCTTTTTCTAGTAACTTATAGCTCTCTTTAGAGCCTTGGTTTTCAGCCGCTATCCCTAAGTCTTTGTAACAACACCCTAATAGGTAGTTTGCTTGAAAATAGACTTGCGGATGATCATTAATTTTACTTCCCAGCGAGGTGATTTTTTCGATACACCGTTGATATTGACCTGCCTGATAGAGGGCATATGAAAAGTCTATTATTGCTTCTTCTGAACTAATTGAACCAATTTGAACTGGCAACTTCAATTTATATTTTCTTAAACAATCATCAAACTCACGAAATTCAAGCCCAGTTAATACCTCCACAGGTTGGATTTTTAGTTGCGAGTATATTAGCCCAAGTTTAGCTTCATAAAAATAGAAGCCAAAACCGTTTTCATCGCCAGTCCATGCATAGGAGTATGTGTCGTTTTTTGAGTTTGATACTATAGGTAGCAATGTTGGAGTGTTAAATATTTCAATACGCCCCTTAAATTGTGAGAATACGTGCCTCTGTGTATACCTAAACTCACCATTGTTAGAGATTGATGAAATACAATATCCA
>NZ_VXCT01000128.1:0-1680 GCF_052850535.1 Shewanella sp. 1180_01
CAGAAACGAATGAAACGTTATCTTCGTTTAGGTTTTGCTCTCAAAACCTTACACAGCGTTAACACCGTGTTCGCTCCACTTACGAAGGCTCGAACTTGCTATTTACCAGCGCGGGTCATTTTATCTAAATAGCCCATGGCAAAGGCTGACAACACGAAGGTGATGTGGATTAACAGATACCACATGATTTTATCGTTATCGATATTCTTCACATCCATAAAGATTTTTAGTAGATGAATGGATGAAATCGCCACGATAGAAGCGGCGACTTTGTTTTTCAGTGAGCCAGAATCCAGTTTGCCAAGCCAGCTTAGCTTCTCACTGTCTTCGCCCACATCTAACTGTGAAACGAAGTTTTCATAGCCAGAAAACATCACCATCACAATCAGGCCGCCGACTAGAGTGATATCAATTAAGGACAGGGTGACCAGCACCAGATCCACTTCGGTCATCTCAAAAATGATCGGTAGAATATGGAAGATCTCTTGGAAGAATTTAATGCCTAAACCGATTAGGACTAGGCTTAATCCCAAGTAAATCGGCGCCATAATCCAGCGAGATGCATACATTAGCCTTTCAAATATTTTTTCCATATTCCATTTAACCCTTAATCTAAAAATGCGGTAAAAAATCGAGTTACCAACGACTAAAACAGTAACATAGCGCATTTTAGGCGCGCGATAACCCTAGGGTAAAGCGTGAGATATATGCTGTTATTGCATTTTCTGTAGACATTGTCGTCATCTAAACCCGATTCGGGGTTTAGCAGCGCGGCAGCGTCTAACTTACTTATGTCTTCGATATGTTTGATTGTCGCTTTTTTCAAGCAGATACCAAAGTAAATTCAGCAACAGAGGATCACGTTTTTACACTTTTTAGGACTTTGTTGAAAGAGGTGACATTTGTCATCTTCTATTGCTGACAACTCACACTGCCGTGTTGGATTGTTAGCGTAGATACTTAAGCCATCTAAACAAGGAGGCTTAATCATGCAACACATATCATTGGATCAACAGTTAATTGAATACCGTCAACAACGTGCTTTGGCTATGCCTTTATCTGGCATGATAGTGTGGATCTTGCTATTTGTATTAAGTTTTATGTTATCGCCTTCGCAGTTGGTGATGGCGGTATTTATCGGAACGGGTTCAATCGTCTATTTAGCCATGGGCATTTCTCGGCTAACCGGTGAGAACATGTCGTTCAAGAAAAAGCATGAGCGTAATTGGTTTGATAACGTGTTTTTAGCCGCCGTAGGCATGAGTTTCCTGACCTTTGCTATCAGCATTCCATTCTTTATGGAAAATTATCTGGCATTGCCTTTCGCCCTTGCGGTGCAGACAGGGTTAATGTGGTTGGTTTATGGCGTGATAGCGGCGCAAAAGGTGGCGATTGTGCATGCGATTGTGCGCACTGTGGCTTGCGCGGCTGCCTTTATGTTGTGGCCTGAGTTGAGTTTTCAGCTTCAACCTTTGATTGTGGTGATATGTTATGGGTTTTCGATTCCACTCATGGAACGTCGTTGGAAGATTCAGCAAAATCTGTGTGTTGCCAGTTAGTGGTTTAGTTTAATTTTTGCGGCCTTACGGCCGAGGCAGATTAAAGTCGTGGGGCTTCACCCCACACCCGACCAAGGAGGACTGCTCGTCCTATCCTCCTTGGATTCTCCAAGACGCCCCC
>NZ_VXCT01000129.1:0-1678 GCF_052850535.1 Shewanella sp. 1180_01
GATTTCTTGTTTTATCTTGTTAAAGAGCAACTCAATATCCGTAAGAGGACTTGAGTACCACACTGAGCGTCGAACGCTTCCAGTTGGCTAGGGCTGCGTATTCTACGCATTTCCCGTTTCGCGTCAAGGAGTTTTTGCAAACTTTCTCAACACTCATCAATTAGTAAACTTATTGATGAACTGTCACATCAGGCTGCTTAACGCTGTCTGCCGTGTCAGTGGATGCGCATTATAGGGAGCAGGAGATTTTGTGCAAGGGCTTTTTTAACAATCAGCGCCAAGCGAATAAATAACCACCAAACTGCAGAAATATACTGCAATATTGAGCAATATCGCTGTTTGGGTTGATAAGTCTGGCAGAAGAAATCACCTATTGCAGAGGTTTTAATAGATTGAATGGGCATAAACAGAAGTTGATAGCTATTTTTCGCTATATCTGCCAGCAAACCTCTAAAAACGTTATGCCTAGTGTGATGCCTTACTCTTGTTTGCACCTAGCTAATGATAAGCAATGATCAAAAACACGAGCCCTAAGGTTTATGCTCTTCTTGTTTCTCTTTCTCGAGATCTGTAACGACTTGAGTTTGTGCAGCGGCTTGGACTGAGGAGTTCGTTTCGACACTCGCCGCGACATCATCTCCTACAACGTGAGCGACTTTGAGTTTTCTCACCGTTCTGATAGTAATGATCGGGCCTGAAATCGCATATAAGTAGAAGCCGACACATAAAATCAATGCAGGTTGCACCGACACCACCACAAACACACCGACGACCAGTAAGATCACGATAAAGTTAACCTTGCCGCGCCAATCAATTTCTTTAAAGGAGTGATAGCGGAAATTGCTGACCATCAGTAAACCGGTTGCTGCCGTAACAAGGGCCGCAATCCAACTGATATTTCTTCCATCGAGACTGTATTGATTACCAAGCCAAATACTGCCAGCAATAACAGCGGCGGCAGCCGGGCTGGCGAGACCTTGAAAGTAACGCTTATCGGCGACGCCAACTTGCGTATTAAATCGAGCAAGCCTGAGTGCTGCACCTGCGCAATAGATAAATGCGGCCAGCCAACCAATTTTACCTAAGTCCGCTAATGCCCAATTGTAGGCGAGTAGTGCTGGCGCCATTCCGAAGGACACCATATCGGCCATACTGTCGTACTCAGCACCAAAATCACTTTGAGTATTAGTCAGTCTTGCCACTCGGCCGTCGAGCCCATCACAAATCATGGCAATAAAAATGGCTATCGCTGCGGCTTCAAAGTTAGCATTCATGGAAGCAATTACGGCATAAAAGCCAGAAAACAAACCCGCTGTGGTAAAAAGGTTCGGTAATAAATAGATACCTTTATTCTTTACTGTTTGATTTGAAGAATTTTGCATACACTTATTACGCTAGTTCGGTGAAGAGAAGTTAGCTTTCAAGATAACATATTTTATTATCATGTCGATGAGAGACCAGTTAGGGATGATTTCGATGTTAAAAGTGAACACGTTCAGCACTATGCTATGCCGCTGGTTTTGGCTCGGCCTTTTCATTGGCCCCGTTTCTGCGGGCGTTATCTATACTTGGGTCGACGAAAATGGGGTGACGCATTACAGCCAACAAGCCCCGCAAGAACAAACAGCAAAATATCAAGGCGCAAAGATATCATAGAAAACCCCTCTGTCAGGATGAT
>NZ_VXCT01000013.1:0-101317 GCF_052850535.1 Shewanella sp. 1180_01
GGCGCGGTTGATTGCGGGGGCGGCGACACGCAGTGCTTCACTACATATGAGAATTTTAGAGGGCTTGGTTGTTGTTTTATTTGCGGGCTTTTAGGGGGCGTTCATAATTTTGAACGCTATTTACGGCGTTGATTTTAATTGATTATTTCCCTTTTTTTAACAGGGTTTCAAAAAATAGGTGTGCTCGGATATACCAACTTCAACAGATCGATTTTGTGATCCTTTGATCTTCTAGGCATCTGCTGACATTTATTTTGTTTTTCATTGGATACAACTTCAATTTTAGCAGGTGCCAGTACTTTTGGGTGGCTGCAGCATTGGGGAGTCTTCTAAGAGAAGCATATTCACGCGGGCGGATAGCAGATTACCCTAGCAGCTTTAAATACTGATTATTTGGAGTTGATTTACTAAATGAAACGATTGCTTGATAGAGTTGTGAAGTCGATTCATCTTGCATGTGCTCATAGGTACTGACTAAGTAATATGCAGGGGTCTTACTCTCAGGCATTACGATGCTGAATGGCTGTACTAATCGTCCATTGCTAAGTTCTTTAGAAACAAGAATACGATTTACATAAGCAATGCCTGCACCTTGGATCGTTGCCTCAATTGCCTGAATGGAGTTTTGGAAGGTGAGTTTGCTATGACCGGATTTGCGCTCCAAAGCAAAATACTGCATGACAATATCCCATTGTACCAAACGATTGTTAGTATATATCAGTGTATAATTATCAATTAACTCTTGATTAAAAGTGGGGTATTTCATTTTCAAATAATTAGGACGGCATACTGGAATCATTTCTTCATGAAATAAGTAAACCGAATACATATTTTCCCATGAGTCATAACCATAGCGAATGGCTAGATCTAAATCACATTTAGACAAATCAAGGTAATCTAATGTATCAATAAACTCAATGCTTCGATTTAGCTCTTTAATTGATGTTTCCCCTAAGTGTGGCAAAAGCCAATTTTTTAATAGTGATGGTGGTACAGCAATTTTCATTTTTGGTTTTTTACCTTCGATCCCTAAGTCTGTAGTGGCTTCTTCAATGCTTTGTAAAATGATAGATACACGAGAATAATACCTTAAACCACAATGTGTTAGCTTGATTTGCCGACTGCCTCTTTCGAATAACTTTTTCCCAATAAAATCTTCTAATTTACTTATTTGATGACTGATTGCACCTGGTGTTACATTTAGTTCGATTGCTGCAAGTTTAAAACTTTGCAGTCTTGCCGCCGCTTCAAAATAAAGAATTGATTTTATCGGAGGTATAGCTCTCATTTTGATATTTCCCGTTAAATGAACTTTTATCTTCTGTCAGGTGAATTTTATTGCTTTGTCACTGTTTCGTTTTGAAGTGATGATCCTTACGAAAACAACTCTAAAGAGGTAAGGATAATGTTGAACGCCAAGTTATTACCGTTAGCTATGTCAGCTTTTTTTATATCAGTTTCAAGTTACGGACAAACCTTGTCTGATTTCCATGTAAAGGAACTCGGCAATAATTGCCAGTCGTGTCATACCAAACCAATAAAGGTGGCTGATGCCGAACAGCATGAGAATGAAGCTTGTGAAAGCTGCCATGGTACGTTGACTGAATTAGCGACTAAATCGAAAGCTAAATTAACACCCCACCATAGTCATTTAATTGATCTATCATGCACAAGTTGTCACTCAGGCCATAATCAGCCAATACTTGTTTGTCAGACTTGCCATGACACTTTTAAAACGGAATTTAAGATCCCCTTTGCCAACGATAAACTGGTAGCTGACAGCTATCAGTTCCCATCAGTCACACAGGGTATGATAGATAAAGCGCTTGCACTGGGACCGATTGAACAGCATCAAGTGATTGTTATTGGCGCAGGAGCTGCTGGGCATGCCGCTGCAGTTTCTGCTCGTCAGCATGGTGCCAAAGACGTAATTATTCTTGAGAAACAACCCTATATTGGTGGTAATGGTATGTTAGCTGCAGGTGGTATGGCGGCAGCTGAAACCATGACACAGGCCTTTAGGGAGTACCCTGACAGTAAAGCATTATGGTACAAAGATACGATGAAAGGCGGGCATGATATAAATAATCCAGATTTAGTCCGAACATTAACTGAAAACGGCAGTGCTGGTATCGACTGGTTGCAAGCTATGGGGGCTGACTTGAGTTCAGCTTCTAGCGCTGGCGGCCATAGTGCAGAGCGGTTACACCGACCAGATGGTGGCGCGAAATCGGGCCCAGAGATTATAAATACTCTTAAAAATGTGGCTAAAAAGTTAGGTGTTGAAACACGTACCAATAGTAAAGTGATCCGGCTTGTACAAGATAAGCAGGGCAGTGTTACCGGTGTTGTTGTTCAAGGTAAGCATTCTAAGTTACATGTACTTGGTGCTAAAACCGTCATTATTGCTTCGGGTGGATTTGCGCGAAATAATGAACTAGTTGCCAAATATCGTCCGGATTTAAAAGGTATTGATGCAACAAATAATCCTGGTAACGTTGGTGATGCATTAACTTTCGCACCAAAAGTAGGCGCAGCAACTGTTGATATTAAAGAAATTCAAGCATTCCCTACGGCTGCGGCTGGTAAAATGGTGATATCAGGTACAGCTCGTGGTGCAGGTGCGATCATGTTAAATCGTCATGGAGACCGTTTCTGTGACGAAATGGGACCAAGAGATAAAGTATCTGAATGTATTTGGGCACAAGATGGCAAAGATGCTTGGTTAGTCTTTGATGAAACCGTTTTAGACCGATTGGGTCAACTGCGAGGAATGTTAGATTTAGGTATTATTTTTAAAGGTAATTCAGCAGATGAAATTGCTAAATCTACCGAGATGAATGCAAAAGTATTCTCGCAAGCAATTAAGCGTTACAACGATTTCAAAGCAAAAGGAAATGATTCAGATTTTGGCCGTAAGAATATGGCTGATGATCTTCAATTCCCAATTTACGCTGTTAAAGTCAAGCCTGCTGTTCACCACACAATGGGAGGTTTAAAGATAAACTCAAAAACTCAAGTACTTAACGAAAATGGATTGCCTATTGTAGGGCTTTTTGCCGCTGGTGAAGTGACTGGTGGAGTACATGGTGGTAATCGTTTAGCTGGTAATGCAATTGCTGACACAATCGTGTTTGGACGCATTGCCGGTGAACAAGTAGCAGAGGCGATCAAATAGTATTTTGATATAAATAATTTAAATGTCCCAGAAACTATCACGACAATGATTCTGGGGCATTTTTTGTTAGTGGAACAATATCATTAATGATTAAGTCTTTAATTTGCTGGAGATAGTAAATCAAGGGATACTGCAAAAGGATCATCTAAAGGATCTGAATTCCATTGATACTCAGTAATCTGGATTCTTATGGTTGCTGTAGGTTGTGACCTTAAATGTCTTAACCGCCTTTGACACCAAACGCTGCCGTGAAATTTTGGCGATAATGGTTTTGATATCAGCCTTACTGTTATTATCCGCCAAATCTTGCTGAATGCACCTTGTACCATTGTGCTTCTTGGAATCGTCAAAAGACGCTTTAATCAGAACATCACGAGGCGCACATTTAATCGTCCTTGAACTCAGCGTCATTACCATTCTGTAGCCAGGTATAATACCCACTACGAATATCTTGAGCACCTCCACCATCAGCTTAAGTGAATAACGGTGCTGATGCTCAAGGATGAACTCAAATCAGGCTACTTTTGGTTCTTCGTGAAGTAGGCCGCCTTCTTTAAGATTTTAAAAATCTTCTTCTTGTTCAGTAAGTTGGCGTTTAAGCCTAGCGACTTCAGCAGCAAGTTCAGCTTCCCTAGCGGTGGTATTGGATTTTTTCTTAACACTTGAGAGCCAATTGTATAGCTCAGACTCGTAAAGATTGAGTTCACGAGCGGCTGCCGCTACACCAATTTTATCAGCAAGCTTCGGGGCTTCTGCTTGGAATTCTTGCGTGTGGATTTTACAGGGTTTCTTTGTTGACATACTTCACCTCGATAAGCGAGTTTACTCACTTAGCGAGATGTCCAAAAGTATCGGATCAGACACAGGGGGCCTAACTGCGATTCAGCTGGATGTTTAAGTCTGCCAGAACCGATGCTTTTCTCATTTAGCCAGTTTACATTTTTAGCTAAAATCGTACTTTAGGTGCTATTTAATTGCAATTTTTAAACCACGTTCCTATACTCAGTTTAATTTATTAAATATTTTGGTACTTATGGTGCATCTATGTCATCAAAAATAAACTGGCTGATTAATCATACGAGCCCTGGTGCGGTAGTGCTTCAGTCGTGGTTGACACAAAATGAGATCAGCTCATCTTTGGTGAGAAAATATGTGCAGAGTGGTTGGTTGTACAAGATAAGTGCGGGGGTTTACGTTCGTCCTGAGTCAACAGGCAAGTTACAGCCTCATTGGGTTGAAGCGCTCAAGGCTGTGAATGAGCAGCTAAAGCTTCCTGTTCACCTTGCGGGAGTCAGTAGCCTAACGCAGCAAGGGCTTAGTCATTATCTTCAACTAAGCAGCGAGCAAGTTTGGGTTGGCTGTCAAAGTAAGCAGGCGTTGCCAAAGTGGTTCCGTGAATTGGAGGAGCAAAACTGGCTTTTCTATACCAGTAGCAAGCTGACCCAAACGTTGGAAAAAGACTTTATAACTATAGGGGTGAACAATAGGGAAGTTAAGGCAAGTTGTGCGGAGCTTGCAGCCTATGAGGTCGTCAATGCCATTGGCAAACATATCAGTTTTGAGCATGCCGCGGAGCTGTTTCAAGGGTTAGTGAATCTCAGCCCACGTAAAATACAGTCAATACTGAATCGAAGTGAAGCCGTACAAGCTAATCGCGTATTTCTCTTTTTAGGCCACTACTATCAACACCAGTGGATCAAACGGCTAGATGAGCAGCAAATCACGCTAGGTGCGGGAAAGCGTCAGGTGGTGGTTCATGGCCGTTACGATGGACGGTATCAAATAACAGTGCCTGCATCGTTTATTAAGGCAGAAGAAAATCAATATGAATAAGTCATCGATATACTACCAGCAAGTGAGTTTGCTTATTCGGATGCTGCCGCTCGTCGCCCAAGAGAAGGTATTTGCCCTAAAGGGCGGTACGGCTATCAACCTATTTGTACGCAACTTCCCACGCTTATCGGTTGATATCGATTTGGCTTATCTTCCTTTGGATCCAAGGGAACAAGCGCTACAAAGTGTGAAGGAAGCGCTTGGTCGTTTGACTGCGCAGATCAATCTACAACCGAACCTTAGTGCAGTATTTCAAGACAATAAATATGATGAGCTCAGGGTTGTCGTGACAAGTGAGAGGGTGACAATAAAAATTGAAGTCTCTCCTGTTGCGAGAGGCACGCTGCACAAAGCGGTATTAATGCCAGTCGTTGAGTTAGTTGAAGAGGAATTTGGGTATGCAGAGATCCCTGTTGTAAGCCTGCCTGATCTATACGGTGGTAAGTTATGTGCAGCGATGGATAGACAGCACCCAAGAGATCTATTCGATGTGAAAATGCTGCTGGCGGAAGAGGGGATCAGTCGAGAAATTTTAGTCGGCTTTCTCACTTATACGCTTAGCCATCCAAGGCCTATTAATGAAGTGATGTCTCCACGTTGGAAACCGCTTGATGAAAGCTTTCAAGCTGAATTCAATGGAATGACGACAAAGCCGATTAGTCTCAATGAGCTGGTTTTAACTCGCTCAGAAATGCTAACAGCGTTGCAGCATCACTTTACTGCAAAAGATAGAGACTTTTTATTATCCTTTAAACAGGGTCAGCCTGATTGGTCATTGTTTGATGAACCGAGCGTCGCGACACTACCCGCGGTGAAATGGAAGCTATTGAATATCCAAAACCTAGCGAAAAACAAATCCAAGCATCAAGAACAACTCATTAAACTGGCTGATGTATTGGAGACGTGGGTTGCAGGTCGGATACTCTAATGTGCAGTGTATTGCCGATTTTATCTGATAGTTCGCTATTTGTAGGCGTTACTTTGGTTCGACTGATTATTGGACCGTCTCTATTCAGCTGCAGGATACTTCCAAAAAGTGATTTTCTTGAAAATAAAAAATAATTTCAAATAGTACTACATAAATTGCCACAGGGTATTAAACACTACCGTGATGGCTGGAGCATCTGCGCCATTGCCAGTGTCACTCTCGGCGATAACATAGCAGGGTGCAAGGAACAGCATAGACTTGCTACTTATTGAAGTAGAGGTCCAGTTTTGCATCTAGAAGGTGCGTTATTCACACTTTCTCTCTCCAAAACCCAAAATAAGTAATTGATTAAAATAGCATTTAAATTTGTTCAATGTTCTCTACAAAAACACCTCAAATAGCAATTAATCAATTGATTTTATTGCAATTTATCTTGTTTATTGTGTTTATATGGGCAATATCTGCCGTTCACCGACGGCAGAAGCTGTGTGTCGCTTTAAGGTTGCGCAGCGCAGGCTTAATATTGAGGTGGACTCTGCGGGTACTATTGGTTATCACCAAGGGGATAGGCCTGATAGCCGTGCTATGGCGGCGGGGAAAAAGCGGGGTTTTAGTTTCGATGGAATGCGGGCACGGCAGGTTGTGGATGTCGACTTTGAACACTTTGATTTAATTTTGGCGGCGGATAAGGCCAATTTAGAGGATTTGCGTAGACGTTGTCCGCTCGAGTTTCAGTACAAGTTACAGTTAATGCTCTCCTATGCGGATACGCAAGTCACAGAAGTGCCGGACCCTTACTATGGCGGCACTCAGGGCTTTGAGTTGGTGTTGGATTTATTAGAGCAGAGTATGGATGCCTTGCTCGATAAGCTGGCATCAGGTGCACAAAAGTAGTCCCACGTGACAGTATTAGTTAACGTAATATCTCCGTTTATGTAATAAAAAAGCCAGCATATTCAATATGCTGGCTTAAATGTTAAGCTTGATGAATTAACGTAACGATCATAAACATAAAGTCATTAGCACTTTATCTTCAACACACTCCGCGCGTTATTTTCAACGCTCGCAGAGTCGCAAGCTGATTTAGTCGTTATGGCGTTTGCCTGAACGTTTCAGCTTTTCATTAGCCAGTTTGGCTTCTTTCTCGGCTTCTTTTATGGCCATGATGCGGGCGACTTCAATCTTCTCAAGCTCGGCCATCGCTGGCGTTTCTAACGAAAGGAGGCCGATTTTGCCTGAGCGGTATTCATGCAGCAATAACTCAGATGCCTTGTGCATATCGATGCGACCACCGGGACGCAGGGCGCCACGTTTACGGCCAATCGCTTCGAGTAAAGCCACATCATCCTTTGGTAATTCAGTGAGATTGTAGCGCTCACAAATCTCTTTTGGATAAGCGGTTAAGAAATACTTAGCAGCGAACAGGGCCACATCTTCATATTCCATTGCGGTATCTTTAATGGCACCAGTGACGGCGAGGCGATAGCTGCTCGCTTCGTTATCCACTTTGGGCCACAAAATCCCTGGGGTATCCGAGAGTACGATACCGTTACGTAAATTGATCCTTTGTTGGGTTTTGGTCACCGCAGGTTCGTTACCTGTTTTGGCGATAACACGGCCAGCTAAGGTATTGATGATGGTGGATTTCCCGACGTTGGGGATCCCCATGATCATAGTGCGTATGTCTTTTTCGGTTTTATCACGACTTGGCACTAGCTTGCGGCAGATATCAGGGATCTTTTTCACCATTGCCGCTTGCAGTGTGGTGATCGCTGTGGCTTTTACGCCTTGTTCACGTTCTAAGTATTCAATCCATTGCGCAGTGATCTCTGGATCGGCCAGATCAGATTTATTGAGCAGTTTGATACAAGGTTTGTCGCCTCGAAGCTGAGCCACCATGGGGTTTTCGCTACTGTAGGGAATACGCGCGTCCAGCACTTCGATAACAAGATCGACCTGAGGCATTGCCTCTTCAATCTCTTTGCGTGCCTTGTGCATATGCCCTGGATACCACTGAATTGCCATGATAACGCCTTGTCCTAAATAACTTAAAGAATGGCTATTCTACCTTGAAGGTGGCGAATGTCATAAAAAAAGCGCCCTAAGGCGCTTTAATCGCTTAATCCTTGACTGTCTCTTGCGATTGTCACTCGGATTAATAGGCGGTATTAAGGGTTAAATAACCCCTAGTTCGCGCAGTCTTTCCATCAAATAACTGTCGGCGGTATAACGCTCAGACAGCACGACAGCAGGGTTTGGATGCAAAAATAACGGCAAAGAGATCCTTGACTTGGTTTTATCCGTACCTTCAGGATTGATGACGCGATGTGAGGTCGATGGGAAATAGCCGCCAGACGCTTCCTGTAGCATGTCACCGATATTGATAATGATGCTGCCAAAATCACTGGGCACATCTAACCAAGTGCCATCTTTGGCTTTCACTTGCAGCCCTGGCTCATTTGCGGCAGGTAACACTGTGATAAGGTTGATATCTTCATGGGCTGCCGCGCGAATGGCGCCCATTTCTTCACTGCCCGTCATCGGCGGGTAATGCAGAATGCGCAGCAAGGTTTTTTGGCTGTTGGCGATCATTTCTGGCAATGGGATCGAAAACTTGGCTTTTACGTCTTCGGGTGAGTAGGTTTCAATCCACTCTAAGAGTTCAGCGGCCAGCGCGTTGGCTTTGTCATAATAGGCGAGAATATTGGCACGCAGTGAATCGGGGATCCGACCCCAAGGGTACACGTGGTAATACTCTTTAATGTCTTTGACTGTGTTGCCTTTGGCTGTTTCAGAAATCGATGCGGGGAAGAAACCGTCGTGGGTTTCCTTTTTAAACATGTAGTCGTTTTTAGCTTCTGAGTTAAAAAAGGCTTGCCACTCGGTGTAGATGTCTTCAACTAAGCGCTTATCAATCGGATGATTAGATAAAACACCAAAGCCAGTTTCCCTAAGTGATTCAACGAATTGCTGGGCACTGTTTTCAGCGCGGTAATCAATGGTTTCTAATTTCATTGTGGTTTCTACTTGTTATATTTAGTTGTAATTTGACCCGCTGCAAGTGTAGCCGTGCGCTGGAGCGGGTGCAAATACTCAGCGAGGGTGAGTGAGAGCAACTGCTGTATTTTCCGTCACTTATGCTGTCGCTTAATGAGCACTGATTTAAACGCATAGATTAGGACTGACTTAAGTGGCAAGATTTTAGCCGTCAAACCCGTTAGTATGGGCTATTGGATTTGTTGTTATGGATTGATGTCGGCCGCATTTTGAAGCCGAGTGCAAGAAATCTTGCTTGGATTGGGTCTTATGTTGGCTTTTTATGGATCAGCTCCTTAATCAACTGAATGAAGAGTATCAAAATAGACAACGACGTGAGTCGAAAGGGCATTAATATGAACAAACTGACTGATTTTGAACGCTATGTTATCGAAGAGAAAGGCACTGAACGCCCCTTTAGTGGTGAGTATTATGATCATGATGCCAAGGGTTTGTATTTATGCAAAAAATGCCATGCGCCCTTGTACCGCTCTGAGCATAAATTTAATGCCCATTGTGGTTGGCCAGCCTTTGATGATGAAATTGCCGGCGCTGTAACGCGCCATGTCGACGCCGATGGCCGCAGAACCGAGATTGTCTGTAGCCAGTGTGGTGGTCACTTAGGCCATGTTTTTGAAGGTGAGATGCTAACAGCCAACAATATTCGTCACTGTGTTAACTCCGTTTCTATGGTTTTCAAAGGGATCGATGATGCTGTTGAACCTGCATCGAACAGCTTTGCGACTTTTGGTGCTGGGTGTTTTTGGTGCGTCGAGGCGATCTTTCAAAGCCTAAAAGGCGTGGTGAATGTGACTTCTGGCTATGCTGGCGGTGATGCCCATGATGCCGATTATAAATCGGTTTGCTCGGGCCAAACCGGCCATGCTGAGGTTGTGCATATCGAGTTCAACCCAGAGGAAATTGATTTTACGACGCTGTTGCAGGTCTTTTTTGAGAGTCATGATCCGACCACGCTCAATCGTCAAGGCAATGATAAGGGGCCACAATATCGCTCTGTGGTGTTTGCCCATAATGCCGAGCAGATTGAGCAAACCACTGCTATGTTGACTCAGTTAGCGGCGGCTAAGGTCTTTGATGCGCCACTAGTGACCCAAGTGTCAGCATTTGAGACGTTTTATCCCGCTGAAAATTATCACAATGATTACTTTGCTTTACACGGTGAGCAACCTTATTGTCAGATGGTCGTGCGCCCTAAAGTCGAAAAAGTGAAAGCCTTGTTTGCACGATTGCAAAAAGCTTAAGCAATTCAGCGCAGGATGCTAAATACAAAAACGCCACCGATAAAGGTGGCGTTATTTATCGGTTTTTTAATGTCCGCAACGGTAGTTACCGAAGTAACTATCTACTCTCGGCTAACCACTGGGCATATTGTTTGGTGTAATAGCTGACAATCAAATCCGCTCCGGCTCGCTTTAAGCCGACAAACGTTTCAGTCACCACAGCACGCTCATCTAACGCACCTGCAAGGGCGGCAAACTTGATGCCTGCATATTCGCCGCCGACTTGATAGGCTGCGAGTGGCAAGTGGGTTTCTTGTCTTAAACGGCTTAACACATCCAAGTAGGGCGTACCGGGTTTAACCATCAGGATATCGGCGCCTTCGGCTTCATCTAATGAGGCTTCTAACAGGGCTTGGCGACCGTTGGCATAATCAAGCTGATATCCTTTGCGGTTACCACTGAGTTCACAATCGACCGCCGCTCTGAAAGGACCGTAGAAGGAAGAGGCGAATTTTGCCGAGTGGGCCAGAATCGCCACATGCTCAAAACCTGCGGCATCAAGCCCTTGGCGAATGGCTTTCACTTGACCGTCCATCATGGCCGATGGCGCTAGCATGTCGGCGCCCGCTTTAGCGGCAGTCACAGATTGCTTAACTAAATTTTCGACGGTGAGAGCGTTGCAGACTTCATTATTGTGCACCACGCCGCAATGGCCGTGATCTGTGTATTCACAAAAACAAATGTCGGGGATCACCATCATCTCAGGCACGGCGGCTTTAATGGTGCGCACCATGCGGGCGAGCAAGCCATTGTCATCCCATGTGTCGCTGCCTTTATCATCCTTAGTGTGCGAAATCCCAAAGGGCATAACATAGCGGATCCCGAGGGCGTAAAGCTCGCGCACTTCTTCCGCCAGTGCACTCTCTGGTAAACGGCTGATACCTGGTAGCGTGGAGATAGGCACTGCGTGGGTGATGTGCTCTTCAATGAACAGGGGATGGATGAGATCGCTTAACGAAACATGGGTTTCGCGCAACAGATCGCGCATCGCTTCTGAACTACGTAAGCGTCTTAGGCGACGCAATGGAGGCGTGTTTAACATGAAATATCCTTATCGAAGGCGGGTTAGTGCAATCGTACAATAGTAAAGGAATGGCAAGGAATGAATTCAATCCAGACTTGTCTGCTCTGACAAGCAAAGTTGAAAAAGTTTCCCCAAGCTGGCGGTATTCCTTAATGAGTTTATCGATCATTGACTTAGATCACATAAATCCATCAAGTCCTGATTTGCTACTGGATATCATGCGGGCGCTATTTTAGCGGACTTGCTTGCTTAGCCCTTTGTTTTCGGGCATTTGATGTTATTATTTGCGCCAGTTTACTCATGGCATATTCGCACAATACCGAAATGGTCAACTTGATGCGAAATCTTGCCCGCTAATCCGGTTTTGAAATGACAATAACACACGAACACTCTGCTTGTATTCTTGCCTTAGACACTTGTACCGAATCCTGCTCAGCTGCGCTGCAATATCAAGGTCAGATTTATGCTGAACTTGCCGATGCGCCGCGTGAACACAGCCAGCGTCTGTTGCCTATGGTCGATTCAGTGCTCAAGCAAGCGGGCATTAGCTTAGATAAAGTTGCGGCGATTGCCTATGGTCGAGGTCCTGGCAGTTTCACGGGGATCCGTATCTGCACTAGCATGACCCAAGGTCTGGCACTGGGGTTAGATTTACCTGTGATTGGTATTTCAACCTTAGCGGCTATGGCACAAATGGCCATTAGCGAGCACCAAGCCGAGCAAGTGCTGTGTGCCATTGATGCGCGCATGGGCGAAGTGTATTGGGGGCAGTTTGTGGCCGTCGATGGTATTGCGACATTAGTCGGTAAAGAAGTGGTCAGTGCGCCTGCCAACGTACAACTTCAGCTTGATACTCAAGCGCCCATTGTGGCTTGCGGCACCGGTTTTGATGCGTATCCTGATTTACTGGCACTCGGCAAAGGGATTTTAGCTCTCGACGCCGTGAAATATCCCGATGCAAGGGCTATGCTGATATTGGCTGAGACAGGTATCAAAGCAGGACTAACAACCTCGGTCGATGAGCTTGAACCTGTGTATTTACGTGATACAGTCACATGGAAAAAGTTACCTGGTCGTGAATAAGCTGTTCTTTGCCTGAGTATCTGCGATAGAATCTCAGGCAATTAATGCTAAGCATTCTTAACTATGAATGGCTTAACGATGAATAGTGCAAACTTAAGGCTTCTTGATGCAAGTTAATGTGAATCAAATGAGTTTGACGAATGCTGTAGCGAGTAATAGACCCGCTATCGCTCAGGGGCTAACCGCACCTGAATCGTCACGCCCAGTGATTGAGCAAGATGCCGTCGAAGCCCTTAGTTTAGAAACCCAGCCTAAAAGTAAAAGCGCAGCGGGAAATTTACAGTCAAGGCTCGGCGCCCACCTAGAGTATGAGCAAGACACGCGTGGCCATCAGGGGGCGATAGCCCAATATTTACAAACTCAACATGCCGCCAAACGCGATGAAATTCAGCAAATGGTTGGCGTGGACTTGTATGCTTGAACATCAACAAAAGCCTCCCCGTTCTACCTCGCGATTTTCCTCTTCTAAATTAACAGGTTTAGCCGCCAGCGGTGTACCAAGCCGTGGCTTGTTTATCATCGAGCTGGTGGTGGCGTTACTCATCACTCGCATTCCCTATTTAAGCGTGCCGTTTAAATGGCTTGAAAGCTATTTCCATGAATTGTCCCACGGCATTGCGACGATATTAAGCTCGGGCGTAGTCAGCCATATTCAATTGTTTCCTAACGGCGCAGGCTTTTGTTTTAGCCAAGGCGGTTCGCCGATGTTGATTGGCTTTGCTGGGTATTTTGGCGCGGCCTGTTGGGGATATTTAATCTACTTGCTCGCGACTTGGCCAAAAGGGATCCGCGTGAGCTTTGCCTTGCTGGGCGCTTTAGTGGTGCTAAGCGGCTTGCTTTGGGGAAGGGATATCCTCACGCTGGCGATTTTAGCCGTACTCACTATTATTTTGTTGTTACCGCTTAAACTCAGTCAAAACAAGATGCTGACCCAGTTTTTACGTATTATTGGCTTGATGATTATGCTCAATGCGCTGGCAAGTCCAACTGTGTTGCTCGGGCTTGATGGCCAAGGTGATGCGGTGATGTTGGCCGAACGTTCTTGGATCCCCGCTTGGATCTGGGTGGGACTTTGGTTATTAACCAGTGCCTGCGCCTTGTATTTTGCGTGGCGCCGTGTCGATAACGCTGCGAGTCGCTAATCCTTAAGGTCATTTAATACCTCAGGCGTATTGTGTTTCCTCTGGCTTTTTTCCGCTTTGCGTTTTATTGGTTTAGATAAAGGTGAATTGACTCATCACTTTGACCCATAACCACTTATGTCACTCAAACCTAGGTTTTACGACTTCTATTCCTTGGATTTTTGGCCATTGGCTGCTAGCTTAAGCCTTCGGTATCCATGGAGAATTACAATGAAAAAAGTCACCTTAGTTGCCAGTCTATTGCTTGCTGGTTTATGTTCGAGTGCTACCTACGCCGATGAGAGTTTAGATAAAGTCTTAAAAAGCGATTTTCGTCAGGCTAAAAATGCCAGTCGTGACGTTTATCGTCATCCCGCTGAAACCTTAAGTTTTTTTGGCATTACCCCAACACAAACTGTGATTGAACTCTGGCCAGGTAATGGTTGGTATAGCGAGATATTAGGGCCTTATTTAGCCAAAGAAGGCCAATATATCGCCGCCAGTTTTGAAACCGCTCCCGCGACGGACACGCCTGGAAATCGCTATCGTGCCAATGCTGGTACTAAGTATGCTGCGTGGATGACGGCTAATAAAGACGTCATGGGCAATGCCAAAATGGTCACTTTCGATCCCCCAAATAAGATGGACTTAGGCGCCGATGGCAGTGCCGATCTGGTATTAACCTTCCGTAATCTTCATAACTGGGCATCAAGTGATCAGTTAGAGAATGTGTTTGCTGCGTCATATAAAGTATTGAAAGACGGCGGTGTCTTTGGTGTGGTGGAGCATAGAGCCAACGAAGGGATGAATTTTAGCACTGGCTATATGGATCAAGCGGCCATGATTGCTCTAGCCAAAAAAGCCGGTTTCACCTTAGTTGAAAGCGCTGAAATCAATGCGAACCCCAAAGATACTAAGGATTATGCCAAAGGTGTTTGGACGCTACCGCCATCCTTTGCTTTGGGTGACACGGATAAAGAAAAATTCCAAGCGATCGGTGAAAGTGATCGTATGACACTCAAATTTGTCAAAAAATCATCTTAATCACCTGACACCAGAGGCATTATGTGGCAATCTCTCGCCCCCCAAAATCAAATCGAATTTGTATTACCTCATATTAAGGTCGCGGGCCGATTATGGGGGGCGAAGGATAAACCTTTATTACTGGCCTTACATGGCTGGTTAGACAACGCCAACAGTTTTGAGCCCTTAGCGGCACATTTACTCGATTATCAAGTGCTCGCCATTGATTGGCCTGGACATGGCTTTTCGGCACACAGGCCGGGGCATTATCCGCTGCATTGGATTGATTACTTGTATGATTTGGATGCACTGTTAACGGCATTACCGCAAAAGCCTGTGGCTATGGTTGGGCATTCGCTCGGTGGCATTATTGCCTCGGCGTATACGGCGACGTTTCCAGAAAAGGTCAACAAGCTGGTATTGATTGAAGCGTTAAGCCCCTTGTCTGAGTCGCCAACGCAGGCGAAAGCACGATTAAGGAAAAGCTTCTATCAACACGAGAAGTATTTAACCCAGAAGCATGGGCAGGCAAAAATTTACGATAGCATAGATACCGCAGTGCGGGCGAGGGCACATTTAACAGGACTTGCCGAACCTTGGTGTCGTCTGTTGCTCGAGCGTAATATGCAACCTGAAGGTGAGGGCATAGGTTGGCGCAGTGATCCTCGATTGAGATTAGATTCACCCCAACGGTTAACTTTTGCTCAAGTTGATGCCTTGATGCAGGATATCAATATTGAAACCTTATTAGTCTGTGGCAAACAAGGATTTAGCCAGTTGCAGACCGCCATACCTAAGGCGCGAACTTGGTTCAAACATTTGTCTGAACATATAATCGAGGGCGATCATCATGTGCATATGGACAATGCTGAAGGCGTTGCCCGCTTGATCCGCGAATTCGTTAAATAGGCTGCCTTTGCCGCCCTAAAAAAGACGCTAGGTTTTTTGTTTTTTTTATGTGATGATGATCAAAATTAAAACGCTCGTATGATTTATGACGAGTCAATCAATAACTATAAAATGTAAGCCGGTATTTTAACTCGGTATTTATCGAGTCTTGACGCTTGTATGGATATTGTTTCCGCAGTTGTGGGGATTTAGGAGAGAGTAGTGGATCAGCCTTGGATTAATCATTTGCCAAAAGATGTGCCTGCTGAAATTAATGTGGAGCAGTACTCATCGCTTGTTGATATGTTCGAAACAGCGGTGGCTAAGTATGAAGACCAACCTGCATTTATCAACATGGGTGCCACGCTAACCTATCGTAAATTGGAAGAACGCAGCCGAGCATTCGCCGCGTATCTACAAAATGAATTAAAGCTTGAAAAGGGCGATCGTGTCGCCTTGATGATGCCAAACCTGTTGCAATACCCGATTGCACTGTTTGGGGTTTTACGTGCCGGTATGGTGGTCGTTAACGTTAACCCGCTATATACCCCGCGCGAATTAAAACATCAGTTGATTGACTCGGGCGCCAAAGCCATAGTTGTAGTGTCAAACTTCGCCCGCACCTTAGAAGAAGTTGTCGAACAAACGCCCGTTGAAAGCGTCATTATCACCAGTTTAGGTGATCAATTAAGTGCGCCAAAACGCACCTTAGTGAACTTTGTGGTGAAGTACATTAAGAAGCTCGTCCCTAAATACGATTTACCGCACGCCTTATCGATGCGCGATACCTTATCAACTGGTCGTCGCATGCAATACATCAAGCCTGAAGTGACTAACGATGATTTAGCGTTTTTGCAATATACAGGCGGCACAACTGGGGTGTCTAAAGGCGCGATGTTGACCCATGGTAATATTGTCGCCAACGTATTGCAGGCCGATGGCGCTTATTCGCCCGCCTTAAACGATGGCAGCGAGTTTGTGGTAACGGCCTTGCCGCTGTATCACATCTTCGCGTTGACCGTGAATTGCCTGCTGTTTTTGCACAAAGGCAGCCAGAACTTACTTATCACCAATCCTCGTGATATCCCAGGATTTGTGGCCGAGTTGAAAAAGTATCCTTTCACTGCATTGACTGGGGTAAACACCTTATTTAACGCGTTAGTGAACAGTGATGATTTTTCCCAGTTGGATTTCTCGCGCTTAAAACTCTCTATCGGTGGCGGCATGGCGGTACAAAAAGCCGTCGCGGATAAATGGCAAGCTATCACTAAGACCCGTTTACTCGAAGGTTATGGTCTGACTGAAGCCTCACCTTTATTAACCTGTTGCCCATATAATTTAGATGGTTACAACGGTTCAATTGGTTTCCCTGCACCTTCGACACTTATTCAAATCCGTGACGATGACGGCAAGGTATTAGCCCAAGGCGAAACCGGTGAACTGTTCGGTAAAGGTCCTCAGGTAATGAAAGGCTATTGGCAACGTCCTGAAGAAACTGCCAAAGTGATTGATACCGACGGCTGGTTAGCCACGGGCGATATTGGTTACATGGATGAGAAAGGGTTCTTCTATATTGTCGATCGTAAGAAAGACATGATCTTAGTTTCAGGCTTTAACGTATTCCCTAATGAAGTCGAAGAAGTGGTCGCACTGCATCCTAAAGTGATTGAAGTGGCCGCTGTTGGTGTACCAAATGACGCCAGTGGTGAGTTAGTGAAGGTATTTGTGGTGGCAAAAGATAAATCTTTAACCGCTGAAGACATCATTAAGCACTGCCGTATTCATTTAACGGGATATAAAGTACCGAAGCTGGTAGAATTTAGGAACGAGTTACCTAAAACCAACGTGGGTAAAATCTTGCGACGAGAGCTTAGAGACGAAGCTAAGCGCGCGTAAGATTGAAGCCGGCATTTGCCGGCTTTTGTTTTTATGGACTGTGATTGACCCACAGGATCTGGAGAAGAATTTGTCAGCGTTTCAATATGTGAGTGATGAAGCAAGCCTTAATGCCCTCGTTGCCCAATATAAACAGAGTAAGATACTCGTGTTAGATACCGAGTTTGTTCGTACTCGTACTTATTATGCCAAGTTAGGTTTGATCCAAGCCTATGATGGTAAAACCTTAGCTTTGATTGATCCGGTGGCTTTACCTGATTTAGCCCAGTTTTGGGCGCTGTTATCGGACCCGAATATCGTTAAGCTTGTGCATTCCTGCAGTGAAGACTTAGAAGTGTTTGCCCACTATGGTAAATGTCAGCCTACGCCTTTGTTTGATAGCCAAATTGCCGCCTCTTTGTGTGGTATGGGCCATGGTGTAGGTTATGCCAAGTTAGTTGAAACTTGCCTGGGTGAAGTGATTGATAAAGGCGAGTCGCGTACCGATTGGATCCGCCGCCCGTTAACGGAAGCCCAGTTAAGCTACGCCGCTAATGACGTCTTGTACTTGTATCAGCTCTATCCTCAACTTGAAGCAAAACTCAGCGCCCAAGGGCGTTTAGCTTGGTTATACGAGGAAGGGGAAAGGATGACTCAGGGCAGGCTTGCCGATCCTGATCTCGACACGGCTTATTTGAAAGTGAAAAATGCTTTCCAACTGACCGAAATCCAATTGGCTTACCTTAAAGTGCTTGCTAAGTGGCGTCTTGAAAAAGCCTTAGTGCGTGATTTAGCCCTAGGTTTTGTGGTCAAAGATCATGGTCTTATCGCATTAGCGAAGAAGCAACCTAAATCCTCGGCCGACTTGTTTAAGCTCAATGATTTGACTGAGCAAGAAAAACGTATCCACGGCAAAGATTTATTACGTGTGCTGCAAACCGCTGATTTGGTCAATTTACCCGAGTTAGTGGATGTGCTGGCGTTGAAGTCGGGTTACAAATCGGCCTTTAAGGCAATTAAAAGCTGCTTAGTTGAGTTGTGCGAACAGCATGATGTGCCGCAGGAAATGCTCGGTTCTAAACGTCATATCCATGAGTTTTTGCAATGGCGTTGGGATAAGCAACAAGGGGATTGGCCCGCGGTGTTATGCGGATGGCGTGGCGAGATTGCCGCAGAGTCTTTGGCTAAGCTTGAAGTCTAAGGCTTTCAATCTAGCATTTAAAACTAGCGCGTGAAGTCTTGTACTTTATGCGCAGTATTTGGAAATTACCGATAGCGGAAAAACAGCCAACAAAAAGCGTCATCTTCCACAGAAGATGACGCTTTTTGCGTAATCGACTTATCTGTCAGGCAAAGTGACGTTAAGTTCGAGTACCGACAGGTTCGCGTCGTTTTGATCTAACTGCACAGAAACTTGATCATCAGAAATCTGCACATATTTGCGAATAACGGCGATGATCTCTTGTTTCATCTGCGGGAAGTAATCGGGAGTGTCCCTTTGTCCACGTTGATGAGCCACAATGATCTGTAGGCGCTCTTTAGCCATTACCGCAGTGCTAGGCTTTTTCTTGCTTTTGAAATAGTCGAGTAAAGACATAATTAGCTACCAAATATCCGTTGTAAGAAACCTTTCTTTTCTTCCGTAATAAAGCGTACTGGTACATCTTCGCCCAGTAAACGTGCAACTGTGTCACTGTAGGCTAAACCTGCATCACTTTCTTGATCGATAATCACAGGCACGCCTGAGTTAGAGGCTTTCAGTACCGATTGTGATTCAGGGATAACGCCGAGTAATTCAATGGCCAGAATCTCTTTCACGTCGTCGACACTCAACATTTCGCCCGATTTTACACGGCTCGGTGAATAACGCGTCAGCAGTAAGTATTCTTTGATAGGCTCAAGGTTTAGCTCGGCACGACGGGATTTGCTCTGCAGCATCCCTAAAATACGGTCTGAATCGCGTACTGAACTGACTTCTGGGTTAGTGGTCACAATGGCGATATCGGCAAAATACAGTGCCATCATAGCGCCTTGCTCAATCCCCGCAGGTGAATCACACAGAATAAACTCAAAGTCTTTGGCTAAATCGTCTAGAACACGGCCAACGCCTTCTTTGGTCAGCGCATCTTTATCACGGGTCTGTGAAGCGGGTAAAACGAATAACTTGTCGCAGCGTTTATCTTTGATCAGCGCTTGATTTAAATTGGCTTCACCATTGATCACATTAACGAAGTCATAAACCACACGACGCTCACAACCCATGATCAAGTCTAAATTCCGTAAACCAATATCGAAATCGATAACGACTGTCTTGTGTCCTTGCATGGCAAGACCAGTCGCAATTGCAGCACTCGATGTGGTTTTACCTACGCCGCCTTTACCTGAAGTGACAACAATAATTTGTGCCATGTTTCTCTCTATCCTTTGTTCTGCCATTTAGAGGGGCAATGATTCAACCATAAGTGACTCACCGTTTAGGCGAATGCAGCCACTTTTATCTGAGCTATGTTGTTGTAGATT
Organism: Shewanella sp. 1180_01; assembly: GCF_052850535.1. Taxonomy (NCBI): domain Bacteria; kingdom Pseudomonadati; phylum Pseudomonadota; class Gammaproteobacteria; order Alteromonadales; family Shewanellaceae; genus Shewanella; species Shewanella sp. 1180_01. The sequence continues at coordinate 19,811 of NZ_VXCT01000013.1, forward strand.
TTCAGCGAGCCAATATTGCCCTGCTATTGAAACGAGTTCGGCTTCCAGAGAGTGGGCTATGATGACGGCGCTGGTATCGCCCGCCGCGCCTGCCATGGCTTTCCCTCGTAATGCGCCATAGATATGAATGCTACCATCTGCGATGACTTCTGCGCCATTGCCTACCGCACCAAATATGATTAAATCACCATTTTTTGCGTAGACTTGTTGGCCTGAACGAATATTTTGCTTCACTATCTTAGTTTGGCGCGGTGCTGGCGGTGGCGTACTGCTCTGTTTTCCGGCTTTGACTATGGCAAGGCCTAAGTCTTTTGCCTGTTTACTGAGTACGGTTGTCGCGCCCGTTATGCCAACAATCACTAATTGACGTGAGATCAGCAGATCCTTTAACGCACTTAAATTTAAGCTGTCGTGTTGGATCGCACTCAGATTGACGACTAAAGGAGCACCCAGAAAAAACTGAGGAGCTTGTGCCAACTTACTGTCTAATTCCGTCATGACAGCTTGTAAATCGCTGCTATTAATATGAAGCACTGAAAGAGTAAAAGAAGCGCCTTTTAACTCTAAGCTAGGTTTTGACATCCCGGCACTATTCTCCAGAAATCATCAGTCGGTTCGCTGATTTTACAATTAAATTACTAGGCGACCATGTTATAGTGTGCCCCATTGACTGGCAAGTTTGAACTATTGGATATTTGTACTCTTATGCTATGTGCCGTTTATAAAAGTAGCCGAAAGGCTGATACTTATTTATTTGTGAAGAAAAGAGATTGTTTTGATGATGTTCCAGCGCCTTTGATGGAAATGTTCGGCGTGCCAAAGCTGGTGATGGTGTTTCCTATTGCGAAACGTGATGCGTTAGGCATGGCAGATATTCAAAAGGTGAGAGCTGCGATGGAAGAAAACGGCTTTTATTTACAAATTCCACCTCCTCAGGTGAATTTATTGGCGGAGCATAAACTCAGTCTTGGGATCAAAGATTAAGCCAATAGCATAAAAATAACAGGAAGGTATATGCATCGATACCGTACTTATCTAACCCAAGCTTATCAAACCAATACTTACCCAGTTAAGGTTTGTCACTTTGGGGTTTATCAGAATAAGCTTTATCGACTCGCAGCATATATCTTCGCTCCCATCAGGGTATTTGTCTGTTTCATCATTTGGCTGAGTGCGTGCAGTTTGCCAGCCATGGCGCAGCAGTCGGATGAGAAAATCAGCTTTAGTGATTATTTAATTCAGTTAAAGCAAGAAGCCCGTCTTCAGGGCATCAGCCAAACGACCTTAGATTTAGCCTTTCCCCAGATCAAACTCTTCAAAAAAGCCCGAGCGACAGACAGCCTCCAGACTGACAAAACTCACAACCTCGATACTTATCTCGCCGACACTGTGCCCGAGTGGAAAGTTGACACCGCACGTGTACTATTTAAAGAGCATGAACAACAACTCAACGCCATCGCCAGCCAATACGCTGTTCAGCCACGCTTCTTAGTCGCGCTCTGGGGGCTTGTCTCCGACTTTGGTGAAGCTTCTGGCGATTATCCTGTGCTATCTGTGACGGCGTCACTGGCCTTTGGCGGCGAGCGCGAAGCTTTCTTCAAAAAAGAGTTTATGGCAGCGCTCAGCATAATGGATAAAGATCATATCGGTTTTCAAGATCTTAAAAGTCGTTGGAATGGCGCCATGGGACAAACGCAGCTGATGCCAACGGATTATCTTGCCTATGGGCAGGACGGCGATGGTGACGGTAAGAAAGACATTTGGCACAACACACAAGATGCGTTTGCCTCCGCGGCGTATTTGCTACAGCAACTCGGTTGGAACGGCGATGATACTTGGGGGCGACAAGTACAAGTGCCTGCAACGCTTGATTTGGCAGTCGCTGGATTAGATAAACCCCAGTCCTTAGCCCAGTGGCAAACTCTCGGTATTCGCAAGTTTGATCATACCGATTTGCCGTCCCGCGAAGACATCAACGCCTCGCTAATCATGCCCGATGGTGTTACCGGTCGAAAATACCTCGTTTATGGCAATTACCGCGCCTTAATGCACTTGCAGAATACCGATTATTTCGGGATTTCTGTCGCGCATCTGTCCGAGAGAATAAAGTATCCGCCGATAAACTAGTGTAAAATAGCCCGCATTAAGCGGGCTTTTTATTGAGAAGATACAGTTAATCATGGCATTTTGGCAGAGCAAAACATTAGCGCAGATGAGCGCAACCGAGTGGGAATCCCTGTGTGACGGTTGTGGTAAATGTTGTTTAAACAAGTTGATAGATGATGAAACCGAAGACTTGTATTACACCAATGCGGCCTGCCTCTTACTCGATCATCAAACGGCGGGCTGTCAGCATTACAGTGACCGTTTCACCCATGTCCCTCAATGTACTGTGATCACGATTGATAATATCCATGAGTTAACTTGGCTTCCCGACAGCTGCGCATATCGCCGCCTAGCGGCAGGACGTGAGCTACCGAGCTGGCATCCGCTGCTGACTGGCTCTAAAGAAGCGATGCATTTAGCGGGCATGTCGATCCAAGGTAAAGTAGTCGATGAAAGACGCGTGAAGGATATTGAAGATCATATCGTGCTATGGCCACTCAAAGATGTGGATTAACAGACGTGGATTAATTTTTGCCTTAGCGAAGTAGATTGAAAAGTGACTTATTGATTGAAACGTTGCTGGTTGATTGAAACAACAGTAGTTCATTGGACCGTTACCGTCAGAATGAAAAAACAACAAGGGAGCGATTATCGCTCCCTGGTGCATTTTTGGTGTTAAGTGAATTTAAACTTTGTTAAATAATCTTTGGCTAGATTTTTAATCCCACCATCAACTGATCCAGTTGCCCAGCTGTTGCTTGCAGCTCATCACAACCTGAAACCGACTGGTTCGCCGATTGCTCCACATCGTGTGATTGGTTGCGAATTTCCATCAGGTTAGTCGCAATCTCGTTGGCCACTGCCGATTGCTCTTCGGCCGAGGTGGCAATTAGCACACTCATTTCAAACACTTTGTTACTGTGGTGGGCGATAAACTCTAAGTCTTTACCCGTTTGCAGTACGTGTTGTTTACCTTCATCGGCTTGATTCACTGTACGCGACATCACTTGGGTTAGATTGCGCGTACCCGACTGCAGTGATTCGATCATGGTTTTGATCTCAACCGTTGCGGCCTGAGTGCGGCCCGCTAAAGTACGTACCTCATCGGCCACCACGGCAAAACCACGGCCTTGTTCACCGGCGCGCGCCGCTTCAATCGCTGCGTTGAGGGCGAGTAGGTTGGTTTGCTGGGAAATCGCATTAATAGTTGATACCACTTCATCAATTTTACTGGCGTTGTCATTGAGAACGCCCACCGCATTTGAGGCCGCAGAAATTTCATCCGATAACACGTCAATAGCCTTGACTGTGGTTTCAATGTCTTTACCGCCAGCGCTAACCTGTTGATTGGCTTCTTGGGTTTCGGCAGAAGATTGTTCAGCATTACGGGCAACTTCCTTCACTGCAGCGGTCATTTCTTCCATTGCCGTTGCTAGGGAATCCAAATGTTGTCTCTGGTTCACCGCCAAAGATTGACCTTGCTGCGCTGTGCTACGAAACGAGGAGACTACCTCACGGATTTTTGTTGTCGATTCTGCGATTTGTTTCACTAACAGATGTTGACGTTCAACTAAGGTATCTATGCTGATAGCTAAGATACTGAACTCGTCTTTTACTTCGAAGAAGTTTAAACGCCCAGTTAAATCGCCCGATGCGGCCCGTTTTAATGCCATCACTGTGGTATAAAGTGCGCCGCCCACGAAGGTCGAAATGTAGTAGCTAAATAAAAACAACACAAATAGAAGCGCCGCCATCAGGCCGTAAACCAGCAAGTTATCTTTGGCGAGCAGGGCATCAATTTCTTTGCTGTCGAAGGGAATAATCGTGATCAGGTTTTGATCGTTAACGCGACTCACAGCTCGAGGTTGCTTACCGCTATCATCAATACCGCCACCGCTGCGAGCTAAGGATTGCGCTTTGCTGTCGGCTTCATTCACCGAAATAATGCTGACATTGCCTTTGATTTCGCGACTTAGCTGGCTAAGGATAGTTTGGCGTTCTTGCTCTGGTAGTTTGTTATATAAGGTGCCCGTGACTTGGTTGATTTGTTGTGACGCATTTTGTAGACCGTTGAGCTGTCCTTGCACTAAGGTTTGCTGGGATTGGTTATCAAGAAAAATCGCCAGTCCAACAATCATTAGCATGGGAACGATAGAGAGAATAGCGAATTTAGTTTTTAAGGTCATATGGATAAGATATTGATCTATCCAGCGAAACTTTACTTCTTTCATGAGTGCCTCGATAAAATGGGCTGTGAACCGAATGTATATCGGTCAGTTTGCCATAGACTTGATAGTTTTCTGTTTTGTAATGATTTATATCGCTAATGTAGTCTAATTGCAGTCGTTATTGTGTTGTTTGCTGCAATTTTGGCAGGGTACAGACATTAGTTTACAGTTTAGTTACAAATGCTGCTAGTGGCTGAATAGAGAACTTGTTTCGGTCAGAATTGAGGTTTGGATTTCACCTTGAGCAAAACTCAGGCTCTGAACTGGGGTAACACATGAATTTGCATGATAAAAACCCCCAATAAGCCCTAGTAATATGCCGCTCGCTCGCGTAAAATTTCTATCCTTTTATTTCGTTATAGCTAGCAAAGCGTCTGGCATTAACGCCCGATAACCTGAGCACCCAAATAGCCTGAAAGTTTGGCGCCCATAGCACTTGTTTATCAAGCGCGACTATGCAGTGGAAGAGAAAATGCAGCAGTTAACTGAGATCGTAGAACAAGCCTTAGTCATTATTGACCAGGCCAGTGATCTAAAAGCACTGGATGATATCCGTGTCGATTACCTGGGAAAGAAAGGTAAGATCACCGACATGATGAAAATGATGGGTAGCTTAAGCCCTGAAGAAAAGCCAGCCTTTGGCCAAGCGGTCAATGATGCTAAACAGGCGATTCAACAAAAATTAACTGAGCGCATCGATGGTCTGAAGAGTTCGGAACTGGAAGCCAAATTAATCGCTGAAAAGATTGATGTGACTTTGCCAGGCCGCACCCAAGAGATCGGTGGCTTACATCCAGTGACGCGTACCATTGAACGTATCGAAACCTTTTTCGGGGAATTAGGGTTCTCGGTAAAGCAGGGTCCTGAAATTGAAGATGATTTCCACAATTTCGATGCGCTGAATATCTCTGAGCACCACCCAGCCCGTGCCGATCATGATACCTTTTATTTCAATCCTAAACTGATGCTGCGTACCCAAACCTCGGGCGTGCAAATCCGTACTATGGAAACTGAAAAGCCACCATTACGCATTATTTCACCGGGTCGTGTTTATCGTAACGATTACGATCAAACGCATACGCCAATGTTCCACCAAGTGGAAGGGCTGTTGGTTGATGAGCATGTGAACTTTGCCGAATTGAAAGGCATTTTGCATGACTTCCTGCGTAACTTCTTCGAAGAAGATCTGCAAGTGCGTTTCCGTCCATCTTACTTCCCATTCACTGAACCTTCAGCCGAAGTGGACGTGATGGGAAAAAATGGTAAATGGCTAGAAGTGCTTGGCTGCGGTATGGTACATCCGAATGTGCTGCGCAGTGTTGGCATAGATCCAGAAAAATACTCTGGTTTTGCTTTTGGTATGGGTGTCGAGCGCTTAACTATGTTGCGTTACGGCGTAAACGATTTACGTGCGTTTTTCGAAAACGACCTACGTTTCCTGAAGCAATTTAAATAACGGAGCTGTAATAGCATGAAATTTAGCGAATCTTGGCTTCGTGAATGGGTAAACCCTTCAGTCAGCCGTGAAGCATTATCCCACCAGATCACTATGGCCGGTCTCGAAGTCGATGACGTTGAAGCCGTAGCAGCCGATTTTAGCGGTGTCGTGATTGGTGAAGTGGTTGAGTGTGGTCAGCATCCCGATGCCGATAAACTGCGCGTGACCAAAATCAACGTTGGTGGTAGCGAACTTATCGATATCGTCTGCGGTGCACCAAACTGCCGTCAGGGTCTTAAAGTGGCCGTGGCTATGGTTGGCGCTGTATTACCTGGCGATTTCAAAATCAAGAAAGCTAAGCTGCGTGGCATGCCATCAGAAGGCATGTTGTGCTCGTACAGCGAGCTTGGCATTAACGTCGAAAGCGATGGCATTATCGAATTGCCATTGGACGCGCCACTTGGCACTGACATCCGCGATTATCTGCAACTTAATGATGCCGTTATCGATGTAGATTTAACGGCTAACCGTGCCGATTGCTTAGGCATGGCAGGTCTTGCCCGTGAAGTAGGCGTGTTAAACCGCCAAGCTGTGGTTGAGCCACAGTGGCAAGCCGTTACGCCAACGACAGATGCACAGGTCACGATTAACGTTAAGGCGCCAGCCGCTTGTCCACGTTACTTAGGCCGTGTGGTTAAAAACGTTAATGTTAAAGCGCCTACGCCATTATGGATGCAGGAAAAACTGCGCCGTAGCGGTATTCGCTCTATCGATCCTATCGTTGATATCACTAACTTTGTGTTGATTGAATTCGGTCAACCTATGCACGCTTTCGATCTTGCCAAGTTAACGGGCGATATCCAAGTGCGTTTAGGCACTGGCGAAGAGAAAATCACCCTGCTTGATGGCAGCGAAGTGACCATCCCAAGCGATACCTTAGTGATCGCCGATGATGCGCGTCCATTAGCCCTTGCAGGCGTGTTTGGCGGCGAATATTCAGGCGTGAGTGACACGACCCAAGACATACTGCTTGAATGTGCGTTCTTCGCGCCTCTTGCCATTATGGGTAAGTCACGTCGTTTAGGTTTGCACACAGATTCATCACACCGCTTTGAGCGTGGCGTTGACCCTGAGATGCAACACAAGGTTATCGACCGTGCGACCCGTTTAGTGCTGGATATTTGTGGCGGTGAAGCGGGCCCTGTAGTTGAGGCTAAATCAGAGGCTGATTTACCCAAACCAGCACAAATCGTGTTACGTCGTAGCAAGTTAGATCGAATTTTAGGTCACCATGTACCAGACACAGATGTGGTCGAAATTTTACAACGTCTCGGCTTTAGTGTGGTTGTGGGCCAAGATAGCTGGCAGGTCACCACTGCGACTTATCGTTTCGATATGGCGATTGAAGAAGATTTGATTGAAGAAGTGGCGCGTATTTACGGTTATAATAATATCCCGAATACCGCACCTGTTGCCGCGCTGCGTATGTCAGATCATAAAGAATCTGACTTAAGCCTAAAACGCGTGCGTGCCTTATTGGTCGCTCGTGGCTTCCAAGAAGCGGTAACCTACAGCTTTGTCGATCCAAAACTGCAAAATCTGGTTCACCCTGGTTTAGACGCTATGGTGTTACCAAACCCAATTTCCAGTGAAATGTCGGCCATGCGCCTGTCAATGTTCACCGGTTTATTGGCCGCCGTTGGCTACAATCAAAGTCGTCAACAGAGTCGCGTGAGACTTTTTGAAACTGGCCTGCGCTTTGTTCCTGATATCAATGCAGAATCCGGTGTAAGACAGCAAGCAATGCTCGCTTGTGTCATTACTGGGCTTCAAAATGATGAACATTGGGCTATGGAATCGAAAACTGTTGATTTTTTCGACCTTAAAGGTGATTTAGAAGCAATTATCGGCTTGACAGTTTCCGCATCAGAATTTAGCTTTAGAGGAGCGACGCATTCTGCTCTCCATCCGGGGCAATGTGCTGAAATATTGAGAAATGATCGAGTGATCGGTCATATAGGTGCAATCCATCCTAGTTTGGAGAAGCCTTTTGGACTCAATGGTAAAACCATCGTTTTTGAGTTGGAATTGGATGCTTTATTGCATACCAGTTTGCCGCTAGCCCAAGCTGTATCTAAGTTTCCAGCTAATCGTCGTGACATCGCAGTCGTAGTAGATGAGAGTGTATCTGCAGGTGATGTAATGAAATTGATAAGAAAAGTTGGCGAAAATCAGTTGGTTGGCATAAACTTGTTCGATGTATACTTAGGTAAAGGTGTTGAACCTGGCAAGAAGAGCCTGGCGATAGCACTTACATTACAAGACACTACTCGTACGCTTGAGGAAAAAGAGATTGCTGAGACCGTTGGTTCAGTTGTTTCTGCCCTTAAGTCCGAGTTCAACGCATCGTTGAGGGATTAAAGTATGGCACTTACCAAAGCCGAAATGGCAGAACATCTTTTTGAAACACTCGGAATGAACAAACGTGTCGCCAAAGAGATGGTTGAGTCGTTCTTTGAAGAGATTCGGGGCGCACTTGAAAGTGGTGAGCAGGTCAAGTTATCTGGCTTTGGCAACTTTGACCTTAGGGACAAGAATCAAAGACCGGGAAGGAACCCAAAAACAGGCGAAGATATCCCAATTTCTGCTCGTCGTGTCGTGACTTTCCGTCCCGGCCAAAAGCTGAAAACTCGTGTAGAAGCAGCAAACACGGGTAAGTAATTTCGTTTGTTTGATGGGAAAGCCACTCCTTAGAGAGTGGCTTTCCTGTTTATTTTTTTGTGCAATATCTCCATTATTTCTATCCACTGTCTGAGGTGAATTCTTTGTCAAGACAGCCCAAACATTTCGACCGTCGCTTTAAACCCGCCTTATTACACCCTAAATACTGGGCCACTTGGTTGGCGATTGGTCTATTAGTGATTTTCGGACTCATGCCCGCATGGCTGCGTGATCCCATTGCAAGATTATTGGCAAGATTAGTGATGCCGATTGCCAAAAAGCCCATTAGTGTTGCAAGAGCCAACTTAAGAGCGTGCTTTCCTGAACTATCTGCCGTCGAGCTCGAAGCGTTAATCCGTGAGAACGTACAAAACTTCGTTTTAGTCTTGTTAGCACAGGGCGAATTGCTGGTGCGCTCAAAAGCGCATTTGCGTCGTCGAGTGAATTTAATCGGTTTTGAGCATGTGACGAAAGCACAAGCGGCGGGGCAACCGATCATTTTCATCATGCCCCATGTGTGGCCAATCGATTATGCTGGTTTACGCCTTAACCTTGAGTTGCCTATGGTGACGATGGCCAAAGCCCATAAAAACGGCTTATTCAATTGGTTTAGTAATCGTGTGCGCAGCAGCTGTGGTGGCCATGTGTATATGCGCGAGGCGGGCATTAGGGCACTATTGGCCGAGCTTAAGCGCGGTAACAGTTTCTTTTATCTCCCCGATGAAGATTTAGGCCCAGAACAAAGCGTGTTTGCACCTTTTTTAGGCACAGTGAAAGCAACGCTGCCTGTCGTTGGGCGTTTAGCACTGGCGGGTAATGCCCAAGTGCTGCCTGTAAAGATTGGTTACAACCAAGCGACACGTCAGTTTGATCTTACTGTGATGACGGCCGTTGCGCCCGAAGACATGGTCGGCAAGGAAAACGAGGCGTTGGCACTGAACAAAGTGGTCGAGCAAGTTATTTTAGCTTACCCAGAGCAGTATATGTGGTTTCTGCGGGTGCTCAAAACGCGCCCAGAGGGTGAAGCTTCTATCTACTGCTGATGTAGCGTGACTGAAAATAGTGTGGTTTAAAATGGCTTTGAGCGCTGATTGCTCAAAGCCATTTTTTTGAGGAATATCCTTGCTGATAGGACTCTTTATTGATTGAGATCTTTATCGACTCTGCTGTCGTTAACAATGCAGATTACAAATGAAGGATTTAATCTTCCCCCTGCTCCATTTCAAGTTGCATCAGTAGCATGTCTTCGCCATCGAGTACGCGGGTGCGATAGCTTTGACACGCTGGGCAGACGATGGTGCGTTCACTCAGCACGGATTCGCTCTGGCAGTCTTGGCAAAGTATTACTAGCGGCTGAATTTGGATATTGAGCTGGGCAGCTTTGCAAATGCCATCGAGCTTAAAGGTATCGAAGGCGGTTTGCAGCAGGCTAGGCTCAACCCCGCTCATCACCCCCAGTTTGATATCCACTCGGGTGATTTTAGCGGCGTGATTGACCAGCGCATGCTGTTCACATTGCTCAATCAGGGCACTCACAATCGAATATTCGTGCATCAGCAAATCCTTGGCAGCAGTTCACCCTGGGGAAGATCGAGATAACGCTTGGTATTCCAAGGCGTTCTTAGCACGACTTTTCCCGCGAATTCATCACTCACAGTGCCGATTATCGATGCGTGCTCACAGCGGCCAAAGCGTTGCATGATCTCGAGCGCGCCTAATGCTATGTCATTGGGGACGGCGAGAATGAAAGTGCCTTCGTTAGCGAGATCCATGGCTTCGAAACCATAGAGTTCACACAGACCTTTGACTTCATCGCTGACGGGAATACTGGCCTCATTGACTGTAATGCCAACATTGGAGGCGACAGCCCATTCATTGAGCACTGCCGATAAGCCACCGCGAGTCGCATCGCGCATCGCATGGATAGGAATATTGGCGGCGATCAATTGCTCGACTATGGGCCAGAGCGTCGCGCAGTCACTTTGCAATGCCGATTCGAGTGTGAGCCCTTCTCGCGCCATTAAAATCGCCGCGCCGTGGCAGCCTATATCACGGGAGACGATAATGGCATCGCCCACAGCGATATTTGCTGCTGAGATGTTGGGACGCAAGATGCGACCAATGCCTGAGGTATTAATAAATAAACCATCGGCGCAGCCCTTGGGTACGACTTTAGTGTCGCCGCAGACAATCCGCGCGCCACTTTGTTTGAGCTCTTTTGCCATGCTTCGGACAATAGTCGTTAAATCATTGATAGAAAAGCCTTCTTCGATGATCACGCTACAGCTCAGATACTGAGGTTCTGCACCCATCATAGCGAGATCGTTGACTGTGCCCGCGATAGCAAGTTTGCCGATATCGCCGCCGGCAAAAAACAAAGGTGAGACGGTAAAAGAGTCAGTAGTAAAGGCGTTGGCGCCGTGCAAATCGAGTTTGGCAGCGTCTTCTTCGCTACGAAGGATTGGGTTATCAAATTCGGCAAAAAAAAGATCACGGATCAGTTTATTCATTTCTTTGCCGCCACCACCGTGGCTGAGCTGAATGGATTTATCTTTTAGCGTATCAGCCATGATGTGGCTCCTTGATATCGATACCTTGATAGCGGTAATAGGCGTTACATGCACCTTCGGAGCTGACCATGCAGCTTCCTAGGGGCGTTTCGGGATTGCAGCCTCGGCCAAAAACTTTACAGTCCTTTGGTTTAGCAAGCCCACGAAGAATATCGCCACACTGACAGGCTTTATGATCGTCAATTTCCTTCACGGGTAAGCAGTCCTTAAAGCGCAGTTCGGCGTCCCTGTGAGCATATTCGGGTTTGAGCTGCAGGGCTGAATTGGGGATAGGACCGAGGCCGCGCCAGCGAAATTGCGGTCTGACATTAAAGAATTGATTCACTTTGGCCTGCGCCGTGAGGTTACCGTCCTGTGATACCGCGCGGCTGTATTGGATATCGAGCTCCGCTTTGCCCGCGGCTTTTTGGTGCACAATCCGTAAAATCGACTCCATCACATCAACGGGTTCAAATCCTGCGACAACCACAGGCGTACCATAGTTTTCGACTGTGCTGCGATAGATTTTGGCGCCGCTGATCACGCTCACATGGGCGGGGCCAATAAAGGCATTCACTCTGGCTTTCGGGTCGTGCATCACGGCATCAATCGCGGGCGGCACTAATACATGATTAATATGGAATAACAGATTCTCGAGTTTTTCGTGTTCGGCCAGCTGCAATAAAATCGCTGTCATTGGGGTTGAGGTTTCAAAGCCGATGGCAAAGAACACTACGGTTTTATCGGGATTATCGCGGGCAATTTTGAGCGTATCTAAGGGATCATAAATCGGTCGAATATCGCAGCCTTTCGCCCTAAAACTGGCTAAGGAACCCTTAGAACCGGGCACACGGATCATATCGCCCAGCGTCACTAAGATGACATTCTCTTGGGAGGCCAGCGCCGCCGCTTGGTCAATGCGCTCTTTCGGCATAATGCACACTGGACAACCTGGGCCGTGGATAAACTCAATATTATCAGGCAGTAAATCCAGTAAGCCGTATTTCATAATAGTGTGGGTATGACCGCCACAGACTTCCATGATATTGATTGGTTGCTTAACCAATTTAGCGGTTACCTGAATATCCCGCGCTAAATTGGCAATCGTTTGGGGATCGCGAAAGCCTTGATAGAGGTGTTTTAGTTCAAGCATGCTCTTTCCTCGGTACACTCGATAGGGCGCGCGCCTTGCGACTCAATCTTGCACTGTTGATGGTCAGTGTATGGCTTCATTTTCAAGCTTAGTGACGATTTCTTTGTATAGTTCAATGCTTTGCTGCGCATCTTCCTTATCAATTTTGTTCATCACAAAACCAATATGGATCAACACATAGTCGCCAATCTCCAGTGGTTCATTCATTAAATGACTGCTGACATCGCGGCGCACGCCTAAGGTATCGACGGTGACACTCTGGCGCTCAATATCGACCGCCACCACTTGGGAAGGTATGGACAAGCACATTATTGTGCACCTCGAATATTGTCTTTAAGCCAAGCGGCTACAGCCTGCATGGAGTCGCCATCTTTAATTGAGACTTCAATAATTTGAGTTGCTGGATTGAGTTTTTTAAGCTGCGCTCTGGCTTCGTCCATCTTGAAATCAAAATAGGGCAGTAGATCGCACTTTGTGATAAAAACTACATCGGCGCGGCGGAACATCACAGGATATTTCTCAATCTTATCATCGCCTTCTGGCACGGACAGCAGCACGATATTTTTGTGAGTGCCCACATCATAACTGGCTGGGCAGACGAGATTACCGACGTTTTCGACAAAGCAAATATCGAGTCCTTCAAGCGGCAGATGATGTAGGGCACCGTGCACCATAAAGGCGTCGAGGTGACAGGCGCTGCCCGTTTGAATTTGATAGGCCTTAATGCCTTTAGCGATGAGGCGGTCGGCATCGCGGGAGGTTTCTAAGTCGCCCTCGATCACCGCATAGTTGAGCTTGGTGTATTCTTTGAGATTTTCTAATAGGGTGGTTTTGCCACTGCCCGGGCTACTCATGATGTTGAAGGCAGTAATGTTATGTGCCTCAAAGTGGGCGCGGTTATGACCTGCTTCGACATCATTTTTATCTAAAATTTTGTGGATGACTGACAAGGTTTTTTTATCGTTTAACTGAGGATTTGTGTGTAACTCTTGATGGCTATGCTCATGAGTATGTGAATGGTCATGATTATGCTCATGGCTATGGGCATGCGCGCCTAGATGATCATGGTCGTGGCGGGTAAGGGAGCAGCCGCAGTCTTTACACATTTTACCTCTCCTTGTATCGGCAGAGTACGAGGACTTTGCCTGACAAATAATGATTGATGTACGAATCGTTAATTTGGTTACGCTAATGTTGAGTGTGATACAAATTGCGCTACGGATCTTTGATGTTCGTCAGGTTTATGGGGATAAAAATGGCGAGCGAACATCAGGGCTTATCAAATAAGTAAGGTTATTGACTCTGATGAATGCCATACCAGAGTTGGCCTAGGGCGATGCCGCCATCATTGATGGGGATCTGTTGACTGGATAACACTTTATTGCCTTGGGCGCTGAGTTTGCTCAGGCAGTATTCCAATAGGTATTTATTTTGGAATACGCCGCCGCAGAGTACGGTTGGGAGGTGTTTGTACTGGGCGGCATAGTCGCAGATAGCATCGCCTAATGTGTGTAAAAAGGCGCGGGCGATGGCATCTCGTCTTTTGTCCGTTAGCGGTTGTGCAGTAATCAATTCAACAATTTGCTTGAACATTTCACTGCTGCGCCACTGGTCGACGTCAAGAGGTAAGTTAAGCGAAATGGCTTCAAGGGCTAATGCATCGGCGCGATTGGCTGCGGCTTCTATTGCCATGCCAGCTTGACCTTCAAATTGTGTGGTTTCGATTAAGTCTAAGGCGCAGGCGAGGGCATCGAACAAGCGTCCGACCGATGAGCTTTTAAGTGCGCTACCGTTCTGCCAGATTTTATGTAAGTTAGTCAGAGTGTTTGGGCGCATGTTGTTTAATATAGGTAATTGCAATACGAGTACAGCATCGAGGCTCATTTGCTCGAACAATAATGCCAGTAACAACCGCACAGGTTGCTTAATGGCTTGCTCGCCGCCCAGCAAGGCTATAGGCTCAAAATGGGCCAGTCGCTGCGCTTTATCCAGTGTGGTTAATAGCACTTCACCGCCCCATAGACTGCCATCGTCGCCAAGCCCAGTGCCATCAAAACTAAAACCCAATACAGGTTCTCGATATTGGTTAACCGCCATTACGCTGAGCACATGGGCATGGTGATGTTGTACCGTTAAACATTGGCTTTGGCTGCTATTGCGCAGTTCTGTGATCGAGTTTGAGTGCATTTCAGCCCAGCGCGATGGGGCATAATCTGGGTGTTTATCGCGAACAATGAGATTGGGCGCAAAGTGATACAGCCGCGCGAAGGTCGCTAAGGTGCGCTCAAAATACTGCTCGGCGCTGACACTGAATAAATCGCCAATATGGGGACTTAAAAACACATTATTGCCAAAGCCTAAGGCGATGGCATTCTTTTGCTGCGCCCCCACGGCCAAAATTGATTGGGACAGGGGTATCTCTAAGGGAAAACTTAACGGCGCATAACCACGGGCGAGACGCAGCACTTGCACCCCTGCAGGCAAATCCATGTGGGGCTGAATCACCTGCACCACACTGTCATCGCAGCCATTAATAATCGGCCGATTATGGTCAACTATTGCATCCGCAACATGGCTTAAGTGGCGAATAAGTTCATCACAATTTGTGATGATAGGTTCTCCGGACACATTAGCGCTGGTCGCGACCAATGGCCCTTTGAAGAGACCTAACAGTAAATGATGCAGTGGTGTGTAGGGCAAAAATACCCCGAGTTTATTCAGATTAGGGGCGACAGCTAAGCTGAGATCATGTTCGGCGCGGCTGCTCATCAGCACTATGGGCCGCTCCTGCGAACTCAGTACTTGCCACTCAGCATCCGTCCCTGTGACATAGTGCTGCGCCATCTGGATATCCGCCATCATCACAGCTAGCGGCTTGGCTTGGCGCTGTTTTCGCAGCCGGAGTTTGTTGACTGCTTTGTCGTTACGGGCATCACAGATTAAGTGAAATCCGCCCAGTCCCTTAATTGCCAGAATCTGCCCTTGGTGTAATCTGTCAGCCGCCGCTTTCAGTACCGCCAAATCCGTATTCAATTCAGGTGTACTGAAATTAGAGGTATTGGGGATGATGTATTCCCCTTGGGGTGTTTTTAAACTGAGTCTGGGGCCGCAGACTGGGCAACTGACTGGCTGAGCATGATAGCGGCGGTCGAGTGGGTTTTGATATGCTTTGGCGCACTCGGGGCACATGTCAAAATCGGCCATGGCGGTACTGTGGCGATCATAAGGTAAGGCATTGATTATGGTGTATCTTGGGCCGCAATTTGTGCAGTTGGTAAAAGCATAGCCAAAGTGGCGATCATCAGGATTATGCATGTCGTTCAAGCAATCTTGGCAGATACTTTTATCCGCAGATACCGCCACCTGCGCGCCTATCGGTGAACTTGGGTCATCGTCCTCATGGCTGTCGCTTTTTATAATTTCAAATGTGGTTTCGCCTAGCAAAATCGGCAGAGGTGTTTGGGTGATATTGTCGATACGGGCCAGTGGTGGCGGGGTGGTATTGAGCGTTGTGATAAATTGCGTGAGGTTTTCTTCCGTGCCTTGCAGCTCAATGGTCACGCCCTTGGCATTGTTGAGCACAGTACCTGTTAGTTGAAATTCAAGGGCATAACGATAAACAAAGGGGCGAAATCCCACCCCTTGCACTATGCCAGTGACGTGTAGCTGACAACGCTTTAGCGCGGCGCCCTTGTGGACAAGGTATTCCAACGCCAGCCTGCGCTTTATCTGCAGATCACTGTGTTTTTTATGGCGACTATTATGTCTATGTGGCTGCATGCGTTGTGACTTAACTTTTGGCCTCCTAATCATGGGCATTGAGTTGGCGCTGCTTAACGTAAAGTGCGCCAACGGCTAAGTTATCGCCGTCTAAATCTAGACTACGATTGATCACTAAGGGGAAGTTTTTGCCTAAGCGTAAACTGATGCGTTTACACAGGGTTTCATTCGTTAATTCATTGCCCGCTAAGGCAACATTGTGCACGCCGATATTTAAATCGATATGCTCGATCCAGTTAGAAAGATAGTCCGCCAGCGAGTCTTGCATCGCAAAGGCGAGTTGACTCGGGTCGTCATTACCTGCGATACGAAAACTCAACACTGTGCCTAAGGCTTTACACCAATTTAGGCTGCGGTGGGCTTCACCTTTGGTCAGGGGATAATCGATACGCGGGGCATTGGCACCGTGGTAACGCATGGCGGCCGCCATCAGTGCATCGCTGAGTCTTTCTTGGCTTTGCGTTTCTTCTTGAGGATTGAGGCCAATTAAAATGGCGGCAATTGCCCACAAACTTTGCAAGTTGTCCCGTCTGCCGTGAAGCTTTAGGCTCAGGAGTTTTAGGTAATCGTCGGGGAACAGGCTTTTAAACTTTTGTGCCACTGCTTTTTGTGGACTGCTGTCCAGTTGATGGAAGATTTCGTAACCGTTATCGGGCAGCTCGGGTAGGGCGAAGAAGAGTTCGGTGTCGCCCTTATTATCGCAGATCACAATTTGACTGGCGTGGGTATGGCTTAAGTAAATGACCGCGGCATTTTTTGCCTGTCTGTGGCTGGTAAATTTACCGTTGAGTAAGGCACTGAATAACGCTGCGTCCGCGATGGTATGATTTTCGGTATCGCTAGCGTGTGGCGTGCCTGCGTGCTCAATTTCACCATTAGCGACACCTGTATTATCGGCACCTGCGTTAGCGGTAAAGGTGTTAGCAGCATGAGCCGCTTCACTCGATTGAGCTAATATCGCTACACTCAGTTCGCCTTGATGGGAGCGTGACCGTTTCGCCGCTTGCCATTGGGCTTGATAACCGTGAAGACTGACTTTTTCCCTTAAGGGTTCTGGAGCGATAAAGTGCTTGGTTTGAGCCTGCGTTGAGCCTAAATCTTTGCTAGCAATTTGTGCCCAAGCGCCATCGACCCACGCGAGTTTCGGCCTATTATGCTGCCCTTTAATGTAAACCCAATCGATCCCTTTTTGTCTCAATACTTCCCCGAGCACTAAAATCACCCAGCTGTAGGCAAAACAAATGTCGTACAGTGGCGCACTGAGTTTATCGTGTTCTTGCGTGGGTCTGGCGCAGATAAGCGGTTTTTCAATACTGGAAAGCGCGAGCACCTGTGAATCGTTCAGACAGAAGTGGGCGTTAAGCGTATTGGGATTACAAATTAACAGTTGTGGCCGCTCGCTTAAGGGCTGCTCGAACGGTGTCAGGCTGAGTTGCAGTTCATCGGCGGCCGCTAATGTCAGTGGGCCTTGTGTCAGCAGCCCCTGTGCCAAGGCTTTAATATCTGACAAGGTTAAGGCTTTTTGTGCTGGCGTTAATTGTGTTTCGCCCTTGCAGCAAGGGCAGGCAAAATCTAGCGTGCCAAACTTCGCCGACTGATTATCGCCAATCAGCGGATAACAATGCTGGCAAAAAGGCACTATGGCAGGGCTCGATCCAGACTGTGGAAAGGGCAGTAAGGTTTTGCCGCCTTGGGGCTCGTCGATGGCTTTAATGCTGGAGTCAATTAACCAAGCAGAAATCAAAAAGTCCGCGGCAATGGCATCGGCCAGTTGCTCGAGTTGAGTCTGCTCGCCCTGGGCTTCAATAAAGTAACTGTGCTGACCAAAGTCATGTAGGCCATCACAGCCTATGCTGATATTCAGCGCATCGTAATTTAGGTATTGATTACATAAATGCGCGTACAAAGGCACCTGACGTGAACAGGTAAAATCAAATCTGATGTTTTTCATTTTCTATATACTTTCACCAGTAGTAACGCCGCGTTTATAAGAGTCAGGGATCAGCGAGTCGATACTGTGATCGGCAATACGCGTCGCAGTGAACCCAAGGGAGGCTAAGTGGGATAACAAGCTTGATTCCATTAACGGCACTGCGGCGGCGACTTTAGGGGTCAAACCCAGCACCATAGGTTCGAGCACGGTTGGGGTGACGCCCAGCACAAAGGTCTTAGGTCTGTCGCCAACCATTTCCATCATATTGAGGGTTTGTAGCATTTCGACTTCATGGGCGCTGCCTTGCCAGTCGATTTCCTTCGGAGCCTTATCAAAATCGAAGAAGTAGACCTCGCCCGCTTCTACGCCATTGGCATTGACAGTATCGACCACGATTAAATAATCGTATTGGCAAATAATAGGAATAAGTCCCTGAGCCAAGGTGCCGCCATCGAGCAGCTTCAGCTGGTGAGACTCATGGGTAAACTGATAATTATCAGCTATATAATTGACAAAATGTACGCCGATGCCTTCATCGGCGTACAGGACATTGCCAATACCGAGTAGCAATATCTTCATTGGACTCCTAGTGGTGTGAGTCTGGCTTTGGGTAGTCATAGCCAGAGACAATCGAGTCAACTGAGTTATGTTTGAAGCGTATCCCTGACCAAACCGCCATATAGACGTGGATAACCACAAAGATAACAAATGCCCAAGTTAAGTAGTGATGGAAAATCCTAACCTGTGCCAGCCCACCCATTTGTGCCGTAATCCAAGCGGCGCTGCCCCAAAGCATCCCACCTAAACCTTGGTGATACACATTGGCGTACAACACCAGACCCGTTATACATATCACGAGAGCGACCAGTGAGATTGCTACATAAGTCACAAATTGCAGCGGTCCATATACACCCGCTTTATGTAAGTGACCCATCCATAAGTAAGATTTCAGCTGAGTGATCCAGCTTTTTACACTCATTACATCGCGAAATGAGCGCCGCTCAATGTCGCTTCGACTGAAAAAATACAGGTAGAAGCGGACTAAGGTGATGGCGGTCAATACAAAACCGCAGATCAGATGCGCGAAGCGGATCCAGCCTTGTACGAGCACATCCGTACTTTCAGGCGCCACAAGAAACGGCCAAGCAATATAGAATCCGGTGATCACCAGCACTAAAATTGATAGTGCCCTGAGCCAGTGGAAAATCCGTATTGCCGGACTAAAAACCAGTGTCCGAATGCGGGTTGCAGAATGGTTCATTTTGCGTTCCCTCCCTCGATTATTGACCATTGGGGCTGACACGGAACTCGCTCAATGCCTGACCTTTAAAATCCATCACGTGTACAGAACACGCCATGCAAGGGTCAAATGAGTGAATAATGCGTATCACCTCAAGGGGCTTAGTAGGATCTTCCAGTTTCAAGCCAATTAAAGAGGCTTCATAGGGACCCATTTTACCGTTGGCATCCACAGGTCCTGCGTTCCAGGTCGTCGGTACTACGGCTTGATAGTTCTCTATCACTCCATTTTTAATGCGGATCCAGTGGCTTAACATGCCGCGTGGCGCCTCAATCATGGCGTGACCTATGTACTCTTTGCTCGGGTCGATATTGGGTTTCACATAAGTTGATTCATCAGACTGGATATTCGTCAGCAGCGCATCGAAGGTTTTTAATCCTTCTTGGGCGACGATAACTGTCTGTAACATACGGGCTGCGGTGCGACCTAAAGTGGTAAATAGGGCGGCAACGGGTAAGCCAGTGCGAGCGAGCAAGGCATTGACTGAATCCACAACCACTTTGTTACCACGGGCATAACTCACCAATAGGCAGGCTAATGGACCCACTTCAACAGGTTCGCCTTGATAACGGGGGGATTTCACCCAAGAGTATTTGCCATCACCATCCAGCGTTGGCAGCTTGCCGTAGACGGTATCGCGTTCAACAAAACCAGTGTAATTGGGGATGGTGGTACCGTCATAGGGATGCTGCGGCGCATCGGCGCTATACCAAGCATGGCTAACGTCTTCAGCAATCAGATCTGGGTTTACATCGCTGACACCGGCAAGGTCGCCATTCATGATCACGCCTTGATTGAACATGTATTCGCCATTGGCTAACACAAAGTCATCGGTCGCCATGAAGTTTTTCACATTCACGCCGCCCAGCACGCTTGGCTCAGTACCAAAGGCTTCGGCCGCCATCACGATATCCGCTTGATAAGCACGCAGGATAAAGTCAGTCACGGTCGCATGTTTTTGCTTCCATTCCTGCAGGCGAGCAGGGCTTAACATGTCACGCACCGACGTCACACCACCAACAACAACGGATTGTGGATGTGGAGATTTACCGCCAAAGATGGCCAGCATTTCCGCTGCAACACGTTGTACTTCAAGCGCTTTAAGATAGTGAGATAGCGCGATAAGGTTTTGCTCTGGAGTAAATTTATAGGTGCCATTGCCCCAATAAGCGTTGGCGAAGGGGCCTAATTTACCGGTTTCAACAAAGCCTTTGACTCTTTCTTGCACGGCTCTTAAATCACCTTCACCCGCGGCTATGGGCTTGTCTGTGTATTGCAGCGCAACTTGTGCCGCTTTAGCAGGATCGGCGCTCAGTGCAGACACCACATCCACCCAATCTAAGCCGTGTAGATGGTAGAAATGCACAATATGGTCATGCATGTATAAAGAGGTTTGCATTAATGAACGTAAGTATCTTGCGTTCAACGGAATTTGAATTCCCAGAGCGTTCTCAACCGCTTCAGTGCCGCAGCGGTAGTGGGAATAGGTACAGACACCACAGATACGTTGCACAATAAGGCCAACATCCATAGGTGTACGGCCCTTGAGAATGACTTCAATACCGCGCCAGAGTGTGGAGGATGACCAAGCCTTGCTGATGACGTTATTTTCATCAACTTCAACTTCGATACGTAAGTGACCCTCGATACGTGTGATAGGGTCGATAACAACGCGCTTGCTCATGGGTTATTCCTCCAGCGGTTTGGCAAAAATACTGGCAACGGCATGGGCTCCAATGCCCACCACAGTTGCGCCTAAAATCACCGCACCAATAGTATCTGCGGTCGCATCCAATCCATGGAGGAGTTGACGGCCAAGGGGTTTTTCAAAGTCGGCCATGTAATCCCAGAAGTTAGGTTCTGAGCAGCCCATACAACCGTGTCCAGCGAGAACTGGCCAGCTGGTGTGATGGTTAAAGCGCTCGGTAGGGCAGTTGTTGTAGGTGTAAGGACCTTTACAACCGACTTTATACAGGCAGTAGCCTTCTTTCGCGCCGTGATCGCCAAATTCTTCAACGAATTCACCGGCATCAAAGCGGCCGCGACGTTCACAGTTATCGTGTACCCGTGCGCCGTAAGCCCATTTTGGTCTGTTAAACATATCCAGCGCAGGTAATTTGCCGAACATGATGAAGTACATCAAAGTGCCGACTATGTTCTTTTCGCTCGGTGGGCAACCGCCTAAGTTAATGACGGGTTTACTGACCACTTCGTGCACGCCTTTCGCCCCCGTTGGGTTTGGATAGGCAGCTTGCACGCCACCAAACGCCGCACAAGTGCCGACAGAGATAATCGCGGCGGCGCCTTCTGCAGCATGCTTGATGATTTCTAACCCTGTGTGGCCTTTACAGCCCACAGTGAGGAAGCTGCCGTTATTGGCGGTTGGAATCGCCCCTTCAACGGCCAGTAAATAGCGGCCCTTGTAGGTTTCGAGTGCATTTTCGAGGTTTTCTTCGGCTTGCCAACCCGCAGCAGCCATTAAGGTTTCGTGATATTCCAAGGAGATATGATCGAAAATCAGCGAATCTAGATTGGGGGTATCGGTACGAATTAAGGATTCTGAGCAGCCAGTACATTCGGCCATGTGTAACCAGATTAAGGGTACACGGTCAGCTAATTCGGCAGCTTCGGCTACTAAGTTACTGAAAGGGAGCGGCAATGCGAGCATGCTCGTCACCATGGCACTCCACTTCATAAAATCACGGCGGCTAATGCCGTGCTGTTGCATTTTCTCAATCAGCGATTGTTGTTGACGGGGAGCGAATTGGCGTAACGCATCTAAGCGCGCCTTTCCCTGTTCATATAGGGCTGCATGTGTGTCCATGGGTCAACCTTTTTTGTTATTTAAATGTAAATTGGTAAGGGTTTACATAATTGACAGGGTCAGTTTAGGCCGTTGGAGTGTAAAGATTCTTGATGTATATCAATAATTTTCAAGAGATGTGATAGAACTGAATTTGACATTTAATTAACATGACGCAGATCTAATTTCACTTTTCCTAATGGGACAAAATGTCTCATATTTGCCATTTTGGATGAAATCGGTCACTTAATCGGCGCTCATGTTATTAAGGTTGCGCTGTTGAAAATGCCGACCTTAAGTGGGGGGAGTCTGTGCATACGGCTTAATTGGACTTATATCAGCTTGTTTAAGAAAACCTTAAGATTCAGTTAATAGATTCAAAGGTAATCGTTAACGCGGAATATTCTATGAAGAAAATATTGTTGTTACTCAGTTTAATGGCCGCTGGCGTACAAGCCGCGCCGTCGTTGGATCATCAAGTGTTTAACGCGCAAAACCAAGCTGTTTCTCTGAGTGAGTTTAAAGGTAAAGTCGTCTATGTCGATTTTTGGGCCTCTTGGTGTGGGCCTTGCCGTAAATCCTTTCCGTGGATGAATGAGATCCAAAAAAAGTATCAAGATCAAGGTTTGGCCGTCGTGGCAATCAACCTAGATACAGATAACGAGTTAGCCCAAGAATTCTTAAAACAAGTCCCCGCCAATTTTTCAGTGCGTTTCAATCCAGAAGGTGATGTCGCGCGCAGCTTCGATTTGCTGGGTATGCCGAGCAGTTTTATGTTCAATCGCCAAGGTCAGTTAGTGCAGCATCATGTTGGTTTTTATGCCGATAAAGCCGCTGAATACGAGCAAGAGCTCGTCAGTTTACTGAAGGAGTAATTTATGCTTAAACCCGCATTAGTCGCAGTAACACTCATTATAGGTTTGAGTGGTTGTTCAAATTTAGGGGTGCAGCCGTGGGAGAAAGGCCAGTTGGCACGTGCTGATATGGCGCTCGACAGTGAAAAGCTCGATCTGGCACTCGATGATCATATTTATTTTAGTAAAGAAGGCAGTAGCGGCGGTCGCGCCTTTGCCGGTGGTGGATGTGGCTGTAACTAAACTCTCCGTTGGTGTTAGTTGCCCTTAGATGTAACGAATAGATGTGATGAGCAGATGTAATAAAATCTGGGGCGAAATCCCGCGGTATTGAATAGATGAAAGTGACCTACAGGTGTTGTCAGCTATGACCCAAAAAAAGAATCAAATAAATGCAAGACAATCGAAACAGATTGCGGGTGCGTTAGCCTTAGCCAGTTGTGGATTGTTTGCCACAAGTGGCCACGCGACTGAATTATCTAAAAAAGCTGACGACTGGAAGGTCGATGCTGCGTTAATGTATTACGGTGAGCAGGATAGAGTGCAGGCCGTTGAAGCCATAGGTACAGCACAAAAAGCCTTTGGCGATGATAGCATGCTGGATCTCAAACTGGTGGTCGACAGCTTAACCGGTGCCTCGGCTTCGGGCGCTGTGGCCCAAAGTACCAGCCAAACCTTTACTCGTCCTTCGGGCAATGGCCAATACAGTGTGGCAGCGGGCGATACACCCCTTGATGACACGTTCCACGATACCCGCGTTCAAGGCAGCGTTAACTGGGCCCAAGCGCTTAATTCAGACTGGAAAGTCAACGCTGGTGTCTATGGTTCAAAAGAATTCGATTATATGTCAATGGGGCTCAATGCCAGTATTGAGCGCGGTTTTAACAAAGACAACACTACGTTATTTTTAGGCACAGCTTACAGCTTCGATGTGGTCGATCCTGTCGGTGGACGTCCGGTGGATTTATCCTCCATGGCGGTTCGCGATAACTTCGCCAGTGAAGAAGCCTACCGCACCGCATTTGATGCGACTCGTCAAAGTGGCAGTGATAACAAGCAAACGGTCGATGTGATGTTAGGCATCACCCAAGTGCTCAGTCAGCGCTGGTTGTTGCAGGCCAATTACGGCTTATCGAGTGTGAATGGTTATTTAACTGATCCCTACAAAGTGCTCAGTGTGGTGGATAACAATGGCATCACTCAGGATCTCTTGTATGAAAGCCGCCCCGATGCTCGCTTGAAGCATAGCTTCTATGTGATGACTAAAGGCGCGTTGGATGCGGGCGTGGTGGATTTTTCCTATCGTTATAATACCGATGATTGGGATCTCACATCGCACACCTTAGAAACCCATTACCGTTATTACTTTACGGGCAATTTTTACGGTCAATTGCATCTACGTTATTACCAACAAACGGCGGCTAACTTCTATCAACCTTTCTTGATAGCAGATACGCCACTGCCCGAGTTTGCCAGTGCCGATTATCGTATCGGTGATATGTCGGCTTATACGATAGGGATTAAATTTGGTCATCGATTATCGGGCGGTCATGAGATGTCGTATCGTTTAGAGTATTACCAACAGGATCCGAAAAATAACGGCACTACGATCCCCGGAGAGCTGCAAAACTTTGATCTGTTCCCGACGCAGAAGGCAATAACAGCACAGTTTAGTTATTCTTTTTAATACGAAATAATGCTACTGACTCAGATAGCAAGGCGTTGAACTGTATGGGTAGCTTAGCTACCCATACTCAATTTACCCCTGAGCTTATTTAAGCTGAATCCCAGTGGGGTGCCATGTAAAGAGGTGATTTATGATGTCGACATCATCCCTAAAAACCGCACTTTATTCGCTGCAACGCCGTGATTGGGGTTATGTGGGCGAATTTAGGGCCATGGCGAGTCCCTGTGAAATACTCATCGCATGTGATCAACTCGATATTGCCGACGATATGTTGGATATGGCCGTCACTGAGGCGCTGCGTATTGAACATAAGTACAGTCGCTTTATTGCGCAGAATTGTCTGTGGCAATTAAACCATGCCTATGGTCATAAGCAGCTTATTGATGAAGAAACCTGGCAGTTATTGGCTTTTGCCAAACAATGTTTTCAGCTTAGTGATGGATTATTTGATATCTCTGCAGGGCCGTTAATGGAACTGTGGCGCTTTGATCCCAAAGCCCAATTGCCCGAACATGCCCGCATACTTGCCGCTAAAGCCTTAGTGGGGTTTGAGCGTATCGAGTTTGATTCGCGCCATATTGAGATGCCATCGGGAATGAAATTGGATTTTGGCGGCGTTGCTAAGGAATATGCGGTCGATAGAGTCGCCTATGAGTTGGCTGAATGTTATCCAGATATTCCTGTGCTAGTGAATTTTGGTGGCGATATCGCCTGTCCTGTGCCCAAAGTGAACCCATGGCAGGTGGGCATTGAAGATCCTCGCCATCTCGATCGCGCCGCCAGTGTACTGGCGATCAGTCAGGGCGCATTAGCGACCAGCGGCGATACACGGCGCTTTTTTGAAGTCGATGGAATGCGTTACGGCCATATTGTCGATCCGCGTACTGGCTATCCAGTCGTCCAGGTGCCGCGCTCCGTGACTGTGTTAGGGCCAAATTGTGTGACCGCGGGAATGTTGGCGACTATGGCCATGCTACAGGGCCAAGATGCGGAAGCATTTTTACAGCAACAAGATGTTAAGTTTAGTATTTTCCGTTAAGGGTTCTTTTAAAAGGCTCTGTTAAGGACATTGAATGCGTATTATGTTGGTTGAAGACAATGAGTTATTAGCCCAAGGGATTTGCTTAAGTTTGGCAAAGCTGGGCATGCAGGTTGATCACCTTAATAGTTATCAGCAAGCATTACAGGGTGTTAAAAATGAAAGCTTCAGTGCCATAGTGCTCGATCTGGGTTTACCCGACGGTAACGGTAAAGATTTACTCAAGGCATGGCGTCAGCAGGGGGTGTCAATTCCTACCATCGTCCTGACCGCCAATACGGATTTTGACACTAAGCTCGAATGCTTAGACATGGGCGCCGATGATTATCTCGGTAAACCCTTTGATGTACGAGAGCTCGCCGCCCGCATTCGTGCCATCGTCAGACGCCAGTATGGGCTCGATCACAACAGTTTGATTATTGGTGCGCTGTGTATAGATTTAAATACCCGCGAAGTGACTTTTCGCGATCAAAATGTGCTGCTTTCGCGGCGTGAATTCCAGTTATTGCTTGAACTCGCACAATCAGCGGGTCGTGTATTGACGCGCAGCCAACTGGAACAGTTAACCTATGGTTGGGATGAAGTCGGCAGCAATTCGATTGAAGTGCACATCCATCATTTGCGTAAAAAGCTCGCCAATGAGCTGATTAAAACCGTGCGTGGAATCGGCTATACCTTGATTGAAATAAATTAATTCACTGAATTAAGTGACAATACTCACGTTTGTGGGTATTGATACCTCAGTCATTCGCTGAGGGTAAACGTTAGGAAACTGAAGTGATTCGATTAAAGGGGCTGGATGTGTATTCACTGCGTTTGGTACTGACATTATTGATTTTGTCAGGTATTTCAGTGTCCGTTGCTGTCTCTAGCTGGTTGAGTACTCGGGATTCTAAGCATCAAATTGAAGAACTCTTCGATGCGCAAATGCTGCAAACCGCGAAAATGCTGGAGCTGTTTTATCACACTGAGCCAGGTGCGACGCCCCAGAGTACCGCGAGACCGCAAGTGCTCCACGTTCCCGATAGCCAGATCAGTTCCTTTGCCGAAATAGCCGATGCCCTGAAACTCGCTTATGAACATAAATTGGCGTTTCAAATTTGGAGTGAGGCGGGCGAAGCCTTAGTGCTGTCGGACAATATTGGCCATCAACCTATCACTCGATTCGTACAGGGTTATCACAAGAAAGTGTTTGAAGGTGAACTCTGGCATGTGTTCAGTTTTTTCTCGGTTAAAAATCATGTTTGGATTGTCACCGCTCAGCAGGATGAAGTGCGCCAAGAGCTCGTATCGCAAATCATGCACAACGCGGTTATCGTGCCATTGATTGTGGTGCCTTTGACACTACTTATCGTTAGCCTATTGTTTTATCTATTGTTCCGGCCATTAAAAACCTTCGAAAGGGAGTTGATTGGGCGGGCGCCGAACGATCTCACGCCGCTGACTATGTCACTACCGAAAGAGCTCGTACCCGTTCGCCGTGCATTAAACTTATATATCAATAGCATAGCTAGATTCATTGCCCGTGAACGCCGTTTTAGCGCCGATGCCGCCCATGAACTTAAAACACCATTATCTGTGATTAAATTACATCAACACGGTTTAGAGAGCCTGATTGACGATGATCCACAGCAGAAATTTCATCTAGCCGCGATTGATGCTGGCGTGGTGCACATGAGTCATACCGTTGAACAGTTACTGGTGTTAGCGAGGGTGGATTCGATAAATGAGCTCAATGTGTCATCCCACGCTATCTTGCCTATGGTTGAAGATGCGCTTAATCAATTGATGCCACAAATCACCGATTATGAATGGAATATCGATATCGAGCCCCAGCTGACCGTGACTTGCGATCGGTTCTATCTGCTGCTGGTGCTAAAAAATATTATCGAGAATGCCTGCAAATACAGCCCGCAGGAATCAGAAATCTCAGTGTCGGCCCATTCACTGGGTGATGAGATTAGTATCTGTATCGCGGATCGCGGCCAAGGCATGACAGAGGAGCAGATTGCTAATGCCACAGAGCGTTTTTATCGTGTGAATGAAAATGAAGGCATAGGTGCGGGTTTAGGTTTATCTATCTGCCATCACATCATTGAATTGCACCAAGGCCGTTTAGTGATAGCGCCAAGGGAGCAGGGCGGATTATCTGTGACTCTTTTTTTGCCGCAATAGTTCAGAAGTTAACATCTTAAAATAGATCCGCAGTTTAAGTGACATCACCTCAGTGGTTTTGATACATTTGGGTGAGTGTAATTGTGAGTTTGTCTGCTATCTTAGAAATAATTCTTAGGTTTACCAACAGATTGGTTCGCTAATTGCGTTTTTTCATCTAAGATCATCCACACTAAGTTGAGACTTTAAAAAGTCTCATTTTACTTTCAAAAATGTAGCATTTGGATCACTTAACCTGCTTTTGTAACTGTGAAAGCAGAAATATGCATGATAATGTTATTTTTATATTCCTTTTAGGTATAAACTTATTCTCAAATAGTATTGTGTAGAAGGGGTTAACTGCATCTTTATTTATGAGTTTTTTTCTCCTTCTGATATCTTTCGCGATATGTAAGCAACTGTTTTTTTTCGCCCCTAAGCGAGGATGAAAAAAATTCACTGTATACATAAAAAACATTGATTTCTTAGTTTATTTTTTAGGTTACCTATCTATGGTTAGCTTGTTGCGTTGCCCATCGTCCAAACCTTATTCGTCACTCATTTGTTCACTGACGCTAGGCGCTGTTGTCGCCCTGTCTGGTGTCGCGTACGCTGAAGAGACAAAACCCGCCGAGACAGTTCCTGTGGTAACTCCGCCGAAAGTGATTTCTCAGCCCGCTACAAAAAATCAAGTGAGATTCACTAAAACAGGCGCTTTCGATAGCGATACTGTGGTGAAGATTGCAAAACGTTTGGCAGCGAAACCGTATGTGGCCCTTAAAGACCCGTTACCGGCCGGTCTGGCTAAATTGTCATACGATGAATACCGTGATATTCGTTTTAACCCGACTGCGTCTATTTGGCGTGATCAGGGCGTGCCTTTTCAAATGCAAATGTTCCACCGTGGCTTCTATTTCCAAGATCTGATTGAGATTGCGATTGTGGAAGGACAAAATGCAACGCATTTGGCCTACGAGCCTAAGTATTTCACCGCGGGTGAAGTGATTACCCAAGCGTTACCCAATGACGATATTGGCTACTCAGGTTTTCGCATTCATAACCAACTGAATACTAACGGTGTGTTTGACGAACTTATGGTGTTCCAAGGTGCGAGTTATTTCCGCGCTTTAGGTAAAGGTAACGCCTATGGTTTATCTTCACGTGGTTTAGCGTTAAAAACCGCCGATGCCGAAGGGGAAGAATTCCCAATATTTCGCGCTTTCTGGGTTGAACGTCCATACAATGACAGCAACTTGATTGTCGTGCATGCCTTGCTAGATAGCCCAAGTGTGGCGGGTGCTTATACTTTCTCTGTCCGTCCTGGTGATAACACTTTGATTGACGTCGAAGCGACGCTGTTTCCGCGAGTTGAGCTGAGCAAAGTGGGTTTAGCCCCAAGCACAAGCATGTTCCTGCATTCACTCAATGGTCGTCATGATACCGATGACTTTAGACCTGAAGTGCATGATTCTGACGGTTTATTGATGTTAAACGGTCGTGGTGAGCATTTATGGCGTCCATTGGCTAACCCACGTCAATTACAGGTCAGTGCGTTTTCTGACAACTCACCACAGGGTTTTGGTTTGATCCAACGAGAGCGTGATTATGCGTCTTACCAAGAT
Source organism: Shewanella sp. 1180_01 (assembly GCF_052850535.1). NCBI lineage: Bacteria > Pseudomonadati > Pseudomonadota > Gammaproteobacteria > Alteromonadales > Shewanellaceae > Shewanella > Shewanella sp. 1180_01. The sequence continues at coordinate 49,178 of NZ_VXCT01000013.1, forward strand.
TTAGAAGCACATTATGAACGTCGTCCAAGCCTGTGGATTGAGCCTGTGGGTAACTGGGGCCAAGGTTCTGTGGTGTTGACTGAGATTCCGACTGAGTCTGAAATTCATGACAACATCGTTAGCTACTGGAAACCTCGTCAGCCTATTCCTGCGGGCAGTGAATTCCACTTTGCCTATCGCATGAGCTGGGGTGAAGAACCCGCGGCTAAAGTCGGTGCCGTGCATGTGTCTCGCTCTGCCAGTGGCCGTGCCGATATTGCTAAAGCAACACCAAGACGTTTGTTTGTGGTCGACTATCAAATTGAAGGTCCGATGACAGATGAAATGCCAGTTGCTAAAGTAGAAGCGTCTGGTGGTGTGGTTACCAATGTGGTGATTGCCCGTAATGCAGCCAAAAATGGCTATCGCTTAGCTTTTGAATTAGAGCCAGAAGATAAAGAACTTATCGAACTGCGCGCTGAACTCAAGTTCCCAACTCCTCGTCAGGTTGAAACCTGGCTCTATCGCTGGACGCTGTAAGGTTCATGACGGAGCAACATGATATGACTGTATCCGAAAACTCGGTACTCGAGACGGAAGTCCTCGTGGGTGGTAGTGCTATGCCAAATGAACGGCCTGGCGCTATGGAACCCCAAAATTTAAGTAAGATGCCAGAGGGATTCCCTCGCCGTAGCACAGTGGCGAATGGAGTACGTTCGCGTGCTTCGCGCCGCTTCTTAGTGGTTGGCGGTGCTTTATTACTGTCTTTATTCGCTATTTATGAAATGGGCGCGGTATTTAGTATTGGCGGAATTACGCCACTGGAATATCTCGTGTTGGCGTTATTTGCGGTTAACTTTTGTTGGATCGCCTTAGCGTTCTGTAGTGGTATTGCGGGTTTTTTAATTTTGCTGCGCAAACCACGGGCAAAAGATCTGCAAGTAACTGAGCTGCATACGCGCACTGCGATCTTAATGCCGACCTATAACGAATCCCCAGACAGGGTATTCTCGGCGGTCTCTGTGATGGCAGAAACCTTGTCGCAAACGGGTCATGGTCATGCTTTTGATTGGTTTATCTTAAGTGATACCACAGATCCCGATATCGCCTTGCTCGAAGAGCAGGCGTTTTTGGTGTTACGTCAAGAAACCCATAAACACTCGCGGGTGTATTACCGTCGTCGTCGTAAAAACGTCGCCCGTAAAGCGGGTAACGTGGCAGATTTCTGCCGCCGTTGGGGTTCGCGCTATGATCACTTGTTAGTGCTTGATGCCGACAGCTTAATGGAGTCATCAACCATCACAGGTTTGGCCCAGCGTATGCAGGCCGACCCTGATGCGGGCTTGATCCAAACAATTCCGTCGCTGATCAACGGCACCACTTTAATGGCGCGTTTACAGCAATTTGCGGCGCGTATTTATGGCCCCGTAATTGGTACCGGTTTAGGCTGGTGGGTACAAAAAGAAGGTAACTTCTGGGGCCATAACGCCATTATCCGTACCGAAGCCTTTATGACCGCGGCCGGATTACCCAACCTTAAGGGTAAGCCGCCTTTTGGTGGTCATATCATGAGTCATGACTTTGTTGAAGCGGCCTTGATTCGCCGTGCGGGCTGGAGTGTGGTCATTGCCTATGACTTACCCGGTTCATACGAAGAATGTCCTCCATCAATTATCGACTTAGCGGTACGTGATCGTCGCTGGTGCCAAGGTAACTTGCAGCATTCACGTATTTTGCCGACCAAAGGTCTGCACTGGGTGAGCCGTTTGCATTTACTGACGGGTATCATGGCCTACTTATCATCACCTTTCTGGTTGATGTTGATTTTGACCGGTTTGATGTTAGCCCTGCAGGCACACTTTATTCGACCTGAATATTTCACCGATCAATTTTCACTGTTCCCCACTTGGCCCATCATGGACTCGGATAGGGCATTGAGATTGTTCTACATTACTATGGGCGTCTTGTTCGGCCCTAAAGTATTTGGTGTCTTGTTGCTGCTTAAAGACGGCGAGTTTGCTCGCAGTGTTGGCGGCCGGCTTAAAGCGATATTCAGTGTGATCTTTGAGGTCATACTCTCAGCACTTATCGCACCTATCATGATGTTCATTCATTGCGGTGCCGTGATGTCAATTCTAATGGGCCGCGACAGTGGTTGGTCGCCGCAACGTCGTGATGACGGCAGTATGCCGTGGATGACGTTAATCTATCGTCACCGTTGGCATATGCTGGCGGGTGTTATGTTAGGTTATGCAGCTATTTTGGATTCTCTGACCTTGTTAGCTTGGATGAGTCCAGCCTTGATTGGTCTGTGGATTGCCGTGCCTATTTCAGCATGGACGGGTTCTGTTAAAATCGGCGAAGTGTTCAAGCGTGCGGGTATTCTTGCGACACCTGAAGAGCGTAATCCTGCAAAGATTTGCTTGCAAGCACATGAAGCCCGTGCCGCTTACCAAAAACACATCGCTGAGCCTTGGACATTGGCACAGGTACTTAAAGATCCTGCGTTGATGGAGCTGCATTTGGCTATGGTGGATAAACAGCCATTGCGTGCTGCGGGGACTCCGATTGAAGCGATGGAAGCCATAGTGCATGTGAAAGTGCATGAAGCTCGCTGCCAACAGAGTGCATTAGCAGTACTGAATCGCCAAGAAATGGCGATGGTGTTAGCGAATCCTTTGATGTTACGTAGCCTGCAGAAATTACCAGAGCAGTTTGTTGAAGAAGATCTGGTGTCTTTTTGTTAACGAATATCTAACGCACAGCGAACCAACATTAGCGCAGCATTTGCTCGCAAATGAGTTTGGTTGTAATTATTAGAAAATGCCACTGACGACCTCAGTGGTATTTTTCTTTTCATAATCTGCAGTTTGCCCCTAGTAATTAACTGATCCCCATGAAATAGTCGTATGACAGTATTATTGACTGACATGATCGCTGGCTTTCAAGTGACCTTAAATAACGAAAGGAGTATTTATGGTATTGCACAAGATCATCCAGTATTTCCCCCGCTTTGTACGCGCATCGCAAATTAAGCCAATGCCCATGAGGCGCAGTTTAGGACTGTTAGTGCTGAGTGTTATTGTCTGTTTTCCTATCACGTCAGTGGCAATGGCTACCGATGATACTCAAGCCATTTCATCGAATCCCAGCATTGGTGCACAGCAAGACATGCTGCAGCTAAACAGTGTGCAACCAAGCACTGAGAGTAAAGCCGATGAGCCCGATGCAGCCTTGCCACTTACGGCATTAGTGCCGCAGGTGTTGCTGCTGGATCTTGCGGGCGTTAATCCTATTTTTGGTCTGCATTATCGCGAATTAACATTATCACCAAATACCTTATCGGCGGCCGATGTGGCGCGGGTTCAAGCTGATGTGACGCGCTACTGGCGTTATATCAAGACCTTTGCGCAGTGTAATAACGGCGCACCTGTAGACACAGTATCAACCGTTATTCCAACGGATCTCCACTATCAAAGGGTGCTAAAACAAGTCGCCCATTTAGTGCAATTGGATGCCACTGAACCTTGGGAAACCTTAGTGCTGGATGAAAAGTTAACGGTCGGAATGAGTCATCCATTCGTTGATACTATAGCTAAACGTTTGTGGCTTTTGGGTGACTTAGCCATTGAGCCAACGACGAACCTTGTCTATAGCGAAGAATTGGTGGTCGGTGTTAAGCGTTTCCAACACAGGCATGGGTTAAAACAAGACGGGGTGATTGGTAAGCAGACCTTGTATTGGCTGAATCAATCGCCAAAGGTGAGGGCAGTCTTACTGGCTAAAAATACGATTCGGCAACGAGTGTTTGAACGTAAGTTGGAGCTAAGCTACTTGCTGATTAACGTGCCCGCCTTTGAGATGATCTTAGTCGATAATGGCACCACAGTGCTCAATTCCAAAGTGATTGTGGGCAAATCTTCTCGGCAAACCCCGCTGCTGGATAGCCAGATTTCCAGCGTGGTCCTCAATCCCAGTTGGCGAGTGCCGAGCAGCATTCTACGCCGAGATATCCTGCCGCAGATTCGGCGAAATGGTCATTATCTTAATGAACGCCAATTTGATGTGTACGACTATAACGGCCAACTAGTGCAACACATGCCAGAAGAATGGCAGGACTTAGCCAGCACTTCGTTTCCCTACCAGCTAGTGCAACGCCCAGGGGCGAAGAATGCATTAGGCAAATATAAGTTCCACTTTGATAACAGTTTCAGTGTCTATTTACATGGCACTTCTGAGCCAAGTCTCTTTAATAAGGACGATAGGGCACTATCATCAGGCTGTATTCGGATTGAAAAAGTCACTGAATTAGCCCAGTGGTTTAAAGAACATTTAGTTAAATATAAGCGTTTATGGGACAAATTAGCCCCAGATGTAACGGAGCCCCAGTGGTTTTCACTTTCTCAAAAGCTGCCAGTGCATCTGGTGTATTGGACTGCATGGCTGGATGACAGTGGGCAAGAGCAATACCGTAGCGACATTTACCATTTAGAAGCTGAGTTGACGAATGCCGTACCCGCCACGGTTTTAGATCTCAATTAAGATTTTGGCACCATAAAGCTGAGTAAGATAACAAATTGAACTCACAGGGCATTTTAAAATCGTGGGCAGAATGGGGTTGGCAAAACTTGATCTTAGGGCTTATTCAGTATAATTTGCTTGATTAGTGACCAAAAAGCATACAAAAGGTGATCATGTGACTTTGATATGTCCTGCCCGTAGGCAGTTATTGTTAGGCCTGAGTGGTGTGGCATTATGTTCTCTTATTCCATCAAAAGCAGCAGCCAGTCGTTCAACCAAAGGGATCCGCGAGTTAAGTTTGTTTAATCGCCATACCGGTGAGCGCGATGACGGTAGTTACTGGGTTGATGGTCATTATCAAAGCAAGGTATTAAACGATTTTAATCATTTACTGCGGGACCATCGCCAGAATGTGGCGGCGCCCATGGATAAACGTTTATTCGATTTGCTCTATTCCCTTAAAACGACTTTGAATGTCGACGATGAAATCCATGTGATTTCTGGTTACCGTTCACCTAAAACCAATGCCATGCTTGCGAGCCACAGTGGCGGTGTCGCAAAAAAGAGTTACCACATGCGCGGCATGGCTATGGATATCGCGATCCCAAGCGTTAAGCTTAAAACCCTCAGAGAAGCGGCTTTATCACTAAAACTGGGTGGAGTGGGCTATTATCCTAACTCTGGCTTTGTGCATGTCGATTGTGGGCCGGTACGACACTGGTAGCGTGAATAATTTGTTGCTGAACTCGTTGATAGAATCCTTGCTCTAGGGCTTGAGATTCTGTCAGGTAATGCCTCAGCAGCGGAATGAATTGCTGGTTGAGTTTGTTCATTTCCCTATGCTGTTGCCAATCACAGATCAATAAACTCAAATGTTGTGAGAATTGATACTGTCTTTGCCTTTGTAACTCAATGTCGACCGACTCAATGACCTGCATGAGTAAAATCAAGCTGCGGTTTTTCTGTTGGGTGCAGGCAAGCAATTCTAAAAATTTTAATTCGAGGGTATTTTGCTGGTAAGGAACGGTTTCGATAAGCGAGACTAGTTCACGGGCCAGTTGGCATGAAAGTCTGTTTTCTTGTTGTAACTGGTATAGCGCATGACGCATTTTTTGACACAGCAGTTATCGAAATTTGCCCGAGCTTATCAGGCTTCTCAATTTCCCAGTGTGATCTAGATCTCGTGTTTTTTGTTTGAGATCAAAGCCTTTCCCCAGCTGTAACAGCCTAGATACAAGTTCTTCAATTTGATAAATTGCTACCTGTTTTACTAACGCAGCGGCGGACAAATTGATGGGTTGCGGGATTCTTGTGCGCCTTGGGTATCTATGTTAGTATTCGCGCGCTTTATATGAGCCGTCATTGGTCGAAAATGCCGGCAACTTTTTACTCTAAATTTAAGTGAGAAACACATGTCTTACACTATCCAAGCACAAACCCGCACTGAAATAGGGAAAGGTTCGAGCCGCCGCCTACGCCATGCTGGTAAAGTACCTGCTGTTATTTATGGCCAAGGCAAAGAGCCAGTTTCTATTGTTTTTGATCACAAAGATATCATCAACATTCAAGCTAACGCTGATTTCTACACTTCAACTTTGACTATCGTTGTTGATGGCAAAGAAGTGGGTGTACGTGCACAAGCTATGCAACGCCACGTGTTCAAACCACTTATTGAACATGTTGACTTCGTTTACGCTTAATTGTCGTAGCTGAAGCAAAAAAGCGCCTAAGGGCGCTTTTTTTGTGGCTGATTTTCACGCGACTGATTTTCATCTGATGGATCGGCGTGACTCATTTTATTGCGGCCTAATACTTATCATATACAGGCAGAGTGTATCGACATTCCACCTGAATTTGAGTCTGACCTTGCTACTTGATATTGAAGTTGTAATAGATATCAAGGGATTGGCCTAAGGTACCTGAGACTGTTTCAAGATAAAGCTGCGAGAGCAGGTAATATCTGACTGTCATCTCATAGCCAGGGTTAAACACGCCCACCCCGTATTTCACCATCAAGTTCTCGCCGATAAAGCCACTGATCGCCACACGGCCCTCATCGTTGGTGTCGAGTTGTACGTTAGAGAAACCAAACTCTTCAATCAATCCGGTCGCGGTATTCCCTATGTTGTTAATTGCGCCGCCGCCCACCTGCGAGCTTAAACCTAAGGCTGCGCCCATCATCAATGAGTTATTTTGCTCATTGTTGGCACTGTTAAAACCACTGCCTTTGATAATGTAAGACAAGATCTCGGCCTGCTCTTTGGCAGGATTAGAGAACAGGGTCACCACAGGGCGAGCGGGAGTGCCTGTGACGCGCACACCCGCGACTAAGTCTTCACTCTTAATCTCGCGTATTGCCTCAATATTCAGGTTAGGCACTGAAGTCGGCCCCACAAACTGCACTTCACCAGTACGGATCCTCAGGGTTTGACCCATAAACCGGTAACTACCCTGATTAACTCTAATATTACCGAAGAGCAAAGGCGGACGGAACGCTTGCTGTTGCAGTTTTAAGGTTCCTTGGAGCCTACCTGTGAGGCCCATGCCATCAATCCTGAGTTCGTTGCCCACACTGATATTCAGATCGGCCACGATTGCATAGGGGCTGGTTTTAGGTTGCGTGGCGGCAATGGAGTCATCAAATACCACGTCATCAGATGTGGCGATACCACCTTCCGCTAATGGCACAATTTTAATGTTGCCAGAAGGAACGGCTATTTTGCCCTTCACCGTTAATTGTTTACTGTTGAAGGTTAAATTGATGTCGGGTGAAACATCAAGGATAGCCAGTGGCGGTTGGATCACGGCGAGTTTGTCACCTTCAAGGGCTAATTCACCGCTAAATTGACCTTGTGGCCATTGCAGCTGGCCAGTCACTCGACCCAAGCCATTGCCCATCATCCAGCGACCCTTGAGCTCGGCTTGTTGACCCGCGAACGACATTGACATATCAATTTTGTCGATTAGCGTCGGGTTTGCCGTCAGGGCTAAGGAGCCCTCCGTTAAGGCCATGCTTCCCGATACTTCTGGCGCCTCTAGACTGCCCGCAAAGTTAAGCTGACTGGTCAGCAAGCCTTGTACTGTATTGAGTTGCGGGAAAAATTCTCCCAGTGGTTGTAAGTTGATTTGCTTGATATTGGCAAAACCTGAGAGCGTGCGGTCTGGGGTGACATTGACGTTGATCTCACTCTGCCAACTGGCCACACCTTCAGATTCAAAATTTAATACTGTTGCAAGCCGTTTAGCATCTAAGGTCGCCAGCAATGACAGATGTTGGTAATTAATGGTGACTTCACGATTCTTATCCCGCTTGAGCATGATACTGCCAGGGGCAAAATCAAAGTTCACATCGGCAGTGGGTTTACGACCCGCAGCCCAAGCAAAATTAGCTAACAATGAGGCAGGACCATCCCAGCGCATATTCGTTGGCAATATCGGCACGAGTAATTGCCCCGGATTTCCTGAGTAGCTCACCTGCGCGCTGCCTTTTTTGCCGATTGTCGTCTCGCTGTTTAGGCAGATGCGGCTGTTCGGGTTCATGAGGCAAAACGGCGTGATGCTGCCCTGATTCTTGTTTTGATCCCAAGCGAGATTAATGGCGTTATCGAGCTGCCATAGGCCAACGGGGGTGTTGAGATTTAGACGTTCGACATCGAGCCGTAGTCGCGACTTTTTCTCATCGTATTGGCTACTCACTGTGGTATCGAGGCCAAGATCGCCCGTGGCATTCAGGGTCAGCTTTTGAGCGTCAATAGTGCCTTTCGCCCCGAGTGTCACTGTATCTATATTCTGATCCGCAATCTGTAAGGCTTTTGATTTCAGCGAGATAGCAAATTCATGTTGGTCTAGCGGCTTGTAATAGGCCTTTAAGTTGGATTCCCGCAGTTTAATGTTTTGATAAAACAGTTCAGCGAGTTGGGCAGTGAGTTCAACTTGAGGGTGCTTCTCATCCCCTGTGACATTAATTTGCGCCTGCAATTGGCCGCTGGCCTTAGGCAACCACAGACCGAAGTCGGGCACTTGCAGCTCACCCTGTAGATCCCAGTTGGCGTTGGCTTCGCCTTTGAGTGCCAGAGTCGAGCCCAGTACTTTGGCGTTCAGCCCCTTAGAACTGACATACAGGGAATCATTCACACTGATATTCCCTGTGATATCGAAGGGATAACCTTGCAGGGTGCCCGTGAGCTCAGTGTCGTTCAGGGAGACTTGCCAGCGAGGATCAGCAAATGAGCCTTGAGTGCGTAATTTTCCTGAAATCAAACTGTCCGGTAGACCGGTTGCAGCTTGTGCCGTATCCGTTTGTGGCAGTTGTACTTCCTGCAGTTTTACGTCATTTAGCCAGAGATTGGCGTTCCAGCGAATGGCCTTTTGATAATCGAGTTCGCCCGTGAGCTTGACCTGACCAATCGCGCCCGTTGCATCAAGATTATTAATGGTTAACTTCGCATCTTGATGCTGAAGGCTAGTGTCTATGGCGAGTACTTTGTGGAACGGCGTCGTCAGCTGGCCTTTAAGGCTCGCCTCTTGACGATTGAGATCGCCTTGGCTTTCCAGTGCCACATCGCTGACCAAGTACTCAGGGCTTTTTAGCGGCCACTGCAGCCGTGTCTGTTCAAGTTTCACCTTGTAGGGCAGGTTAGGATCGCGAAGTGTTATCTGCCCATCTAGCGTGAAGTCTGCATCGCCCTTGGCGACAGCGTTCACCTGCAATTGCCCTAAGCTTTGGCTCAGCTTTACATCTAGTGCTTGGTGACTCAGCTCAGGTAATTCGGCTAATTGGTTAAGGATGAGGTTGGCTTCTAAATCGAGTGGATAATCGTTATCGAGCGTTAAACTGCCTGTGATATCCGCGCTGCCATCTGTATGGCTGATGGCGAGATGATCTAAGGTCAATTGATATTCGCGGAAACGACCTTGCAGCTCGGCATGGCTAAAGACATCTTTACGATCGCCGATTTGCAGCGTGGTGTTATCAAGCGTGAGGGCATTAACCGTCACAGGAAAAGGCATAAACACTTGTGGTAAGTGCGCTAGAGCCCATTCAGCACTACTGTCTTTTGCTGGCTTGTCTTTTGCCGGCGAGTTGGCCGATGGTTCAGGCGTTACATTGGCTGTTGTGCTGGCTGTGCTGGCTGTGCTGGCCGCTGCGTTGGGTGTCGTACTCGCGGCTATGTCGGCGTTAGAAGCCGTCGTTGTCGCTGCTTGGTTCGTTTGTGCGGCATCGGTTGATGTGGGGATCAGCACGAACAATCCTTCACTGGAAAGCTGTTTAACCGACAAGCCTTCGGCAAACCACTTTGCCTCTGCGTTAAGGCGATTGGCCGTAAATTGCATCTCATCCACTTGGATATTCACAGCGTTGAGTTCCGCGGAATCTAACTCAATATCAAAGGGTAATTGCAGCTCGCTGGGCTCTTCATCGAGCGGCACTATCGGGGTTTCGTTTGTGTCGGCAGACAGGGCTAAAGTATCAATAGTCACATCGACTTTGGCCGCAGATAAGCCATTCACACATAAACGTTTTTGTAGTAAACAGGCGGGTTGCCACAGTAAATGCAGATCCTCAAGTTGCACCTTGATGCCAGCCATAGACCAAGCCGCATGGGACAGGGCTAAGTCTTTATTAATGGAGCCTGAGGTGTAAGTGAGATCAAGATCGGGCACAAACTGATCGGCTAAGCCCACTGTGATGCGCGAGCCAAACTCAGTGCCGAGTAATAGGGCGATTAACACTAAAAGCCCTAATGGCACATAGATGATAATCCGAGTCCAGAGTTTGAACTGTCGCCACAGTTTTTGAATGAATGACACCGATTGTGTGACAGAACTCGCAATGGCTTCAGTGACTTCCGTGATGGGACTGTCTACGGCGTCTTGTTCGGGTGGCTTATTATGTTCTGGGGGCTGGCTCATAGATCTGTCCCCATGGTCAGGTGAATTCGCCATGATCTTTCAATGGTATCGGTTTCTTTCAATCCAACCCCTAAATCCAGTTTGATTGGGCCAATGGGGGAGATCCAATGGATACCGCCACCGACTGAGACAACAGGTTCAAATTGATTATTATCGAAGGCGTTACCCGCATCGATAAAGGTACCGACCCGCCAAGTGGGGGTCACGTAATATTGATATTCTAAACTGCCGACCATTAAATAGCGGCCACCTATGACCTCGCGATTGGTCTTGCCATCATCGGCGACATAATCTAAATAGGGGCCCAATTCTTGATAACCATAACCCCGCACACTCTGATCGCCACCGGCAAAATAGCGCAGCGAAGGCGGAATAGAGGCCAGATCATTTTCGTTGGCTAAGTTGGCGGCTAAATCGATACGCGCGACAATTCTGTGGTTGTCGAAGAAGGTATCAATCCATTTAAATTTTGCCTGTAGGCGCGCCAAACGGGTTTCTGAGCCCAAATAGGGATCGGCATAATCTAGGCTGTAAATCTGCCTAAAACCGGACTTAGGATCGAGTGAATTATCCCCACGCGTTGTTCGCGAAAAGTTAATCCCAGCCAAATAAAACGACGGCATATAATCGACATCAGACTGGGTATATTCTTCGCGAATAGCCTCAAGCGAATAACTCATTAGCCATTGGTTTTCGAGTCTTTGTTGGCGTAATAGCCCAAGAAGATATTTAGTCGACTCAAGCTGACCTGTGTTACTAAAATCGCGATTCTCGGCGTCATACACTTGGGTCACACCGTATTTGTCCCGTAGTAAACCGACGCGAATTTTTAATTGATCATCTAAGGGATGTGTCAAGGGGATAGTATAAGTGGTTAATAACTTTGGTCTATCTGGAGACCATTCGAGGCTGGTTTCCTGTGAGTGACCGTATTTATTGATTTGTGGCGTCCGCCAAGTCACGCGCACTCTTGGATCGAAAGCTTGATCCGTCTTGCCAATATCACCACCAAAACCGAGCTCAATGGCGTGGCTTGCCTTAGGGGTTAATTCCACCAGCACAGGAATATGACTCTCTTCGACACCGTCGATTTGCGGGATCACTTTAATATTGGCGAAATAGCCTGTGTCTAATAACTGGCGATTCAACGCGCCCACACGGCGAGTCGAGTAGGAAGCGCCTTCTTTAAAGGGGATAAGTTTTTCTAAAATTTCAGGTTCTAAAGTATGGCCTTCGAAGCTGACTTGGCCAAATTTATAACGTTTGCCTGAGTCAAAATGCAAACTTACCTGCGCGGTATTGATGTCGCGGTTAACTTTAATCTGTGATTCCGTAAATTCGCCATCGAAGTAGCCTCGGGCCAGAGCTAAGGCGATCAGTTGCGATTTTACGTCGCTATACACACCGTGGTTTAGCACATCGCCAGGCTTAAGGTTGACCTTTGCCAGCCATTGATCGAAGGCGCGATCATCGAGCATTTCGCCACTGAAGTTAATATCGACCCACTGCACTATGGTTGGCTCGCCGGCAGTGATCACCAGTTTTAGTTCCCACGGTCCCTTGTCATGTTCCGTCAGTTTTTCTTCCACTTCGCCATGATAGTAACCCATGGATTCTAAGGCTGTGCTGACATTGTCATCGACATTAAACAGAAAGGCACGGCGCTGCACCTCGGATTCGGGTAAGGTGCCTAAGTGCGCAACTATGTTACGTTGCAGAGCTTCATTCACGCCTGTGACAGATAATTTAATAAATTCATCTGCCGCCGCAGCGACGGATGTGACTGAAATCAGACTCAGAAATAAGCAAAAACGAAAGTAATGTGAGGTGATTTGCAAAAATGGCTGCACTTTATAGTCCCTGTGATGTGGCATCATTGTCGCCAGAATAAAACCAACAGGCAAGGAGATGATTGAAATTACACGATGAAATGGGTACAAAGGACGCTACTTTTTAAGGGGATGTAAAGAATGAAAACAAAATTAGCCACCTTTAGTTTAATTATCTCGGGTTTACTTTTTATGTCACACAACACCTTTGCCAATGACAAACCGTTCGCGATTGCGATCCACGGCGGCGCTGGCACGATTTCTAAGGCTAATCTCACCCCTGAACAACGCCAAGCCTACAAAGATAAGTTAAAGGAAGCCGTTGATAAAGGCTCAAAAGTGTTAGAAGAGGGCGGTGACAGTTTAGTCGCGGTGCAAACAGCCATTAATATTCTCGAAAATAGCCCACTGTTCAATGCTGGCATAGGCGCGGTGTACACCTATGACGGCGGGCATGAGTTAGATGCGTCCATTATGGATGGCAAAACCATGAATGCTGGCGCAATTGCTGGAGTGCGCCATATCGCCAATCCCATTGATCTCGCTTTAGCCGTGATGAATAAGTCTGAGCATGTGATGCTCTCGGGCGCAGGTGCAGAAGAATTTGCCCTGACTCAAGGCTTTAGCTTAGTGCCAAACAGTCATTTTGATACTGACGAGCGTTATCAGCAATTACTCGATGCTCGGCAAAAGCTGCAAGCTGCGGCTAAATCAGAGCAAGTCGCCAATATTGAGATGAAAGATCTCGATTACAAATTTGGTACCGTAGGCGCCGTCGCCTTAGACAAAAATGGCAACTTAGCTGCTGGTACCTCAACCGGCGGCATGACGGCAAAACGCTTCGGCCGCATTGGAGACTCCCCTGTGATTGGTGCCGGCACCTATGCTGAAAACGGGGTGTGCGCTGTATCGGCAACCGGACATGGTGAATTCTTTATTCGTTACCAAGTGGCGGGGGATATTTGTGCCAAAGTGAAATACCAGCAAAAATCCATTATTCAAGCCGCCGATGAAGTGATCAATCAACGCCTTATCACCGCAGGTGGTTCGGGCGGCGTGATTGCCGTCGATCAGCGTGGTAATATCGCCACGCCATTTAACACTGAAGGCATGTACCGCGCTACCCGTAGCAATGGCGAACCCGCCCAAGTGCTGATCTGGCAAGACCAATAACTTGAATTGTAAAAGCCGTTGGTTCGAGATGGACATTGCTTACAAGATTGCTTACAAGATTGTCTAGAAACATCACTTATAAACCTTAAAAAGCGAGTGCTGCGAAAGTGGCACTCGCTTTTTGCTAGCGGTTTTTTGCTTTAAGAGTGAGTAAGAAGCTGATAAGTTTGGGCTATTACGAATAGTTAATGGTATGTGGAGTGTCGCCCGTTGTTTGATTTCATTAGCGGTACAATAGTCATACGCAAAGCCGTACTTAACTCACCGTCAAAGCTGCAGTTTGTGTCCCGCGAACTTATCGCGTTTGCATGAGGTTGCACTCAGCGTAAAGGATATTTACATGATTTCTACCGTGTTAACCGACCGCGTCAGGGTTTTCCTCAATCGGTTTAGCCATCGACTTTGGGTGAAACCACTGCTTGTTTGCCTATTATCGATTGCAGTCGCCTTTGCCGCAAAATTGGCAGATGGTACTGAGCTTGTTGAGATTGCACCTAAGGTGTCATCGGCCTCCATCGAGGCGCTGTTATCCGTCATGGCTTCCAGCATGCTGGTTATCGCCACTTTTTCCGTGGGTTCTATGGTCTCGGCCTATGCTTCGGCGGCTAACACGGCAACACCACGTTCATTTATTTTAGTTGTCGCCGATGATGCCTCTCAAAATGCGCTATCGACCTTTGTTGGGGCATTTATCTTCAGTATTGTGGCACTCACTGCGGTTAAAAATGATTACTTTCAAACGGCGGGTCTGTTTATCCTCTTCCTGCTGACCACGTTTATTTTTGGCATGGTGATCTTTACCTTTGTACGCTGGGTGGATCGCATTGCCCGTCTTGGCCGCATGGCAACCACAATTGAGAAAGTTGAAAAGGCGGCGGCCGATGCCCTGACACGGCGACGCAATATCCCACATCTTGGCGGCGTTTCTGTGCGTCCCCAAGCGCGTGGACGAGCCGTGTACGCGGCTAACGTCGGTTATGTTCAGTACATTAATATTGCCGCGATGCAGCGCTGGGCAGAGAAAAACGAGTTACGAGTCGTGATTGCAGCCTTGCCGGGCACGTTCGCCGCGCCCAATCGACCATTGGCATACATTAGTGCCGATGGTGCGGAGCAGACTGAGATTGATTGCACCTGTGTTGCCGAGTCATTCCAGATTGGTGATACCCGTCTTTTTGACGACGATCCGCGATTTGGGTTGGTGGTACTGTCGGAAATCGCTGGCCGCGCCTTATCACCCGCGGTCAATGACCCTGGTACGGCCATTTGCATTATAGGCACACTGGTACGGCTGTTTACCCTATGGGGTGAACCCGCGGCAGTTGATGACAAACCCGCGCCAGAGTGCGATCGCGTAGAAGTCCCTCACGTTTGTGTACAGGACATGTTTGATGATGCGTTTACCGCCATAGCCAGAGACGGCGCGGGAGTGGTGGAAGTCGCTGTACGGCTACAAAAAGCGCTTGAATCGTTAGCATCCAGTGGTGACGGGGAAATACGCGCGGCGGCCGAGTACCACGGTCGGTTAGCACTGAAGCGTTCACAAAAAATGCTTGATATCGAAGAGGACTTGCAAGCCGTACAAGACGCCGCCAAGTTTGCCGAGTCAGCAGCTTCGTCTAACACTTAACGAGACATTTATTATCTCATCGTGCTGTGTATCCGTTTGTTGTTTCTTTCTATTCTGTCAGCACTTTTTGACATTCAGTTTACACACTAGATAAGCGCAATCGATATAAATCGCACATCCTTGCCGATATTTTGACTAGACTTCAAACGTAGGGTTAATTCGAGGGGAAGACTATGGACTTAATTAAGATTCGTGACCATATGGATCGTCAGCCCGTGTTACTGCGCGCGAATATGTCGCTGGCGACCGCGGTCGAAAAGCTGTTAGATAATAATAAAATGGGCGCCGCTGTGGTTGATGAGGCGGGCGATTTGGTGGGCTTTTTATCCCAGCAGGATTGTCTGGCTGTGATGATCAAAAGTAGCTATCACTGCGATATGACCTCAGTGGTGAAGGATTGTATGCGTACTGAAGTACTGTTTGTCGGGCCTGATGACAGTATTTTGCAACTCGCTGAACAAATGCTCGGGCCTAAACCTAAGGTTTATCCTGTAGTTGAACACGGTAAAGTGATTGGCACGATAAATCGCACTAATGTGCTCAAAGCGATGAATATCTATATGCAACAATGTTATCTGTCACCAGTTTAATCTGAGCCGCAGTGGAGATAATCTGACACCCTTTATCCTGAGTGCAGAGTAAATTAGCAATACCATTGCGCCACTTTCCTTGCTAGGATCGCCGTTTTTGATGCTAGCAATGGAATTTGGATTTGAACTCAGACAAACATCCGCTATCGAACGCCTTTCTTAATCTTTGTTATCAGGCTGATGCGTCTAGGATCCGTCGTCGTTTATTTAAGCTCAATAAAGAAGCCGACTCAGATAAAAAGACCCAAATCTTAGCCCAGCTGAGTGAGCAAGCGCAGGCGGCGTTTGAGAAGGTTGAGCAGCGCCGTAACGCTCGCCCTAAAATCCAATATCCTGAAAACCTTCCCGTTTCTTTGATGCGCGATGACATTGCGCGCGCGATTGCGGGCAATCAAGTGGTGATCATTGCTGGTGAAACGGGCTCGGGTAAAACCACGCAGCTCCCCAAAATTTGTTTAGAACTCGGCTTAGGTTGCCGTGGCATGATTGGCCACACCCAGCCAAGACGATTGGCTGCCCGCAGCGTGGCGAGCCGAGTCGCTGAAGAATTACAAAGCCCGCTCGGTGAAGTGGTCGGCTTTAAAGTGCGGTTTGCCGATGCACTTAAGAGTGACTCTTATATTAAGTTGATGACCGACGGTATTTTACTGGCGGAATTGACCTCAGATCGCAATCTCGATCAATACGATACCATCATCATAGATGAGGCCCACGAGCGCAGCCTGAATATCGATTTTATTCTGGGCTACCTTAAACAAATTCTTAAAAGACGCCCCGATCTTAAAGTCATCATCACGTCGGCGACCATAGACGTGGAGCGTTTTTCTAAGCATTTCAACAATGCGCCGATTATCGAAGTGTCGGGCCGTACCTTTCCGGTCGAAACCCGTTATCGACCCTTAGTGCAAGATAGCGATGCCGATTTAGATCAAATCGAAGGCATTTTTGCCGCCGTCGATGAGCTGGTGGCCGAAGGGCTGGGCGACATTCTGATCTTTATGAACGGCGAGCGGGAAATTCGCGATACGGCCGAACAATTAAGTCGGCGTAATTACCGCGATACCGAAATTTTGCCGCTGTACGCTCGTTTATCCTATGGCGAGCAATCCAAAGTCTTCAGCAGTCACAGGGGCAGGCGGATTGTATTAGCGACGAACGTGGCGGAAACTTCGTTGACTGTGCCGGGTATTCGCTACGTTATCGACCCAGGTACGGCGCGTATCAGCCGCTATAGCTATCGCACTAAGGTGCAACGCTTACCAATTGAACCTATCTCGCAGGCAAGCGCTAATCAGCGTCAAGGCCGTTGTGGTCGTGTGGGACCGGGTATTTGTATTCGTTTGTACGATGAGGCGGATTTTAATAATCGTCCGGCGTTTACCGATCCTGAAATTTTGCGCACTAACTTGGCCTCGGTCATTTTACAGATGCTCGCCATCGGTTTGGGTGATATCGGCGGCTTCCCATTTATCGAGCCACCCGATCCACGCCATATCCGCGATGGTTTTTTGCTGCTCGAAGAATTACAAGCGGTTGAGAGCAAACACGGCAAGCTAGTATTGACGCCACTTGGGCGCAACTTGGCGCAAATTCCTGTGGATCCGCGTTTGGCGCGTATGGTGGTCGAGAGTCAGCAGTTAGGTTGTTTGAACGAAGTGCTAGTGATTGCTGCGGGCTTATCGATTCAAGATCCCCGCGAACGCCCGATGGAGAAGAAGCAAGCCAGTGATGAAGCCCATCGTCGTTTTGCCGATCCCAGTTCCGATTTCGTCAGTTGGATTAACCTGTGGCAGCACTTAAAAGATCAGCAAAAAGAGTTATCAGCAAGTCAGTTCCGTAAAAAATGCCGCGATGAATATTTAGCCTATTTGCGCGTGCGCGAGTGGCAGGACTTATACACTCAGCTTAAACAAGCCGTGCACGATTTAAAGTGGCGTTTAAACGATACACCCGCCAATTACGACAGCTTGCACCGTGCGTTGTTGTCGGGATTGTTGAGCCATGTTGGTTTTAAAGATAACAATAACGAGTATTTAGGTGCGCGTAATCGTAAGTTTTTTGTGTTTCCCGGTTCGCCTTTGGCCAAAAAAGGCCCTAAGTGGATCATGGCCGCTGAGCTTACCGAAACATCGCGCTTATTCGCCCGCTGCTGCGCCAAAATTGAACCAGAATGGCTAGAGCCCTTAGCGGCGCATTTGATTAAGAAAAGCTATGTAGAGCCTCATTTTGAGGCAAAACCTGGCAGCGTTATCGCCCTTGAGAATCAAGTGCTCTATGGCTTGACGGTTGTACACCGTCGCAAAGTGCAATACGGCCCCATCGATCCCGTTGAAGCGCGTGAGATTTTTATCCGCAGCGCCTTGGCAGAAGGGCAGTTGCAAACCCAAGAAGCGTTTTTTGTCGCTAACCAAAAGCTGCTTGAAGACATTGAATCACTTGAGCATAAATCCCGTCGCCGCGATATTTTGGTGGACGAACAAGTGTTGGTGGATTTTTACGAGCCGCGGATCCCCGAGGGGATTTACAACGCCCAGCTGTTTTTTGGCTGGTGGAAGAAAGCCAAGCGCGAGCAACCGGATTTACTCGATTTCAGCAAAGCGCTGTTAATGCAGCGCAATGCCGACCATATCTCGACCTTGGATTTCCCCGATACATGGCACAAGGGCAATTTGCGCCTGCAGCTGAGTTATCACTTTGAACCCGCTGCGGCGGATGACGGCGTGTCGGTGCACATTCCGGTGGCGCTGCTCAATCAAATCGACGATAGCGATTTTGATTGGTTAGTGGCGGGGCTGAGGGAAGAAAAGTGCATCGCGCTGATCAAATCTTTGCCTAAGAGTTTACGACGTAACTTTGTGCCAGCGCCTGACTATGCCCGCGCTTGCGTGCAGGCCATGGTGCCTTTTAGTGCCAGTTTGCTTGAAGCCATGTGCAAGCAATTGCTGCGCATGAGTGGCACGCGTATAACGCCGGAAGATTTTGATTTAACGCAGATCCCTGCGCATTTGCAGATGAACTTTAAAATCGAAGACGATAAAAACAACTTAGTCGCCGAAGGTCGGGTGCTCGATACCTTAAAAGCCGAGTTGCAGGGCGTGGTGGCGAAGGCCATTCGTCAGGTGGCGGATAAAGGCATAGAGCAAGAAGCGTTAACCGAGTGGTCTTTTGGTGATTTGCCGCAGCAATATCAGCAGCAAAAAGGCAATTACCAAGTACGGGCGTTTCCGGCGCTGATCGATAAAAAAGACAGTGTTGCGATCAAATTATTTGATGATGAATTTGAAGCCTTAGATGCTCATCGCCAAGGTCTGCGACGCTTGTTGCTGTTAAACATTCCATCACCGGTAAAACATTTACAGCAAGCTTTGCCGAATAAGGCGAAATTGGCGATGTATTTCAATCCCTTTGGTCAAGTACAAATCTTGATTGATGACATTATTGCCGCCGCTGTGCAGCAATTATTGGATGAAAAAGCCCTCGATGTGCGTAATCAAGCCCAATTTGAGCAGGCAAAGGACTGGGTTCGCCAAGAGCTCAACCCGACCGCCGAGCAAATTGCCTTGAAGGTTGAGCAGATTTTGACTTTATACCAGAGCATTAAAAAGCGTCTCAAGGGCAAAATTAGCTTAGATATCGCTTTTGCTATGAGTGATATTCAAAGCCAATTAGACAAATTAGTGTTTAAAGGGTTTGTTGAATCCTGCGGTTGGAATCGTTTAGCCGATGTGGCGCGTTACTTAAAAGCGATTGAAATCCGTGTCGAGAAGTTACCTGTCGATCCAACTCGTGACCGTTTGCATATGCAGAGCATTAACAAGGTACAGGAAGCATTGAACGCACAACTGGCGAAAGTGCCACGATCGCAGCCGACACCGCCCGCGTTAATCGAGGCACGCTGGATGATTGAAGAGTATCGTGTTTCCTGTTTTGCGCAGGTGTTAGGCACGGCTTATCCGATATCTGAAAAACGCATTTTGAATCATATCCAACAAGTATAAAAATATGAGGTCAGTGAATTTATTATTTACGACTCAATAGTTGTTATTCTTGGTTATCTCATTACGCCGCTAAGCTTACTTAGCGGCGTTTTTACTTTGTGGTTTTAGTCGTTCTCGTTTTGCGGTCACTAACTTACCTGAGCAAACAACATTTAATCTCGAAACGTCAACACGCCCTAATCAGTTTGCTTTACTCCTTTGGAGATATTTAGCGCTAATTTTAAGCATTCACCTTGCTAAAAAACTGATCTTTGACCATGTTTTAGCCACACCTTAATAACTTCTTTGTCCGAATTCACCTCATTACAATCTAGTAAATCGTTTACAAACCATGAGCTAGTTAAATCTATCGCCAAATTGATGATCTGGATCAAGCATCATCAGCTTTACCAATTTGGAGGTATACAGTTTGTTAACAACTAAAAGGTATGATGTTTGAGTGAGTTAAAGATGCAACGGATATACATAAAACCTGCCGCTGACGCTTGTTCCAGCGCGAAAAAATGGCAGGAACACACCTCTTGGAGGATGCATGAGTGCTAGCACCGCAGAAGAAAAATCCTTAGAACTGAAAATTTTTATCTTTTTAACCGTATTTCTCGCACCGTTATTGTCCGTGCTGCTGGTCAGTGGCTTGGGCTTTGCAATTTGGTTTAGTCAGATCCTGACTGGACCGCCGGGAGCGGGTTAATCGCTTTATTATCAAATATTAGACAAAGAGTGGAATGTCGGATGAGCAAAGAACTCCATATCACCAGTTTAGTGGTGCAGGTCTTACCGCAGAAAATGGCAGATGTTAGACAAGAGATCATGACCATTGAAAATGCCGAACTTTCCGTCAACAACGAAGTGAAATTGGTCGTGGTTATCGAAGGTGAGACTCAGCGCGCCTTGATGGACTGCATAGAAGCGATCAATGCCATTCCGGGTGTGTTATCCGCCACTATGGTTTACCACCAGAGTGAAACGCTCGAAGAGGGTGAAGAATGAATATGAACAGACGTGACTTTATTAAGGCCAACGCGGTGATTGCCGCTGCAGGGGCCGCAGGTTTAGCTTTGCCCGCTGGCGCAAGTAACCTGATAACCAGCTCAGAACAAACCAAATTAGAGTGGAACAAGGCGCCTTGTCGTTTCTGTGGTACGGGCTGCTCTGTGATTGTCGCCACCCGCGACGGCAAAGTGGTGGCAACCCACGGCGATGCCAACAGTGAAGTGAACCGTGGTCTTAACTGTATTAAAGGCTATTTTCTGTCGAAGATCATGTACGGCAGCGATCGCTTAACTACGCCCATGCTGCGAATGACGGATGGCAAGTACGACAAGCACGGTGAGTTTTCGCCGATAAGCTGGGACAGCGCCTTCGACATCATGGCGCAAAAGTGGAAAGAAACCATTAAAGCCAAAGGGCCAACGGCCGTGGGCATGTTTGGTTCGGGCCAATGGACTGTGTGGGAAGGTTACGCCGCCGTTAAGTTGATGAAGGCGGGCTTTGGTTCGAACAATATCGACCCTAATGCACGCCATTGTATGGCGTCTGCCGTGGTCGGGTTTATGCGCACCTTCGGTATCGATGAGCCAATGGGCTGCTATGACGATATGGAAGCCGCCGATGCATTCGTGCTTTGGGGCTCGAACATGGCCGAGATGCACCCGATCCTGTGGAGTCGAGTGACAGACAGACGCTTGAGTGAACCCCATGTCAAAGTGGCTGTGTTATCGACTTTCCAGAATCGCTCCTTCGATCTGGCGGATATTCCGATAGTGTTCACGCCGCAAACGGATTTGGCCATGTTGAACTTTATTGCCAACTACATTATTCAAAACGATAAAGTGAACTGGGATTTCGTTAAAAAGCACGTGAATTTCCGCCAAGGCACGACTGATATCGGCTACGGTTTACGTCCGACTCATCCCCTTGAGCAAAAAGCTAAAAATGTGAAAACCGCAGGGGATTCAACGGCAATTGATTTTGAAGCCTTCAAAGCCTTTGTTGCCGAATATACAGTCGAGAGAGTCAGTAAACTGTCTGGGGTGCCGGAAGATAAACTGATCGAATTGGCTAAGCTATATGCCGATCCGAATGTCAAAGTGACGTCGTTCTGGACCATGGGATTTAACCAACATACCCGTGGTGTCTGGTGTAATAACCTGATTTACAACATCCATTTGTTAACGGGTAAGATTTCAACCCCAGGTAACAGCCCATTTTCGCTGACCGGTCAGCCATCGGCCTGCGGCACGGCACGTGAAGTGGGGACTTTCTCCCATCGTCTACCCGCCGACATGGTGGTGACTAATCCCGAGCACAGAAAACGCGCTGAAGAGACGTGGAAAATTCCAAGCGGTATCATTCCGCCCAAACCCGGTTATCACGCCGTTGAGCAAAACCGCCGCCTTAAAGACGGTGACTTGAACTGCTATTGGGTACAAGTGAACAACAATATGCAGGCGGGGCCGAACATTAACGAAGAAGGGCTACCGGGTTACCGTAACCCTGCCAACTTTATCGTGGTGTCCGATGCTTATCCTACCGTCACCACCCAAGCTGCCGATCTGATTTTGCCCACTGCGATGTGGGTTGAAAAAGAGGGCGCTTACGGTAACGCCGAGCGCCGTACTCAGTTTTGGCATCAAATGGTACAAGCGCCCGGTGAATCGCATTCGGATCTGTGGCAGTTGATGGAATTTGCGAAACGTTTCACCACAGATGAAGTGTGGCCCAAGGATGTATTAGCGGCGAACCCTGAGTTCAAAGGTAAAACGCTTTTCGAAGTCCTGTATAAAAATGGCCATGTCGATAAGTTTCCGCTGGCGGATGCCGATCCTAAGTATCTGAACGATGAAGCGAAACATTTTGGTTTCTATGTACAAAAAGGCCTGTTTGAAGAATACGCCTCCTTTGGCCGTGGTCATGGTCATGACTTAGCGCCGTTTGATGCCTATCACGAGGCCCATGGTCTGCGTTGGCCTGTGGTGGATGGCAAGGAAACCAAGTGGCGTTTCCGCGAGGGGAGCGATCCTTATGTGACAGCGGGCACAGGCTTTGAGTTTTATGGTCATCCCGATGGCCGTGCGGTGATCTTTGCGCTGCCCTATGAACCCGCCGCCGAGTCGCCAGACGAAGAATACGATATTTGGTTATCGACGGGCCGAGTGCTGGAACATTGGCACTCAGGTTCTATGACCCAACGTGTGCCTGAGCTTTATCGCGCTTTCCCTGATGCAGTGTGTTTTATGCATCCTGAAGATGCCAAGAAGCGCGGTCTGCGCCGTGGCGATGAAATTCGTGTGGTGTCACGTCGTGGTGAAATTAAGACCCGAGTTGAAACCCGTGGCCGTAACAAACCGCCTGTGGGCTTAGTGTTTGTGCCTTGGTTCGATGCTAGCCAGCTCATTAATAAAGTAACCTTGGATGCGACAGATCCCTTGTCAAAACAAACTGACTTTAAAAAATGTGCGGTGAAGATCGTCAAGGTTTAAGGAGAACACGATGAAAACTCTACAATTAGTTTCAGCGATCGGTTTACTGGCATTCGGTTCATTGATGATGACGGCAGTCTCTGCCGCCAGTATTCCCGACGAAAAAATAGCGACCCTGCGACAAGCGCCAATTGATGTGGAACCGACGCCGCCGGCGATGCAAAACGTGCGTAATACCGATGTGAAGGAAGTGCGCAGCTACCCCATGCAGCCGCCTGTGATCCCGCATAAGATCGACGGTTATCAGCTCGATCTTAAAGTGAACAAATGTATGGCCTGCCATGCCCGCAACCGCATTGGGGAATCCCAAGCACCTATGGTCAGCGTCACGCATTTTATGGACAGGGATAATAACTTCTTAGCCACATTATCGCCGCGCCGATATTTTTGCACTCAGTGTCATGTGCCGCAGTTAGATGCCAAGCTACTGGTCGAAAACGACTTTGTGGACATGGAACATTTGATCAAAGCCAACACTGAGCAGAAAAAACACTAGGAGTTAGCATGTTAGATAAACTGAAAAAAATCTGGCAGGTACTCAATCGTCCGAGTGTGCATTACAGTTTAGGTTTTTTGACCTTAGGTGGCTTTGTGGCGGGAGTGATTTTCTGGGGCGGCTTTAACACAGCCCTTGAAGCGACCAACAAGGAAGCCTTCTGCATCAGTTGCCATGAAATGGAAAACAACGTCTATCAAGAGTTACAGACGACAATTCACTTTACTAACCGCAGCGGTGTGCGGGCAACGTGCCCAGATTGCCATGTACCACATAACTGGACCGATAAAATCGCCCGTAAAATGCAGGCCTCTAAGGAAGTGTGGGGCAAGGTTTTCGGTACGATTAACACCCGAGACAAGTTTGAAAGTAAACGGCGCGAACTGGCTGAGCATGAGTGGGCGCGATTAAAGGCCAATGACTCGCTCGAGTGCCGTAACTGCCATAACTTTACGTATATGGACTTTACCCGCCAATCACCCAGAGCGGCGCAGATGCACTCAACGTCACTGGCGAGCGGCGAAAAGACCTGTATCGATTGCCACAAGGGGATTGCTCACCATCTCCCCGATATGGCGGGTGTGAAGGGCTTCTAATCTTAAACAGAGTGAGACCTCGTGTGGCTTAGCGTGACTTAGGCTCGTGTTACTTGATGTTGCTTAGTGTTATTTAAGGTTAGTTAGATATCTCCAGCCAAAGGCCAAGCATACCTGCTTGGCCTTTTTATTGATTGTAATGGCAGCATGGCATTGCGACTTCACTTGGTAGTTGGCATGCTGAGATAACGTTTAAGCGATTGATTTTGTTTATGAGTGCCTGACGGGGTTTTATTCAGTTCACTGTACAGGATACAATCGACATTATGGAAGGCCGCTATGGAAAATGCCATTACGCAGGAGGCGATGATGAATGAACAACTTGAAAAACTCTTAGAAGACATTGGTTTTATGAGCCCGAGCCTGCTTGAAATCGTGCAGGGCGTGCGCCAAACCGTTAACGCCACTGCTGCCGTATCCTCGCTCGATATCACTGAAACTGTTAAGTACGGTGGAATTCTCTTTAGCACGAAGAGCGCTTTTGGTGGGGTGTTTGCCTATAAACAACATGTATCATTGGAGTTCAGTCTGGGCGCAAACCTTAGCGATCCACACAAGGTACTCGAAGGCAGTGGCAAATTTCGCCGCCATATTAAGTTAACCTCAATCGATGAAATCGCAGCCAAACACGTGGCGGAATATATCACGCAGGCGCTGCATCAAGCGGATAAGTAACAAGTGGATTAGTATCAAGCGAATGAGTGGCTGTTTCGCCTTATGATGTTAGGTAATAGGGTTAGGCATTAGTGTTGGGTCGTGATGATAATTTATGCTGCTAACTCATGGTATTAGTTCAGAGTATTAGTCCAAAGTATTAGCTAAGCATGCTAGCAAAAGCGCAGAAACAAAAAAGGAGCTGAATGTTCAGCTCCTTTTCGTTTTGTTAAGGCGCAGTAGCGACGCCTTAGCTTATATTCTAATGTTGAGCTTGTTACTCCACAGAGTCACAAGCCCAAACAAAGAGATATTAGAAGTTCGCTGTGCGCGGTGCACGTGGGAACGGGATAACATCACGAATGTTGTTAACGCCCGTCACGTAAGACACTAAACGCTCAAACCCTAGACCAAAACCTGCGTGTGGCACTGTGCCATAACGGCGCATATCACGGTACCACCAGTAATCTTCTTGGTTCAGATCCATTTCAGCTAAACGCATATCCAGCACGTCTAAACGCTCTTCACGTTGAGAACCGCCGATGATTTCACCGATACCTGGGGCTAACACGTCCATCGCGGCAACGGTTTTACCGTCATCGTTTAAGCGCATGTAGAAGGCCTTGATATCTTTTGGATAGTTCTTCACTACCACAGGGGCTTTGAAGTGTTCTTCGGCTAAGTAACGCTCATGCTCAGAAGATAAGTCGATACCCCAAGACACTGGGAACTCGAAGGTTCTGCCACAGTTTTGCAGAATTTCAACCGCATCTGTGTAATCCACTTGCGCAAAATCGCTTGAAACGAAAGATTGCAGACGGTCAATCACTGTCTTATCAACGTGCTGGGCGAAGAAAGTTAAATCGTCCATACGCTCAGTCAATACGGCATTGAATGCGTATTTCAACATAGCTTCGGCAAGGCCAGCGATGTCGTTTAAGTTAGCGAAGGCCACTTCAGGCTCAACCATCCAGAATTCCGCTAAGTGGCGGCTGGTGTTTGAGTTTTCAGCACGGAAAGTGGGGCCAAAGGTATACACTTTTGACAGTGCACAGGCGTAAGTTTCAGCGTTCAACTGGCCAGATACGGTTAGGAAAGCTTCTTTACCGAAGAAATCTTTATCGTAATCGACTTTTCCTGCATCGGTACGTGGCAGGTTTTCCATATCTAAGGTCGATACGCGGAACATTTCACCGGCACCTTCACAGTCAGAGGCGGTGATAAGTGGGGTCGATACCCAAATAAAGCCTTCTTCGTGGTAGAAGCGGTGAATCGCTTGGGATAAACAGTTACGCACGCGGGCAACAGCACCAATAATGTTAGTGCGTGGGCGTAAGTGCGCTAATTCGCGTAAATGTTCAATTGAGTGACGTTTAGCGGCCATTGGGTAAGTGTCTGGATCATCAACCCAGCCTGCGACTTCAATATCAGTCACTTGCAGCTCAAATGCTTGACCTGCGCCTGGAGATTCCACCACGTCGCCTGTCATCACAACAGAACAACCCGCAGTTAGCTTTAACACTTCGTTGTCGTAATTATCTAAGCTATTGGGCACGACACCTTGGATAGGATTAAAGCAAGAGCCGTCATAAACAGCTAAAAAAGAGATGCCGGCTTTAGAGTCACGACGGGTTCTGACCCAGCCACGAACTGTGACTTTAGAACCGACGGCGTGCTCACCTTTAAATACAGATGCGACAGATGCGATGCTCATTGTTGCTTAATTCTCCAACGAAACGTTTTATATGAAAATTTTGGAGGTTTATATTACCTTGCTGGTGGCTTTTCTCAAGCTGAAAAAGGTATCCTGAGGTTAATATTACCGATATTTAGCGATATCGTGAGTTAAACGGCGGGAGGCAGTATGAGTAAAGTTAGAATATTTCAAATTATCCTCGCGACATTATCCATTTTAGGCTGGGCGTTGGCCGTCTATGCGTTATTAGTGTTCGGTGATGCGAGGCCTGACCGCGAAGTCGGCGATTATTTAAGCCGTGGCGCGACATTTAGAGTCCATTGGGATCCACACGAAACCCAGTTATTACAGTATTTGATTTGGGCCTGTGGCGGTATTAGTTTGGTCAGTTTAGCGTTTAACTATTATGTCGCCCACCATAGCCGCATGGGTTATTGGTTTAACATTCCCATGTTGCTGTTAACCTCGATTGTCGCCGGTTTGTATATTCATTTGGTGGTTTAAGCGAACCTGTTGGCTTGTAGCTGTTTCGCTATGGAAAAGAAAGTCAGAGGATATCGGCAGGAATGCTTAACTGGCGGCATAAATGGTCGATAATGGCGGCGGTCGCGCCCCAGATAAAGCGTTGTTGGTAGGGAATAAAATGCACGCTGTAGTAGCGCCCTTGGCGTAAAAAGCGTTTTTGGTGACGATTGCTCGGCTCAATAAAAAAGCTTAATGGCACAGTAAAGCAATCGGCTACCTCACCGGGATCGAGTTTCCAATCAAATGCCTGCTTGATAATGCCGACCACGGGCGTGATTTCAAATCCGGTAAAGGTATTGTGGGCCGGAAATGTGCCCACCACATCGACGTTATACCGCGATAATCCTATTTCTTCTTCTGCTTCCCTTAACGCAGCCGCAATTGCATCGACATCGTAGGGCTCAATTTTACCGCCGGGGAAACTGATCTGCCCTGGATGGGCGCGAAGGTGCATGGGTCTTTGGGTTAAAATCAGATTCAGTTCACCGTTGATATCCTGCAGCGGGATCAACACCGCGGCTTTGCGCAGTCCAAGGTGTGGGAAGGCCGCCGGATCTTGCAGTGCTAAAGGGTGCAGATTAAATCTGAGTCTAAATTCCGCTTGATCCATCGAGGTTTCCGTGACTGTTTAGTAGTAAAGCTTACGGCTTTTGCGGCTCTGCGCCAAGCAAAGGCAAAATCCGGCTGATCTTATCAAAGGTTTCTTGGTATTCAGCATTCACTTCTGAATCCGCCACTATGCCGCCGCCCGCCCAGCAATAGAGTTTCCCCTGCTCAGCCACAATAGTGCGAATGGTGATACTGGTATCCATTTGGCCATCTTGGCTGATATAGCCCATAGATCCACAGTACAGACTGCGCCGTGAAGGTTCGAGTTCTTCGATAATTTCCATGGCGCGGATTTTCGGTGCGCCAGTAATTGAGCCGCCGGGGAACGCCGCGCGCAGCAAATCGCTGGCGCTGTACTTAGCATCAAGCTTAGCCGTCACTGTACTGACAAGGTGATGCACGGCAGGAAAGCTTTCAATCTCAAACAGATGCGGTACACGTACCGAGCCTGCCGCTGCTACCTTGCCGATATCATTACGCAGCAAATCGACAATCATGACGTTTTCGGCGCGATCCTTTGGCGAGCTGGCAAGGGTGCTCGCAGCTTTTGCGTCGAGCGCGGGATCTGCGTGACGCGGCAGCGTGCCTTTGATGGGTTTAGTCTGAATATCATCACCGCGAAGCTGAATAAAGCGCTCAGGTGAAATCGATAAAATCGCGTTTTGCGGTAACCGCATAAAGGCCGAGAAGGGGGCTTTATTGGCATTGCGCAGTTGGCAGTAAGCCGACCATTCGTCGCCTTGATAGCCAGCTTCAAATCTTTGGGTTAAATTTATTTGATAGCAATCGCCGCTGTGCAAATAGGCTTGTACTGCCTCAAATTTGGCAGTGTATTGGGCTTTATCGATTTGTGCTGTCCATGGTCCTGTGAGCATGAATGCATCTGAGTTTGGCTTGTGTGCCATTTTCGCTTGAATTTTATTCAATTCAATGTCGAGTGCCGCTTCACCTAAATAGTGCAATAAATGCCAACACTGGGCTTGGTAATCATAAACTAACGCCCAGTCGTAAAAGCCGATGTTCATCTCTGGCAGTTGAATATCTTGCTGAGCGCTTGTCGGCAGGGATTCGATGCGACGGCCTAAGTCGTAACTAAAGCTGCCCATTGCGCCGCCACTGAAGGGCAGATTGCAATCAAAAGATTTTGAATACCAATGATTTAATAAAGTGTTGAGCAGGTCGAAGGGATCACGGTTTGGGTCCATCGCCTCGGGTAAGCTCAAGCTCGTATCGATGAGCTTTATATCGCTACGCTCGCCCTGAGTCACTAATGTTGCGATGGGATTGGCGCAAATGATGTCGAATCGAGCGTCCTGATGTGGCGCGTTCGCCGAATCTAACAGGATTGCCCATGGGTCATTGGCAAAGTGTTCGAAGAGTGCTGCGGTGCTTAATGTCCAGTCAAGTTGGCGTGATGCAAGCTGTTTTGACGCCCTAATTGCCATCGATTAACCCTATTCAAAATGTGATGTAGCCCAAAAAGATGGGAAAGAGTATCATATTGGCCCAGAAAGAATTAAACAAAAATAAGTTAGGCCGCAAAGGCTGCTGGAGCGCTCCTACTATGTCATCTAACCATGCTAACCATGAAATGTCTGTCAATTCTGTGATAAAGCAAGCCGACTTTATTGAAAGTGTGGCGGATGCTTTGCAATACATCTCTTATTACCACCCGAAGGATTTTGTGGATGCCATGAGCCAAGCTTATGAGCGTGAACAAAGTGCGGCGGCGAAGGATGCCATTGCCCAGATCTTAATTAACTCGCGTATGTCGGCCGAAGGCAAGCGTCCTCTGTGTCAAGACACTGGGATTGTCACCACCTTCGTTAAAGTGGGTATGGGTGTCCAATGGGACAAAACCGATATGACAATTCAGGAAATGGTCGACGAAGGTGTTCGTCGTGCCTATACCAATCCTGATAACCCTCTGCGTGCATCAATCGTGTCAGATCCTGCGGGCAGCCGTAAAAATACCAAAGATAACACCCCATCTGTGGTGCACATCGACATGGTGCCAGGCAACCACATCGAAGTAGCGATTGCGGCCAAAGGCGGCGGCAGTGAAAACAAAGCTAAGATGGTGATGTTAAACCCATCTGACGATATCGCCGCTTGGGTAGAAAAAACGTTACCGACGATGGGCGCAGGCTGGTGTCCACCGGGTATGCTGGGTATCGGCATTGGCGGTACGGCAGAAAAAGCCGCCGTATTAGCCAAAGAAGCACTGATGGAAAGCGTGGATATCCATGAGTTGATGGCCCGTGGCGCGCAAACAACCGAAGAAAAGCTGCGTTTAGATATTTTTGAACGCGCGAACAATTTAGGCATAGGTGCCCAAGGTCTTGGCGGTTTAACCACAGTGTTAGACGTTAAAATCAAATCGGCGTCCACCCACGCGGCTTCAAAACCTGTGGTGATGATCCCTAATTGTGCAGCGACTCGCCACGTACATTTCCATTTAGATGGCTCAGGTCCAGCTGAATTAACGCCACCATCATTGTCAGATTGGCCAGAAATCACCCGTGAAGTGGGTGATGATGTGCGCCGTGTTAACTTAGATACTGTGACCCAATCGGATATCGAGCAGTGGCAGAGCGGTGAAACCATTCTGCTGAGCGGTAAAATGCTCACAGGTCGTGATGCTGCCCATAAGCGCATTCAAAGCCTAATCGAAAGTGGTGAAGGTCTGCCAGAAGGCGTGGACTTTACGGGTAAGTTTATTTACTACGTTGGCCCAGTTGATCCAGTCGGTGCTGAAGTTGTCGGTCCTGCGGGCCCAACCACAGCAACTCGTATGGATAAATTCACTGACCTAATGTTAGAAAAAACAGGCTTGATGGGCATGATAGGTAAAGCTGAGCGCGGCCCTGCGACAGTTGAATCAATCAAAAAACACAAAGCGGTATATCTGATGGCCGTTGGCGGCGCTGCGTATTTAGTGTCAAAAGCGATTAAACATTCTCGCGTCGTGGCCTTTGCCGATTTAGGCATGGAAGCGATTTACGAGTTTGACGTGCAAGATATGCCAGTGACTGTGGCTGTGGATTCAAATGGCGTGAACGCCCATGAAACTGGCCCAGCAATTTGGAAAGTGAATATCGCCAACGCGAAAGCCTAAGTGGGAGTGAAGCGAAGGCGTTAGCGGATTGAACTTGATGGCTTTTTAAGCAAAGCCGTTTAAATTTGCGCTCTGATATCGGTTGCTTCGGTAATCTGATATCAGTTCCTTAGACAAATCATTGCGCCACTGACATTTTGTCACAAAAAAATACGCTCAGGTTCGCCATTTGGCTTGCCTGAGCGTTTTTGTTTCGATAGTGTGGCAAGCTTATCTTCAAAAGATACGATCTCAGATCGTTTTTAACATTCGTGTTTGCAGCAATGATGATTATCGAATATTTGCAAGCCTCGAACCTGTTCAACAAAAGACGGACATAACAATGAAAATAGCTCCTCTCCTATTGGCGCTCGGCGCCGCAGGCTTGGCGTTATCAGCCCAAGCGGCCGATCCAACGCCTTTTACTGTGCAACAACTCATTAAACTCAATAAGATGCATTCTGCGACAGTGTCCCACGATGGCACTAAATTAGTTTATGGTCTTAAAACGGTAAACGATAAGAGAGAGGGCCGTTCTGATCTGTATCTATTGGATCTGACTGACACGAAAGCGAAGCCGTTACAACTGACCTCTGCTGCGGGCACTGAGCACGATGTGAGTTTTGCCACTGACGACAAGTCGATTTATTTTCTTGCCGGTCGTAGCGGTTCAAGCCAGCTATTCCAACTGCCATTAACGGGCGGTGAAGCGGTTCAAGTTTCTGATTTACCTTTGGATATTGATGGTTACAAACTATCAAACGACGGTAAGCAAGTTGTACTCAGCATGCGCGTATTCCCAGAGTGTAAGGATTTAGCCTGCTCAAAGGATAAATTTACCGCTGAATCTGAGCGTAAATCGACTGGCCGCGAATACAAGCAGTTAATGGTTCGCCACTGGGACACTTGGGAAGATCATGCCCGTAGCCACTTATTTGTGGGCGCAGTCAACGGTGAAAAACTGACTAAAGTTGTTGATGTCACCCAAGGGTTAGACACTGAAACGCCGCCAAAACCATTCTCGGGTATGGAAGAAGTGACCTTCACCCCAGACGGTAAATTCGTCGTTTATAGCGCTAAAGCGCCGAGCAAAGATCAAGCTTGGACCACTAACTATGATTTGTGGCAAGTGCCAGTCACTGGCGGCACTGCAACGAACTTAACCAAAGACAATCTCGCATGGGATGCACAGCCAACGTTTTCGAGCGATGGTCGTTACATGGCCTATTTAGCGATGAAGAAACCGGGTTTTGAAGCGGATCGTTACGGCATCATGCTGCGTGATACTACCACAGGCCAAATCAAAGAAGTGGCGCCATTGTGGGATCGTAGCCCAAGCTCACTGATGTTTGCCCCTGACAATCGTACCTTGTATGTCACGGCGCAAGACATAGGCCAAGTATCTATTTTCCAAGTGAATACTCAATTTGGCGATGTGCGTTCTATCTACAGCGATGGCACGAATAGCTTAATTGCGGTCACTAACGA
This sequence comes from Shewanella sp. 1180_01, assembly GCF_052850535.1. NCBI lineage: Bacteria > Pseudomonadati > Pseudomonadota > Gammaproteobacteria > Alteromonadales > Shewanellaceae > Shewanella > Shewanella sp. 1180_01. The sequence continues at coordinate 81,454 of NZ_VXCT01000013.1, forward strand.
TGAACTGATTTTCGACAGCAAAACCTTAGTTGAGCCGGGCGATCTCTACAGTATCACTACAGATGGCCAAGGGCTTAAGCGTCTGACTGAAGTGAACAAAGACAAGCTAGCCGAGATCAAGTTCGGTAAGTTTGAACAGTTCAGCTTCAAGGGTTGGAATAACGAAGACGTCTACGGTTACTGGATCAAACCAGCTAACTTCCAAGAAGGTAAAAAATACCCGATTGCCTACTTAGTGCATGGTGGACCGCAGGGTTCATTTGGTAATGCCTTCAGCGGTCGATGGAACGCGCAGTTATGGGCGGGTGCCGGTTATGGCGTTGTCATGGTGGATTTCCACGGCTCAACCGGTTACGGTCAAGCCTTTACGGATTCTATCAGCCAAGATTGGGGCGGTAAGCCATTAGAAGATCTGCAAAAAGGCCTAGCGGCAGTGAGCCAACAACAAAAATGGCTCGACCCGCAAAACGCCTGTGCGCTCGGTGGTTCTTACGGCGGCTACATGATGAACTGGATCCAAGGTAACTGGAACGATGGTTTCAAGTGTCTTGTTGACCACGCTGGCCTGTTCGACATGCGTTCTATGTACCATGTGACCGAAGAATTATGGTTCCCAGAGTATGAATTTGGCGGCACTTACTCAGATAACAAAGCCTTATATGAGAAGTTTAACCCAGTGAATTATGTTGAAAACTGGAAAACGCCCATGTTGGTGATCCACGGCGAGAAAGACTTCCGTGTTCCGTATGATCAAGGTTTAGCGGCCTTTAGCTTTATGCAGCGTAAAGGTATTCCATCTGAGTTGTTGATTTTCCCAGATGAAAACCACTGGATCCTAAAACCTGAAAACTTAGAGCAATGGTACGCCAATGTATTCCGTTGGATGGACCGCTGGACTAAGCAGTAACTGCCAGCACAATAACAGACTGTTGAATGACAGACTGTTTAATAACAAACAGTGAATGGCAGTGTAATAAAAGGCGTAAGGCTCGCCCTGATAGGGTTATCATCGGCGAGTCGTTTGATGTGATTAACTATTAAAGTGTTTTACGCGAAGCGTCTTTTGTTCAAGCGTCTTAAAAAGCCAGGACTCTGTTCTGGCTTTTTATTGTGTCACATGGAATGGTTTTATTTTTAATCAAGGAGTTGAGATGAATATTCGAGCCGCAACCTTAACTGATATCCCTGAAATAAGCGTATTGCTCACTCAATTAACCCAAGATTTTATTGCCCCAACTTGCACTGCAGAGGGGGCTACAATCTTAGTCAATGCTATGTCGATAGAAGCGATTGGTAGCTACTTTGCTATGGGTTATCAGTACCATGTCGCCATAACGGACTCGGGCCAACTCGCAGGCGTAGTGGGGATGAAGGCGAATAGCCACTTGTACCATCTTTTTGTCGCCTCCCATGCACAGGGGCAAGGCGTGGCGCGAATGTTGTGGCAACATGCCAAAGCTCAGTGTGTAGCTCAAGGCAATCCGGGCGTATTTACCGTGAACTCGGCGCTGAATGCGCAGGCTGTGTACTTAGGCTTTGGCTTTGTGCCCCTTGGACCCGAGCGAGATCGCGGTGGCATCCGTGATATCCCCATGCAGCTGACGCTTTAGGTTGACTGCACTCATTTATCATCCAAACACGAGCACTATCATTCGACTGAATAGCAATTCAACGAAAAAGCTTGAGCGAGAAGAGCTTGAACGAATAGAACTTGAATAAAAAGAGCTTGAATAAAAAGAACTTTACCGAATAGAACTAAAAATAGAGGAATTATGGCAAATTTAACATTTTATCCCATCGGCACCGCTGGCGAGAAATGGGGCGAGACTGAAAAAGCCGCATGGCTGGCGAGCACCCAAATCAAGCGTTCATATCAGGACGATGTTGTGACGCCACTCAAGGCGATGGAAGAAGAGCTGTCTGCGCTTGGGCTTGGCATTGTGCAATATGGCGCCTTATCGATTAATGCCGAGCGTTACCCAATATTTGCGGTGAAGAGCCAGCAGTTTGATCCACAAAAGCCAACCGTGCTGGTGACTGGCGGCGTGCATGGCTACGAGACCAGCGGTGTGCATGGCGCATTGGCCTTTTTAACTAACGAAGTGGCGAATTACGTGCAACAGGTGAACTTAGTAGTTGCCGTGTGCGTGAGTCCTTGGGGTTACGAGACGATTAATCGCTGGAATCCAAAGGCTATCGATCCAAACCGTTCATTCTATGCCAACAGCCCTGCAGAAGAATCGGCGGCCTTGATGGCCCTAGTTGCTTCAGTTGAGCAAGGTTTTGATCTACATGTGGATTTGCATGAAACCACAGATTCAGATGAGTTAGAGTTTCGTCCAGCGCTGTGCGCCCGTGATGGCATTGAATATGACAAAGGCACTATCCCTGATGGTTTTTATGCTGTGGGCGATACCGAACATTCAATGGATGCTTTCCAAAAAGCCATTATCGATGGCGTGAGCAAAGTGACCCATATTGCCCCTGCCGACGAGAAAGGCGAGATCATTGGCTCGACTGTGGTGCAACACGGAGTGATTAACTATCCGCTTAAGTCATTAGGGCTTTGCAGCAGTGTCACGGGTTGTATCTATAACACCACGACAGAAGTGTACCCAGATAGCCCAACGGCTTCGCCGGCCGAATGTAATCTGGCTCAGGTTGCGGCCATCACCAGCGCCATCGATTATGTACTGGCGCAGCGTTAGTCGTAGTTTGTTGTGATGCTCAGCTAAGTGGTGATTAGCTTAGTGATCGTAAGTTGAGTTAGCGGCTAGTGAAGTGATTTTACGTCCGTGTTGTTAACACATCGATTAAGTCACTCATTAACTAGGTAAGCCACGGAACATCACACAGTAAAAAGCCCTCATTCGAGGGCTTTTTCATTTATGTCGCGCTGCGTTTATTTAGCACGCGCTTAGCATAGTTAGGCGATTGCCTAGTTGTTATCGCTATAGTCACGGCCATAATAGCTATCGAGGAACAGTTGTTTCAGCTCGTTAATCAATGGGTAACGTGGGTTGGCACCGGTACATTGATCATCGAACGCATCTTCGGCTAATTCATCTAACTTGGCGAGGAAGTCGGCTTCGTTGACGCCGGCTTCTTGGATAGAAGCAGGAATGCCAATCGTCTTCTTGAGGTGTGTGATTTTCTCAAGCAATTTTTCGACTTTTTCTTCATCCGTTTTTCCGCCTAGTTTCAAGTGATCTGCGATGGCAGCATAACGGCACAGGGCTTTTGGCCTGTCGTATTGGCTAAAGGCCGCTTGCTTAGTGGGCAGATCCGTTGCGTTAAAGCGTATTACGTTATTGATCAGCAGCGCATTGGCTAAACCGTGGGCGAGATGGAACTCTGCGCCCAGTTTGTGCGCCATTGAGTGGCAAATCCCGAGGAAAGCGTTAGCAAAGGCGATACCTGCGATGGTGGCGCCATTGTGGACTTTTTCACGGGCGACAGGTGACTGTGAGCCCAAGTTGTACGCATCGGGTAAATATTTGCACAGTAAGTCGAGGGCTTGCAGTGCTTGGCCGTCGCTATATTCGTTTGCCATCACGCTGACATAGGCTTCAAGAGCATGGGTCACCGCATCTATGCCACCAAAGGCGGTCAGAGATTTAGGCATGTCCATCACTAGGTTAGGATCAACAATCGCCATGTTGGGCGTGAGTTGATAATCGGCAATCGGGTATTTTTTACCGGTAATTTCGTCTGTCACTACCGCAAAAGGGGTGACTTCTGAGCCTGTGCCTGAAGTGGTTGGAATAGCCACCATCATGGCCTTGGTGCCCATTTTAGGGAATTTGTAGATACGTTTACGAATGTCCATAAAGCGCAGCGCCAAATCGGCAAAATCCACATCGGGATGCTCGTACATCACCCAAATAATCTTCGCCGCATCCATTGGCGAGCCGCCGCCGAGCGCAATAATCACATCGGGTTTAAAGCTTTGGGCAACCTTAGCGCCTTGACGGACTATGGCTAAAGTGGGATCGGCTTCAACATCGTAAAAGATTTCGGTTTCAAGGCCTTGGGCCTTTAAAATCCGCATGGTTTCGTCGCAATAACCGTGGTTAAACAAAAATCTGTCGGTGATGATCAGCGCGCGTTTTTTATCGCTCAGTTCTTCGAGTGCGATGGGTAAACTGCCGCGGCGGAAATAGATAGATGCAGGAAGCTTGTGCCACAACATGTTTTCGGCCCTCTTAGCGACGGTTTTTTTGTTGATCAGATGGCTCGGGCCAACGTTTTCTGAAATCGAGTTGCCACCCCAAGAACCACAGCCTAACGTCAGCGAAGGCGCTAGTTTGAAGTTGTACAGATCGCCAATGCCGCCCTGTGAAGCTGGGGTGTTGATCAAGATACGTGCTGTTTTCATTCTAAAACCAAAGGCATGCACACGTTCAGTTTGGGTATCTTGGTCGGTATAAAGCCCTGAAGTGTGGCCAATGCCGCCAAGTGCGACTAAAGCTTCAGCTTTATCCATGGCATCGTTAAAGTCGATGGCGCGGTACATGCCAAGCAGTGGTGATAGTTTTTCATGGGCGAAGGCTTCGCTGTCGCAAATGTCGGTGACTTCACCAATCAGAACCTTAGTCCAGTGCGGCACTTCAAAGCCCGCCATTTGCGCGATACTGGCGGCGCTTTGGCCGACGATATCGGCATTCAAACCGCCATTTTTTAAAATGACCTGCTGCATCGCCGCGGTTTCATCCTTCGACAGCATGTAGCCACCGTGAGAGATAAAGCGCTCTTTTACTTGCTCATAAATACTGTCAACCACAATCACAGCTTGTTCTGACGCACAAACAACGCCGTTATCGAAGGTTTTCGACATGAGAATCGAACTGACCGCGCGTTTGATGTCGGCGGTTTCATCGATAACAATAGGTGTGTTACCCGCGCCTACGCCAATCGCGGGTTTACCGGAAGAGTAGGCGGCTTTCACCATGCCAGGGCCACCTGTTGCGAGGATCAAGTTAACCTTAGGGTGAGTCATCAATTGATTCGACAGTGCGACGCTGGGCTCATCAATCCAGCCAATTATGTCTTTAGGCGCACCCGCTGCTATGGCAGCATCCAGCACTAACTTTGCCGCAGTTGTGGTTGAAACTTTTGCCCTAGGATGGGGCGAGAAGATAATTGCGTTACGGGTTTTAAGGCTGATTAAGGCCTTAAATATCGCAGTCGATGTGGGGTTAGTGGTCGGTACTATGCCACAAATGATGCCCACAGGTTCAGCAATAGTGATAGTGCCGAAGGTGACGTCTTCAGATAAAATCCCACAGGTTTTTTCATCTTTGTATTTGTTATAAATGTACTCAGAGGCAAAGTGGTTTTTGATCACTTTGTCTTCAACGACACCCATGCGGGTTTCTGCGGCGGCCATTTTCGCCAGCGAGATACGCGCATCGGCAGCGGCAAGGGCCGCTGCGCGGAAAATGTTATCGACTTGCGCTTGGCTGAATGTCGCATACTCGGCTTGTGCTTTCGCTACACGCTCGACCATGAGATCCAGTTCTTGTGCATTGGTCACTGTCATGATTAATACTCCTAAAAAGATTTAGTGAATCAAGGCATTCACTAAATCCTCTTTATGGTAGAAAATTACACCTAAAGCCGCATTGAAAGTGTGACACCACCGACAATATCGGGCTTTTATGTAATAAAACTACACTTAGGGTAACTTGTTTGTTTAAAATTGCGTTGAAAATGCATCGACTTCGATAACTAAATATTATTCGAAGTTGTGATTTAACCTCAAAAATCTCATTTTTCAGTCAATAGCGCTTGAGATACTATACTTGCCCTCAAGCAAATTTTGATGAAGACGGCGTGACACGCACATAAGGATAGCAACTTGGAGTTAACTCTTTACGTTAAATTTTTTCTTGGCCTAGTTGCCATCATCAATCCGGTCGGGTTGTTGCCTGTGTTTGTGAGCTTAACCAGCCATCAAACTGAAGCTGAGCGAAATCACACGGGTAAAGTGGCTAACTTTGCGGTTGTGGTGATCCTCTTAGTCACGATTGTGGCGGGTCAGCACATTCTGAATATGTTCAGCATTTCGTTATCAGCCTTTAGGATCGCGGGTGGTAGTCTGATCGCCATTATTGCGATGTCGATGTTGCAAGGTAAGTTAGGCGAAGTGAAGCGTAACCAAGAGGAAGATCGCGAGTCCTCGGCGATGGAGTCGGTGGCGGTTGTGCCTTTGGCTTTGCCACTGATGGCCGGACCTGGTGCTATCAGTTCGGTGATCGTCTTTGCCGCCGAGCATAATTCATTGTCGAACATCATTGCGATGTTCATTACTGTGATTGTGTTTGGTTTAGTGAGTTTTGGCCTGTTTAGAATGGCATCTGTCATCTATAAGATTTTGGGTAAGACGGGGATTAACGTCATTACTCGTCTTATGGGGCTGTTGATGCTATCCATAGGTATTGAAGTGATTGCGGCAGGTGTAAAGGGATTATTCCCGCAGCTCTTTAGCTAGAGTCGTATTACCCCGCAGAATTGAGTTTTTCCTTCTTTTTACGAAACGCATTGGAGTTTATCCCGTGCGTTTTTGTTTTTATCAGTGACTCGTTTGATGTTTATCCCGCGGTTCACCTTACCCGAAAAGCCAAATCTAACGCTATTGATGAGACATGAGGTAAATCCTCGTTTATCAGAGGATTCACCTGAGTTTTCCCATAAGCCTTAGTCGTTATATGGTTAATCATATGCTATACCTAGTGTTTGGTTATTTGGTCTAACACTAAGTTTAAAAGGATATTTCTATGAAATGGCAATGGATTGGTAATCTCAGTCTAAAACAAAAATTATTAATGGTTGTCTTACCTCCCTTATTAGCCTGTTTCCTCTGCGGTACACTATACCTCATTGAAAAATATGAATATAAGCAAGATTTAACCTTAGTGGTGCAACTGAGTGAGTTGGCTGTAACAAACAGTAACTTAGTACACGAGTTACAAAAAGAGCGCGGAATGAGTGCAGGATTTATCGGCTCAGCAGGAAAAGCCTTCGCCAGTAAAATACCAAGCCAAAGACAGTTAACGGATACGCAGCTTAGTCTCTATCAGCAATTTATCACTCAAAATCAGTTGCCAACGATATTTGCTCCTAAACTTAAGGAGCTTAATTCACAGTTAGGGCGATTAAATTCAATTCGCTCACAGGTGGACAGTTTAAGTATCAGCGTCGCCGACGAAGTCGCCTATTACACTGAGTTAAATAAGTTACTATTGGCGATAGTCGATGAAACCGCAAAAACGGGTGCCAACCAAGAAATCGCCATCAAAGCTGCTGCCTTTAGTGCTTTTTTGCAATTAAAGGAGAGGGCGGGGATAGAAAGGGCGGTGTTAAGTTCAACCTTCGGCCAAGCCGGATTTAAGCCTAAGGTTTACGCTAAATTTATTACCTTAGTGTCGGAGCAAAATACCTATCAAGAGCGATTCTTAGCGCTAGCAGACTCAGATTTGTTAACGGCATTTAACCGTTTGCAGAGTTCTGCGGCAATGCACGATGTTGAGTTGTTACGCCAGCTTGCATTTGAGCAAGACAGTCAAAAAATCCTGCAACAAAGTCCCGAAGACTGGTTCAGTAAATCGACCGCGCGGATTGAGCTATTACGTGAGTTTGAACAGCAAGTCTCGGCAGATTTACTTAATACCACCCATGAAAGATTAACCTTAGCGAATGAGAAAATGTTCTTAGTGCTCGCGACCTTAATCTCAGTATTGGCGATAGTCTTGATATTGAGTCTATCTGTTATCCGTTATTTGCATGACAGTGTGCATCACTTATATTCGACCATCACGCAAGCCCGTAAACATTACGACTTAAGTGTGCGTCTGACTCAAACAAGCTCGGATGAGTTTGGTGAACTTGCCATCGCCTTTAACGACATGATGAGTGATTTTGAAAAGGTTATCCTACATGTGCGTGCTAGCGGCGCGAAGCTACAGCAAGCGGTAGCCCAAATGGACCTTTGTACCCATGCCATGGAGCAAGATGTGATGGCGGGCCACAGTGAGGCAGAACAAGTGGCCTCCGCTATGACAGAAATGAGTGCAACAGTGGCCGAGATTGCCAGCAATGCCGTGCAGGCATCCGAAGCGTCTTCCGCTGCCAATATAGAGGCTAAAGAAGGCAACCTCGAAGTCGGCCGAACCAGCAAAGCGATCAAAGCCTTAGCCGATGATATCAGTGGGGCTTCTAAAGCCATCAACGACTTAGACCGTGAAATTCATGGCATAGTGGTTGTGCTTGAGGTGATCAGCAGTATTGCTGAGCAAACCAATCTACTCGCACTCAATGCCGCGATTGAAGCCGCGCGAGCAGGGGAAATGGGCCGCGGCTTTGCCGTTGTTGCCGATGAAGTGCGCAGTTTGGCGCAGCGCTCACAAACCTCGACCTCTGATATTAAAAACATGACAGATAGATTGAAGGCAGGGGCGAGTATTGCGGTAAAAGCCATGGACAGAGGCTTGGGGCAGGCGAATAACAGTGTTCATGAAGCCGAGCAAGCGGGCGTTGAACTGAAACGGATTGTGGAGCAAGTCGACATTATTGACCGCATGAACGAGCAAATTGCCACCGCAACCCACGAGCAATCGGCCGTATCGGAAGACGTAAATCGTAATGCATTGAAGATCAGTGAGATTTATCTTAATACCCAAAGGATCTCCGATGAGCTTAGGGAACTGACCAAAGCCCTGACGTTTGACGCGAATTTAATGTCAAAAGAAGTACACAAATTTACCGTCAATTAACGGTATAAAACGGTGAAAAGATTCAGGAAATGACTGCGGTTTGCTTAGCAATTGCGCAACCGCCTGAAACTGAGTCTTTTTTACTTGACCCCCTTTAGGCTTTTGCGTACAGTACCGCTCCGTTAACGATGAAAGCCTCTCGGCAAGGCTATATAAAATCGCTAGCGATTCTTAAACGTGAAAGATTAACCACGCTAACATAAATCGACATATGGTGAGGTGTCCGAGTGGCCGAAGGAGCACGCCTGGAAAGTGTGTATACGGTAACGTATCGAGGGTTCGACTCCCTCTCTCACCGCCAAATTAAAGCAAAGGGAATCAGTATCTTACTGGTTCCCTTTGTTGCTCTGGGACCTATTTGGGACCATTTCAGGGTGTTCTAGTCCGTTATTATCCTCACTAAAACCCATCATTTCAGAGATACGATTAGCCATTCTTAGTGAGTCCTTAGGTATCCATTTGCCATAATGTTTTTTAATCATTGTGGTATCGCTATGGCCTAATTGTCTTGCAACCCATTCAAGTGGTACGTAGTTAGAAAGCATCTGACTTGCAAAGGTATGGCGACATTGATTCGGTCCACGATGGCGTAACTTGGCACCATTCAAAATACCGGTAAACCAGCGACGAACAGAATGATCATACCAAGGCAAACCACTTTTCCCATTGAGAAAAACGAGCCTAATACTCTCTTGTTTATTCGTAATGTTGTCACGTTGTTTTATGGTGTATTTAGTCGCATGCTGATTAAAGGTGTGTTCCATTTGGCGTTGCAGCCAAAACTTTGCAGGTTCTAATAACTCAATAACACGTATGCGACCACGCTCTTTAGGTACCTTATATTGATTTAACACCTTCGCACGCTGTACTTTCACCGTCCAAGTCTCAGTATCTATATCCTCCCAAGCCAGCGCGATGATTTCTGAGAGTGATAATCCAGACCAGCACCAGAACATGATCATGTTGATATCACACTGACGTGATGTGTCTATCGTCTCAATGCACAGCAGTTCTTCGCGAGTAAACGGATCAGCTGTTTCTTCTAGGTTGTCACGTTCGATATTTCTCACTCGATCAAGTGGATTGGTTTTGAGCGTGCCTTCATGAAAAGCTTCTGACCATACGCCCCGAATGATAGTGAAAATGTCATTTACGGTTTTTGGCGCTAGGCCACTTTTCAGCAATTCAACTTGAAAGAGTTCCATTTGTGATTTGGTGATATCAGTAAGCTTTCTGTCTCCCCATTTATTGAGTACGTGCTGTGCTTTAACTTTGTAATTTTTGAATGTGCTTTGGGCTTTTGTAGCTTCTTGCACATCCAGCCAAAGCTTAACCGCTTCTGCCACATAACGTTTTTTCTGGCAGATCCCCGCAAACCTTGCCGCCTTTGCTGAGTTAGGAAAGTGGGCGAGATAGTCGAATCGATTCTCGGCTATCTCAGTCAGAATCGTTGTACGCTTATTTTCAGCATACTTAATCGTAGACTTAGTGATCTTGTAATGGCCAGCCAATGGCTCACGGCAACGTTCGCCATTGTAACGAAAATCAATGCGTACCGTTTCACCGTGAATATGGATGCCAGAAGGGAGCTTTTCGACTCCCTTTGGTAGTTCAATCATTAAGCGGCTCCTTCCATCCACTGTTCAATTTCATTGATGTTGTAAACTATGCGTCCAATAGGGTCATAGCGCCATTGCCTACCTTCCAACCAAACGCCTCGCTCGCGATACTTACGTGCAGCCTCGGAGGAAATGCCAAACACATTTGGCATTAAATTGCCACGAATCCATCTAGCTGGTATAACGTTTTCAATTGGTTTTTTAACGTTCATAATTAACCTCTAATGTTCTGATAGTATTGTTATTTAAATCTTTTTTGCCTGACATTTTAGTTGTCAGCGCAGGGGTACACCGAACAGCTGTTTTCTAATATCGTTAACACGGTTTTTTGTCATTTACCTCCTTTGCCAATTCCTTGTCCTTTGGTGCGAAGAACAGTGCGACGGGGCCATCTTCGGTGTCGTGAATACTCAGCAAGAATGAGCCGGCCTTGTCGCAAACGGGTTGCCAATCGCTGATATCGGTGTCGCCCTCGTCAAAGTAGCGCTCGATGAGGTTTTCAGGGGCATCGAGTTCAAACCAAATCGCCACAAACTCGCCGCCTTGGCGTGCAGCCCATGCTTCACACTCCACACGGGTCACGCCTTCATCCCACTCGGGCATATCTGGATGGGTCCAATAACCTTCTTCACGTTCTACAGTTGCTGCTTGTATCGGGTTCATAAAAACTCCTATGCCGCTTCGGCGGTGTGTATGCAAAGCTCGGGGAGATTTGCGCGGGTAAGTGCTTCGGCAAACGGGGGCGGAACGCTGTTGCCCACTCGGGCGACTTGCTGCTTTTTAGTCGATTTGCCGTTGTAGTTACTGATAATGTATTCAGGGTTAAAACCTTGGCAGGCGAACAGCTCATGGGGTTCGAGCATGCGCATACCAATATCGATGATTTGATAGGGCTCACCCTTGATCATCACTAGGCCAAAGCGGTCATTGGTGGTGATGGTGTGCAATGGTTCGTTACATGCCACGCCGTCTTGCTCGTTGCCGTAGTATTTGATGAAGAACGCGCGCACTTCGCCGAGGTGTAAGCCGCCAGCGGTGATCGTGTGTGCGGGCTCGTCCATTGCAAAGCCGAGGTTAGTACCACGCAATTTAATCATGTGGCTGGTGATCAGCGCGTTGTGATCAACCGTTGTCACAGTCGGTAAGGGATTTTTTAGATCGTCACCTGGTCCCGAGTAATTGCCGCCGTAATGCTTGCAGATATTGGCCGCCGCCAGCACCGGTTGCACCACCGCAAAGTGACCGCCTTTTACTTGGGCACAGATAGTGCGTAAGGGTTCATCAACGGGCATATTGCGTTGATTACTGGCATTCGCGTGCTCAGTAATAAAAGGGGCTAGCGTGACATTTTGCGGAACGATAAACGGCTCCTTGGCATCAAACACAAACTTTTGAATCCCTTTAGCAATGCGCTTCATGGTGTTTTCTGCCAACGGCTTTTTACGGCCAAAGATGGAGCGACAAGGTAGTGACCAGTCGATGCATTCAGCCGCCGTTCGCCAAGGTTGCAGCTTGCCCGATTTAACCGCTTCGCTATTGGGTGCGCCGTGGGTCGGCTCAGGCCAAACGATGGGCTGGCCATCACAACGGGCGATCATAAATAGGCGTTTGCGAATGGTAGGGGCGCCGAAGTCACAGGCACGTAGCTCGCGCCACTCCACCTTATAACCCAGCCCTTTCATCAGTTTGGCGGTATCGAGTAAGCCTAAGGTTTCGACGCATTCCGCTAATGCTGGGTGATCTGCATCTATGCCAGTGCTCAACATACTGACAAAGGCGTTAAAGGTTTCGCCTTTGCGCTCAGGGCAGGGGCGCATCGCCTCCGTGACTGGGCATTCAATAACAGGCCCCCACGTTTTAAATTCTTCAACATTCTCAAGCATCAACACGCGCGGCCGAACCATCATCGCCCAGCGAACCGTCACCCAAGCCAAGCCGCGTATCTCTTTACTCACGGGCTTGCTGCCTTTGGCTTTTGAGAAGTGTTTACAGTCGGGTGAGAACCAAGCTAAATCAACTGGCTTATCTGCCGTAGCTTGCACGGGGTCGATATCAAATACCGACTCGCAATAGTGAAACGTCTCTGGGTGGTTTGCTGAATGCATCGCAATGGCGTCAGGGTCGTGGTTAATAGCGATATCCACACTGCGACCAATCGCCCACGCTATGCCCGTACTTGCACCGCCACCACCTGCAAAATTATCGACGATTAAGCCTCGCATGCTGCTTCTCCTTTTATCCTGAGTTTTGATTCTGCGTTGAGTGCGAATACTTCGGCGTCGGCTTGGCCGAAGTCGCTGCACTCGATGGCGTTAAAAGACTTACAAATGCCCCAGCCGTGGTAATTGTTGGGGGTGTACTTCACTTCGATTTGTTGCTGATCGCACATCAAGGTGGAGTAGGGCTTAGATAACGTGACCACGCCCGCTTTAGTGCTAAACGTATTCATGCCGCCTCCTTGTTTTGGTTGTCGCTTGTTTGGCTGATAGGCGAATGGCAGGGCAGGCGCATTGGGTGATATCGGTACGAATACACTATGGTGCGGCTAATGCCCTTGGCTAAGTTGGTTAAGCCGTTGCCCAATGCTTGCCAGTACAGGCAATCTAACGCGCCTAGTGCCAGTGCGATTTTGATGCTGTCGCCCGTTGTGGCCTTGAGTAGCAGGCTTAACTTATGGCTGCGGTAATGATTTAGCAGATGGCGAAACGCCGCTGATTGAGTCATTTAGGCCACCTGTTTCGGTTGCAAAGGGCTTGATTGCAAATGAGTTAATTGCAGCTTGGCCCAGTCGATGGCTTTAATGGCCTCGACCGTGGCGGCGATTTGCTCTAACTTCTTTTGCCCGCGCATAAAGTTCGACAGTTCGATCCCGTGGCGAGCCGCCGCGCGTTCAGCGGGCAGGGCGCTGGTGTAATGCAGCGTTAACGCGGCAATCACCTCGGGTGAACTAATGCGGGTAAGTGACAGCAATAACGCAACGCGCTCTTGTGATTCAAAGCCCGGGAGTAAGTGGTTCATGCAGCCTTTCTCCTTGCCTTCAATTCTTCGCAGCTTATGGATACCGTGAAATCAAGCTCCATGCGTTCGCTATATTGATCAGCACAGCTATAGGCTTCGTAAGGATTTAATCCCCAAGTAATGCAGCCACAATGTGGGCAATTGCCACGCGTTTTACCTGTGGTTCGGCGGGTGCGTGGTCGCTTGGGTTTACGAATGCCAGCAGCAGTGATCATGCTGCGCTCGTTGATATTTGCGGCTTGGAAAGTGCGGCGCGCGATGGCGTCTATGTCGGTTTTGGCATAGATAGTGGCAACGATACCTTGTGTCTTGAGTTCGTTTACTCTGACTAGCGCAACTTGGTATGCAAATACGGCAGATGCCTTGTAACTTACAGAGCTAAAATCGACTGTTAGCCAATAAACATCATTGCCATCAGTGCGATCCCCAATGCGAATAACGTATTCATCACAGCCTGACTTTTCCCCCTCATCGCCAAGATACTGGTGATCAACGCGCACGGTTGATTGCTCATCGACAAGCTCCTTGCTAAGTGGAATGTCAGTGTGACGGCTATTAAATTGGCGCTGTGCTTCTTCAAGGGTAAACACCTCAGCTAGTTCTAAGTTGCTGGTATAGCCGCCACGGTCTGCCCAAAACATGCAAGTGCTGCCAACATTGCCGCGCGAATCGCGTAGGTAGAATAATGGGTTCATGCCGCCACCTCTGGGAAATAGGTTCTTTCAACGCTGGCGCGAACGGGGTCGAGCTTTTGCTGCATGGTTTTAAGAATGAGGTTTGATGTCAGTGTCACGGCATCGGCGTTCGCGAGTAACTTGCCTGTTTTGGGGCAAATGCAGCGGCCTGTAAAGTCTTGGCTGTTGCGGGTCCAAACGAGATTTTGGTAAGCGTAGCGCCAGTGTCTTTGGCCGATTGACTCAGCCACGTTTGCGGCGCTCGCCAGTGCTTTAAGCATTACTGTGGTGGTAAATAAGCTGGTTTCGCGCTCTTTACTGCCAAGGGTTTGCAACTCCATTGCTGCGCCCATGGTGTTCCAAAAGTCATAGGCAAGGGTGGCGTGGTAGGGCTCAAGGTTTTTCTTGGTACCCAGCATGATGGCCGTGGCGTCTTTAATTTGTTTAAAGGACCAATAAAATTCGCTTTGTGCCGTGGGTTTGTTTGTCGCAAAATCAACACGGCCTTGCATCCAGTCGATTTGTTTCACTAAATCCATGGTGAGCTTTGATAGCTCATCCCTGTGGTTGTAGGTATCTGACAAACCTTGAGGCGGTTTGCTGGCATTTTGGTTGATATCGGTAAACGCTTGCTGGCGTTCTTGCAGCGATAAATTCATGTATAGGGTGATAGAGATTGAGTCTTGGGCAATCTCAGGTGATGTTTCCAGTGCCTTTGCGATACCGGTGGCGCGGTGCTGGCCATCGAACAACTTGATAATTGAATCAAGGCCAACTTTTAATACACCAACCACGCCGCTGATTTCGGACGCTTCGAACTTTGGCGCATCACCACCAGTGGGCACTTCAACCACGCCGATAATGCCTGGCAGAAAATACCCCGTTGGATTCGCCACCATGTAATTGCCAATGGATTTAGCACGGGCAGGGTTAACTTTGCGTTGGCTGCGGTCGAGCACACTGCCGGCATCGTCAATGCGTAACATACGAACCAGTACACGCATCGACATGATAACGGTGTAAAACACTTTGCCACCTTGTACGCCCATCACAGCGGGCATTGAATAGCACATATCCATCATGCTGCCTCCTTGCTTTGGGTGGCTTCGTCGTATTGGCGGATGGCAAAAACGATGGCGAAACAGCACCAGATAAAGCGATAGGTGAAGAGGTCTTTCCAGCCATCCCAAAAATCATCCAATGTCATGCCGCCTGCCTCTTCTTCATCCCAATTATTGAGGCGGTAAACCACATCCCACTCGGCGTTTTCGCGGTTTTGGGTAAACTCCTTAACGGCATTGGTCGCGCTGCTAATCGCCTCAGCATCTTCTTCGTTCGTTGGGTCGAGCCCTTCGATAAACCACTGCAAAAACTGCTCAAGGCGTTGATCGGCTTCCTTGGCATCAAACTCGCGAGTGCCGTCGGTTTTACACTCAGCCAGTACCTTTTCTTCCCAGTAACTCGCATTCACACCCCAGTCATCATCGCTTTGGCGAAAGAAGCTAAACATGTCCTGAACCCGAGAAAATACGTAACAGCCCATATCGCCACTGATGCACAAATGCTGCGGCCATGTGGTGATCTCAAAGCGATGCTCAAAGCTGCCTTGACTGAGTACCATGTGACGGAACACGCCATCATCTTTAAGAATGGTGAGTTGATGTTCGGCCACATCGTTTAAAAATGTCGTTCTCGTTGGGTGGTTCATACGCTATTCCTTCCTTTTGAATCAGCAGGGCTAAGCTGCGGCTTCGCCGTTAAACACCACCAGATTGATGATGGGTTTCTTGGTTTTGGGGTTCACCTTGTCCGACAGCTTGTGATAGCGAATATGCACATCGCGGTGGGCTTCTTGGGTCATGGCTAACACGATATATTGCTGGCACAGCGCGGGCGTCGATAACGAATGCGACAGGCGTTGTGGCTTCATGGTTTCAAACAAGTGCTGCGCCATATCATCCAACTTAGCTTGGTACTCGTCGGGGCTCAGTTGACGGCGGTTAGGGTGTGCGCCTACTGAGGTGCTGCACTTTTTGGCCGCCTGCTTTTTCGCTAAGGTCATGGACACGCCGTAAACAAAAAACATAATTGCCTCCAACAAGGTGAAACTGTCGCCGTTATCGGGATATGGACCATCACCCCTTGGCTGTTTTGCCTAGATAGCCTAAATCGTGAATGTGTGCGGCGGCTCTGCGGCTCTACTGCTTAGCGGCCGATTGGCGTGGCTGTCGTCATAGTGTGCAGCGGATGCACATTAGTGACGGCTTGCGAGTCGTTGCGCCACACCATCACCTTGCCGTACAAGCCTTGGTTTGGTTCGTTAAAGCGCAGGCAAAAGCTATTGCCAAGTTCGCCAGCGTGGCCGATGTATTGGCTGTGAAAGGCGGGGCTGGGGTGGCTGTAAGCAAAGTGCTTTGCCAGCTCAGCACAGCGCGCTTGCACCCGGGCACAATCCATTGGGTTGGTGTGGCCTTTGGCGATTGCCATTAGGCAAGCAAAGCGAATAGCGACCAGTAGACGAAACTCAGTGCGTTGCTTAGCTGATGTTTGAACTTTTGATAGAATCATTTCCGTGTCCTTTTATGTTGATGCAAGTATTTCTTGTATCAAATATTACAAGATGCACTCTAAAAATCAAGAAAAACTTGTATTATTTTTTTTGGGCAGGTTAATATTCAATTACAACTTTTGAAGTGAGGTGATTATTCCACTTTTCGGAAGTGTTTTTTAACATACTATTCACCTCCCAAACGGGCAGGATGACTGAATAAAAGGAAGTTTTATGAGTAATACAATTGTTGGTCAAACGTCTGTAAATACGGCGAAAATAGCAAATCAGCTCAACTCTAAACCTCTCGATGCGCTTCAAGAAACTAAAGAGCAAATATCACAGGATCCAACTCAACCAGTGACTAACACTGTGATGATCAGTGAAGAAGCGCTTGCATTGTTAGCTGCAGATAACGGGGATGGTGTGGAACCGCCAAAGCAGCAAGCTTATAACGGTGATGGAGTCGAACCGCCAAAGCAGCAAGCTTATAACGGTGATGGAGTGGAACCACCAAAAGCTAAAGCAGATAATGGTGACGGTGTTGAACCACCAATTATTAAATAACTAAGATATTTAATATCTGCTAGAGGCAGGGAAAATGACCAATCTGTTAACGAATGAATTGCTTGATTATATTGGCGTGGCTGTAGAAATCACATTGGTTGCACTCTTGATTTTGCATGTTGTCTGGTTAAGACGCTTCTCATCTGAGTCAATTGCGGTTGTGGTTTTTTTGGTTGTCCAATCGCTGGGAGT
Source organism: Shewanella sp. 1180_01 (assembly GCF_052850535.1). Taxonomy (NCBI): domain Bacteria; kingdom Pseudomonadati; phylum Pseudomonadota; class Gammaproteobacteria; order Alteromonadales; family Shewanellaceae; genus Shewanella; species Shewanella sp. 1180_01. The sequence continues at coordinate 98,846 of NZ_VXCT01000013.1, forward strand.
ATTATTGAAGTACCCTATACGTAGTGCTGTATCAAGCTATGATGTTGACGTTGGCAGATTGGTTTTTTATATGACGTTTGCCTTTATAGATATTATTGGTGTTTTGATGATCTATAAGTTGCACGCGTTCTTGCAACTAAGATTCTCAATTTGTTCAAAATACTTAGCGTTTTCATTGCAAGTCTTTGCCTTGTTGCAGATAGTTAGATTGCTCGATAGGCAGATAGGTTTAGATTTGTTAGGTTTGGTTTATAAATATTCAATACCGAGTATTAACGTTTCTATTTTAATCGTGATGATCTTCTACACGGTGAAACTGATTCAAAATCAAAAGGGATTTTCAGGCATTAGAGGGATTTAACAGTGTATAACATATTTATGATTGCTCTTGTTTTTGTGTTCCTATATTTCTTTTTTAATGTGAGTAAGAAATATAGTTCTTCGGTTAAAACATGTGGGTCCAAGGAGGATGCAGAACGCGAGTTAGCAGCATGCTTTATCCGTAACGCCATTAAACAATATGAAATTAGGCATACAAGACCAGATTTGCAATTGTTGTCTGAGTTTGAAACATTAACGGATGAGCAGGATGAGCTGGTTGAACGATACTTTAATTATCTTGATGAGCTCGAAAAAAGTCAAATAAGTGATTCTGTTGTACCGATAATGATAAAAGTCGTTAGATAAAAAAAGCCGCTTAATGCGGCTTTATTTTTGAAGTGTTTCTTGTGTTAAAACTGAGGGTTCTTCAGGGTCTAGTCCGTATTCTTCGAGTAACTTAGCAAAGAATATGTCATTCATAATGCTCATAGTTACGTCATTCCGTTTTAGCCCAATCCATCCCATAGACAACAATACTTGCAATGATTTGGCGTGAGCTGAACAAACTTGATTCTTGAACTCATCTGAACGAATAAATTTAAGAATATCGTCAAGATTTTCAGAGGTAGATTGTCCCATCCCGAACTGAATCCAGTTAGGTGAAGTTTTTAATACTGTAGCCAGTTTTCGCATGCGAGTAGTTCTGGGTGTCGTTTTACCCGACTCCCATTGCTGCACAGATTGAAAAGACACGCCCATCAGGTCACCTAATTCTTCCTGGCTGAGTTTTAGCTTCTCTCTAGCGGCTTTTATGCGCTGACCAATCAAGTTCTTATCATCCATTTTTATAATGCTACAAGTATTGCTTTATTATGCACCACAAGAATAACTTGTCAAATTGCTTTTAAGATGCAAGAATTGATTGAGATACAAGTATTACTTGCTACGGGAGGTTGTTTTGAATGAAGAAAAAATAAGGGACTTAATGCCTGCAGGCTGGTCTCAAGCGGCAATCGCCAAAACTTGCAACGTTTCTCAGCAAGCGGTATCTCAATGGCTTGCTAAAAATGAAGTGCCAGTTCGTCGAGTATTTTTGTTTCATCAAGCAACAAAAATACCTAAGCATATATTAAATAAAGTTTTTAATTAATAACAACGTGGTTTTTTATTTATAGGATGTAAAAAATGAAACCTAAATCAAATTGTACAGAGGCTGTTTTGCATGCGGTTCCTTCTAAAGACGAACTGATTGAAATGCACTCAGTTTTGTTACGTGAACAAGCAATAAAAAACGACAGCATTATTGCGCTAGAGCTAGCTTACCCGTTTCTTAAACTCGAAAAAGACAAGCAAGATATTTGTAATGATATGGATATTTTACTTGCGCAACAGGATTTTATGCAGCGAGAAGATGAGGCAGCCGATCCAAAGGTTTCGTTATTGGTTGCTCAGGCTAACGTGCTGATGATGCAGGCGGCAGCCTTGAGTAAAAACACCTTACCCATGTGCCAAGTTGATTTGCGGCGCGAGTTAGCGAATTTTTACGGTTTTAGCACCTTGGATAATTTTAGCCGTTTGCAGGTGGGCCGCATTGTTGAGCTGTTGCGAACGCAACCCGAGTTAGAGGCGTTAGATAACGTCAGCTTAGTGGAGATCGCCAACAAAGTGGTGCGTCGGGTGATTTTAGGTGATGAAGGCACCTTGATGTTGCCGCGAGTGTGCGTGGATTGGTTTTTGGGTTACTTGCAGATGGAAGAAATGCGCGCCGAGCGTTCGATTGAGGTGACGAGGATTGACCCCGTTAATCAGGCGAAGCATATCAAGCGACGCGATATTTATAGCCAGTTACGGACTAATTTGGCGCGGGAAATTTATGCGCGGAACAGTTGATATTGGGCTGTTTCATAGTCACAGCCTGTGGCTTGAATGTAGACGTGGTGTTCGGTTTTCTCTGTTTTATTAAAAATGAGATTACCGCCTTCTTGTTCAAGATCGCCATAGAGGACGTGGTTTATCTCAAAGTCTGATGTGTCATCAACTTCGAGAATGCTGATATCACCGAAGTCTACTTTTATGGCGATACGACTGGTTTTTGGGTTTATGCCAATAACCGTTCCGTGTGTGCGTTTGGGCATTTAAACATCCTGTTTA
>NZ_VXCT01000130.1:0-1673 GCF_052850535.1 Shewanella sp. 1180_01
AGTATCAAAATATATAATTTAGAATCGACAGTTGGGTGTTCTAGCGTATGTAAAAATCCTTTTCACCTTGGCCCTATTACACTAAAAAAGTTAACGAAAGCAATGACAGAACTTACGGGAATAAGCAACTTAATGGATACGCTAAACATAATCACTGACAAAATATCAGCTTATGGGAAAATTAGTCGGTTTTATGGTACAGAAGATAAACTGCTTATCCATGAGGCACATATTATCGATCACATAGGAAGATATAAGAATGTAACAGCGTCAGATTTAGTTGTAGTAACGTATAAGACAAAAGGGGCTATATCGCAGACACTAAATAAATTATTTGACATAGGGTTAATAACTAAAATGTGTCACCCAAATGACAAGAGAAAGCAAATATTAACTCTGTCAGAAAAGGGGCAGATGGTATACGACTTTCACAAGGATAAGGATCAGGTCGCCTATTCTCGATACAAAGATAGACTTCAACATGTCAGTGAAGATGATTTACACACTGCAAATATGATTCTAAGAGCAATATTCAAATTAAATATCTGAAAATCACGTATAACAAGCCAGATGCAAGGATACGTTTAGTATTTTTAGTTTTGCGTGGCGGAGGAACAAGTTACTTTTCCGAATCTAAGCGGCCTGAATTAGATTTCAGGCCTAAATGATAATTGTCCAGGTACGGTTTAGAGTTAAAGGTCCTAAGCGGTTATTGCCCCATTCCGTGTTTTGGCTCGTTAGCTCAATCAAAAATCCCCACACTTGTTGCCCTACAAATTGTTATCTATTTGTTTATGTTTGGTCCTACCGTAAAGCGACTAACAATGTATGGGTATACAGTCGTATTTAAACTTAGATATTAGGGGATGATTTAAGACAATATCAGTGCGCATTAACTCAATCGGCAACAAATAAAATTCTATAAAATCAAGTAACTATAGTAGCTGATTTTTAGTTAATAGGTTTGGAAAACGCGCATACGCGTTTTTCCAGATGGTGTACTTGATAGAAAGCTGATAAGTTCTTTACATACAGATAGTTAACTGTACGCGCTTTCACTGGTCTAACATGATAAATGCGCATGCGCACTAATAAAATGTTAGGACTCAGGAGGATATATCGAAACTTCAACTTATATTTCAGTCATTGCAACTTTTATTGCTTTGCTAGCATTGGTCGTTTCAATTTTACAATTAATGGCTGGAAGAAAACACAATAGATTATCGGTAAGACCTTTCGTCATATCTCATATAGAAAGGGATAAAAATGCGATTCTAATTTATCTTCGTAATGATGGTTTAGGTCCTGCGTTAATTAAGGGGTTCTATGTTAAGTTAGGCAATAAAGAAGTAGTGAATCCTAATAACGATCCTTACAAGAACTGGGTTTTGTCTGGTGGTAGGGAAATCACTAGCTTTGAGTACGAATACTTCATACCAACGGTCAACTCGACTATAAAGGCTAATGACAAAGTACAACTACTTAAAGTTACTTTCGGGAAAGAGGGTGATGAGTTATTAGATTTAGTAGAAGAACAGTTTAGCTTCCGAATTACTTATACATCTATGTATGAAGATAAGTTATGTACTTGGGGTGTGTAAACTCCTAACAAATAAGGATAGGCCGCACGTAGCCGCGACCTTATCCCAAGTGTTGAACAAGCCCGATGTTGA
>NZ_VXCT01000131.1:0-1552 GCF_052850535.1 Shewanella sp. 1180_01
TGGGGCATAAACGTGCCAGAACTGATCGGCCTGACACGAGTTTGGTCCAAAGCGCGTGAGCACGAAGCTCACGCAAAATGCCAGCGTGTTGCGCATGAATCAGACTAGGCAAGTCTGGTTCATAAGCTAGCATATACAATATTATGAATTTTAATCTCTAAGGTCGTGGCCAAATTCAGTTGACCATAATTGATAAAAGAAGGGGCACTTATCCCCTCCAGCTTTTAAGGTTTAAGGCTACCAGGTCGCCATATTGTGATCTTTTATAATGTTACAGTTTGGTGTTGGGCGCACAGCGTTTGACTCGGGGTACTTCCAAATGACTTGCTTACCATTTAGGAAAGTACAAGAGACCGCAATATTATGAATTTCTGTGGGCTTGGCTAAGGTTAATGGATTTTTGGCAAGTACAACCATATCGGCCAACTTACCTTTCTCTAATGACCCCAGTTTATCACCTATATTGTGTTGCATCGCTGGGTGTAACGTCACAGCCAAGAGTGCTTGGTATGGCGTAAGTGCTTCATCAATATTGTTGAGAGGTTTACCCTCGCCAGACAACTTTGGATAAGCCCAAGTATTGCGACTCACCGCTTGCTCAACAAACCATAAAGGGTATAAGGGGCTTACTGCCATGTCACTATGTAGTGACAAAGGTATGCCTTTTTGCCACTCGGTTTGTGTGGGATCTATGTGTTGTGCCCTTTTTTCACCGAGCGAGTTAACTAAAGATGCTCCCCAATAAGCCACATGGCCAATAAGGTGGCTAGTGGATAAATTAGGCAAGTCGTCTTTATTTCTCAGCGCAGCAATTTTTTCGGGGATAGTGAGGGGATCTTCGCTGTCACCATTTACGGTTGAATGTATTAGCACACTGGGCAATGCTTTAAATGAAGGATATGTCTTGCCAAGAGAATTTAAGGCATCAATGGCGTTGTTAATGGCGCTGTTGCCATTAGCGTGAATGTGAACATACCAGTTGTTTTCAGCATATTTTTTTAAACGCGCCTCCATGGCTTGCTTGTCATAGTTTTGATGACCTCTGTCATAGTCACTGCACAACCCCTTTTCGTCGTAATCTTGCCCAAGATAAGCGCTACAACCTTGGGTTGAACCATCTGCCCATAACTTCACCCCTTCAGCGGAAAACAAGCCGCTATCAAAAGAGACTTTCTGTGGTAACTGATTTTTATCTAAAGACTTTTCATCCCATTTAGCATCCCAAGTGTATAAGGTACGCAGGCGTGTTGGCATGTCACTACGGCTAGCAATACGCTGATAACTCTCTATGAGTGCCTGGCTTGAACCACCACCTTCAGCAAATGTCGTTACCCCTTGTTGCGAGGCAATATTGAGCACTTTGAGCATGTCTTGCTCCATTTGCTCAGAAAAGCGTGCTTTGGTATCCACTGGGGCTTTAGCAAACCAGTTAATCAGTGGCCCAAGTAAGGGATAGAATGAGGATTCTTCTTTTAATAAACCTGAAAAGACCCATTCGCCACTGCCAGGTTTAGTCTCAACTATGCCCCACTCACCATCAGGAAAGCCAAAC
>NZ_VXCT01000133.1:0-1467 GCF_052850535.1 Shewanella sp. 1180_01
GGCGCGGTTGATTGCGGGGGCAGCGACACGCAGTGCTTCACTACATATGAGGATTTTAGAGGGGTTGGTTGTTGTTTTATTAGCGGGCTTTTAGAGGGCGTTCATAATTTTGAACGCTATATATGTTTTTGATTATAAATAATTATTTTCCTTACTTTCTCAGAGGGGCAAAAATTAGGTGTGCTCGGATATACCAACTTTAACAAATCGATTTTGTGATCCTTTGATCTTTGTTGAATGGGCCGATATTTTGCCTCTATTGGTAAGTGAGTTGCTATATAAAGTGGAGAACAGTGAGGGGAGAAACCTACTTTTAGTCTGAATACATCAGAGCGTCGCCGCCTAGGCATATCGTTTCGTTCTAGCTTTATTGCAAAATCACTTAACTGATAACTAAATCATTCAAAATTTGCTAACCGGGAAGTACTGCATGCAATGACGGTGATTTTACGCAGTACTCGATATGATTATGCATTATCTTCTTTTTATTCCTGCCTCTAAGTATGCAAGGAATAGTGGTTTTGAAAGTCTCGCAGCAGAATACCAGCAGTTGAGCTTAAGTCTTGATGAGCTACTTGTGCAGCATCCTAGCTCCACGTATGTGGAGATTACCGAGGGGGATTTGATGCTGGGTGAGGGGATTTATGATGGTGATTTGCTGATTGTAGATCGGCATATTACTGCACAGCATGGAGCTGACTTTATTTTGTTAATTGTGAACAGCCGCCTGTTGATTTGAAAATTCTCAATTAAAAGTGCCCAGTTTGGATTGACCAGTACATAATCAGTCAAATGATTGATGTGCATACTAAAGTAAAAGCAGCTAGGCTTTACATCGTGGCTTCATTAGCCAACTGCGTACTTAGGTGTAAAGCTTTAGTTTATACACAGCGCCAAGGCGTGTCCTTAAGGAAGATACTATATTGAAGGGATCTATATGCAATCGTTTAACTATCCATTATCTCTAGTTACGTTATTTGCGCTGTCCTATGCCGCCCAAGGATTTGCAAATACTCAAGTCGATAAGGACGCTTACCTTATTATTGGTGGTGGCACCATCATCAGTATGCAAGCGGGCATGAAAGGAGCTAAAAAACCTGATAAATACATTTATAACGAGGACTATTCTTTGCTGGTTAAAGGCAATGTCATTGAGTCTATCGCAAAAAATGCTGATATTAAGGCCATGGTGCCAAAAGGCAAAAAAGTCGATTATTTAAATCTGAAAGGGCAAACCTTGTTACCTGGTTTTATTGAGCCCCACGCCCATTTGCAGCTCACGGTAGCAGGGGCGAAATTTACCAATTTAATGCCGTGTTTACCGGATAAATATCAAAAAACGTATTATCAAGACTATCAGTGGCTCTACAACACCGGTAAGAAAGACAAGAAAGATAACTGCCTACTTTATATTGATAAGGCAATTAACACCCTAGCGAACAGTACTGCTATCGATGGCTGGCTCAT
>NZ_VXCT01000134.1:0-1435 GCF_052850535.1 Shewanella sp. 1180_01
TATGGCAGCAGCATGAGCCCCGATTTAGGCTGGGCCTATAGTCCAGGCGAAGCCGCCTTTGGTACCGACGTGGCCGTCGCTAAAAAGCTGGGCACTATTCAATCCCTCGATACCCGCGCGCAGTTTATTCAGGCACTCAATAATAGCCCGCTGCGCCACGCCCAGTTTGCCCAATGGACGGATGAAGTACTCGCCAAACCAGAGCAGCAGAAGCGCCTAGGCTCAAGTCAGCAGGCGTTAGGCTTTATAACTCCCTCGATCCAAGCAGCGGTAACAGCACGTTTAGGCCGCGAGCCTAGCGCATTGCTCGCTATAACTGAGCGGCAACTCAGTACAGCGCAAGCCTCGGTGACGCCTAACCAGTTACAGCAATTACCGCTGCTATTGGCTAAGCCCGAGGCCGTGCTATGGGATAACGATAATCAAACCTTGCTCTATGTGTATCCAATTGAAGGGCAAGCTGATGATGAACGAGCGAGCAAATTACTTATCGCGAGCCAGTGGCAATTACAGCGCACACCTAATGATGGCCAAGTGGAAGTACTTAAGTTATCGCTAGTTGAATTGCAGCAAGCCCAATACCAAGTGCTTGAAGGTCAGTTAAAAGGGTAGGGATGCACTATGAATAAAGTGGATATTCAGTTTACCAACGGCACTGTATTGCAGGTGCTTGATAGCTTGCTGATTAAGCTCGATGACTTAAGCGAACCCATGAACGATATTGCCGCTGTGCTAGAGTCCGCCACCGAATCAGCCTTTGAAGCAGAGGCCGATCCCGTAACAGGTCAAGCCTGGGCATCCTTAAGTGATGCCTACCTTAAGGCCAACCCTAAACGCCAGGGCGGTAAGATATTACAAGCCAGTGCTGGCGGCTTAGCTGCCAGCGTGACTGCCGATAGCGGCGACTTTTGGGCGGAGATTGGTAGCAATAAAATCTATGCAGCTATTCACTATTTCGGCGGCACCGACGATATGCCCGCAGGCCCTGCGGGTATACCAGCGCGTCGATACTTCGGTGTAAGCCATGAGAGCGAACAGTCTATGTTAGGCTTCTTGGGAAGCTATTTGCTGTAAGAATGTGTTGTAAAAAGTGGGTTGAATGGATTTGTCTGCTAACGCCCTCAGACACGATTTAAGCGCCTAAGCTTTCAACTTGGTACAACGGCTCATCTAAAACCCACTTAAACGCTTTAACAAGGATTTAAACAGGTTTTAAATGAGGTTATCTAAAGGGTTGTTTTCTTTAGCTACGGCTTCTGATAATCTTCTGTGTAACCTTGACATTAAGCGGATTTTTCCGCCTCTCTGTACATGTCACATTGTGATCGCTGTTGGATGCTCGGCGAAATCGTTACGTTGGTAAAATTCGTTACTATTTCTCATCGCTCCTTCTCAGTTAGTTTTAAGTCATGCGCTTGCGCTAGGCATGTCAAGG
>NZ_VXCT01000135.1:0-1389 GCF_052850535.1 Shewanella sp. 1180_01
AAAACATATATGGACCCATCCGGTTTGCAAGACATTCGATATCAATTTTGAGAAGAGTTCATTGCACCCATATATTCGGCCTGTTATTGAGGGATTCCTCTGGCCCTGATGGATATTTGCTTCTACTGTCCTTATCATCCCTGCGGCTTCATCAGAGCCTGTGTTTTCGTAAGGTTTTTAGTAGATCAGTCTGACTGTCTCATCATCAAATCAAGTGTCTTAGCAACTTGCTGGTTGGTTAATCGTTAACATAATAAGTACATTTGATGTTGTTACATAGCGAGCCGAAACTCTTGTTCACGTGCCGCGATAACCCATGACATTCTGGCGAGCTTATTCGCGACGGCCACACACGCACGATTGAAACCTCGGCGTTCCGCTAGCTGGATAGCCCAACAACTCAACTTATCCGACTTACTCCCACTGTGCCGCAACACCGCTCTGGCGCCGTGGATGAACAGCGTACGTAAATAGGCGTTTCCCCGCTTACTTATCCCGAGGAGGTTATCTTTCCCGCCACTGCTGTGCTGCTTAGGTACTAAGCCACACCAAGCTGAAAAATGTCGGCCATTGCTAAAGTCTTTACCGTCACCTACTGCAGCATAAATCGCCGTAGCGGTGACAGGCCCAACACCAGGAATAGTCTGTAATCGCTGACAAATCACATTGTTTTGAGTTTCGTTTAGTACTTGAGTGTCACAACTCTTAAGCCGTTTTTCAATGTCGATAACCTCATCATATAACTGATAAAAGATGGCTCTACCCTTGGTGGTCAGTGTATTGGCTTCATCGACCAAAATATCAGGTAACTGGGCTTTAAAAGCCGATTTACTTTTGGTCATCACAATGCCGTATTCCGCTAGCATCCCTCTGACTTGATTGATTAAGGCTGTTGATTGTTTAGTTAATCGTTCGCGCATACGGTGGAGCAGTTGCACATCTTGCTGCTCGATGCTTTTGGGTTTTACAAACCGCATGTTGGGCCGCTGCGCAGCCTCCGCAATGGCTAGCGCATCGTTGTAGTCATTTTTATTACCTTGCCTAAAAGGAACCACATACTGCGGGGCAATTAACTTAACTACGTGCCCAAATTGCTCGAATTCTCTGGCCCAATAACTCGCGCCGCCACACGCCTCCATAACGATAAGGCAAGGCTCAATTTTCGCGATAAATGGCAGCAAGTCTTTGCGTCTAAGCATTTTCTTTTTGATTAACTTGCCCGCTTTATCGACGCCAACAGCATGAAAAACAGACTTTGCGATATCTAAACCGATTGTAGTAATCTTCATAGGTGGACCCGTCCTCTTTCTGATGAGTTTTAGCGACTACATCGTGGCCCATTGCGAGGCCGATTTAAAGTGGATGGGTCCATTCCATTATCCATGTTTT
>NZ_VXCT01000136.1:0-1386 GCF_052850535.1 Shewanella sp. 1180_01
CTCGGCATATATGGACCCATCCGGTTTGCAAGACATTCGATAGCGATTTTGAGAAGAGTTCATTGCACCCATATATCCGGCCTGTTATTGAGGTATGCCTCTGGCCCTGATGGATATCTGCTTCTACTGTCCTTATCATCCTTGCGGCTTCATTATGAGCCTATGCCGAGCTAAGGTTTTCAGTAGATCAGTCTGACTGTCTCATCATCAATTCAAGTGTCTTAGCAACTTGCTGGTTGGTTAATTATTAACGTTTATTGAATCTATTCAGCACTATACTGGAAGTCGATATTCTTCGTCATGCGCCGCGATAACCCATGCCATTCTCGCGAGTTTATTAGCGACGGCTACACAGGCTCGGTTAAAACCTCGGCGTTCTGCTAACTGGATTGCCCAGCAACTAAATTTATCCTGTTTATGACAACTGTGCTGTAACACAGCTCTGGCGCCGTGGATGAACAGGGTACGTAAGTAAGCATTTCCCCGCTTGCTTATTCCAAGGAGGTTATCTTTACCTCCACTGCTGTGTTGCTTGGGAACTAAGCCACACCAAGCTGAAAAGTGTCTACCATTACTGAAATCTTTACCATCACCTGCGGCGGCATAAAAGGCGGTAGCGGTGACTGGACCAATACCTGGGATAGTTTCTAAACGCTGGCAAATCACATTGTTCTTAGTTTCTGTGAGCACTTGAACGTCACAACCCTTAAGCCGTTTTTCTATATCACTAAACTCTTCATATAACTGATAAAAAATGGCCCGACCTTTGGTGGTCAGCGCATTGGTTTCATCCGCTAAAATATCTGGGAACTGTACTTTAAAAGCCGATTTACTTTTGGCTATCACAATGCCGTATTCCGCTAACATCCCTCTGACTTGATTGATTAAGGCGGTTGATTGTTTGTTTAAACGCTCACGCATACGGTGAAGCAGTTGTACATCTTGCTGCTCGACGCTTTTGGGTTTTACAAACCGCATGTTGGGTCGCTGCGCAGCTTCAGCGATGGCTAGCGCATCGTTGTAGTCATTTTTATTACCTTGCCGAAAAGGCACCACAAATTGAGGTGCGATTAGCTTGACGTTATGGCCCAACAGCTCAAATTCTCTGGCCCAGTAATTTGCTCCACCACAGGCTTCCATCACAATTAGGCACGGCTCAATTTGAGCAAGAAAGGGAAGCAAGTCCTTGCGTCTAAGCATTTTCTTTTTGATTAACTTGCCAGCTTTATCAACACCAACAGCATGAAAAACAGACTTTGCGATATCTAAACCAATTGTAGTAATCTTCATAAGTGGACCCGTCCTCTTTCTGATGAGTTTTAGCGACTACATCGTGGCCCATTGTGAGGCCGATTAAAAGTGGATGGGTCCATTCCATTATCCATG
>NZ_VXCT01000137.1:0-1383 GCF_052850535.1 Shewanella sp. 1180_01
CGCTGAAAGGCCGCATTACTGTTTGATGATGTGCGCCGCGCTGCTCAATGCGCTCAAGGAGTTAAGCCAAGAGTTTGCAGGCGAACGCCGCGCTGTGATCGGTTTCTTTATGGAAAAGTCACTCAACAACTTAGGGCTACTAGCAACAGCGGGCTAGAGCCCAAGACCCAGCGAAACACTGGCGGCCTAGGTCGCTAGTGTCTATCCAGCGTAGTGGCTGGGTACTGATGAGCAGCTAACTTGGGAGTAAGCAAATGAAAGTTTACGCAATGAATGAATGCGATTGGTGGATAGGTGAATCACTAGAAGCCTGCATCGCTGACTGTATCGAGGAAACTGGTGATCCTGATTGTGTTGAGGACCCACAAGAATTGAATGAAAAGCTACTTGAATCATTAACTTTTTTTGCTGATGAAGATTATGACGACGGTGAACCAATAACAAGAACCTTTAAAGAACAGTTAGCCATTGAAATAGCTGAAGGTGGTGTGTTTCCGCGCCGCTTTGCAACAGCCGATTATTAGTAAATGTATTGAGTAGCCCCGTGAAACGCTTTCTACCACTGTAGAAAGCGTCTATCCAGCGTAGTGGCTGGGTACTGATGAGCAGCTAACACATACGAGGATGAAGATGATGAAAACCAAGAAAACAGTCGAAAGCACCGAATATATCAGAACCGCATCAGATGCCGCAGAGCAAGAGCGTACAGGCAACTATGGTATTGCCACTTTGCTTTGGGGCCAAGCACGAAAACTGGCTAGTTCAATAACGAATTACGATTGGGCTGATTCTCGTATGGCGTTCTGCCATGTGCGCCAACTGCGTAAATAAGGACAGAGAAAATGGCTATCACAAAAGAGCAATGGCTACAGCTTGAAGATGAAATGACAAGCTTTATGGTAAATGTTCGTTTCAGTTATCAGGGCCATGAACTATCCATCACCCGTTGTCGGGATGGTGAATCTAAAACTGTGTTAGCAGTTTATATAGATGGCGCCATTCAAGGGAAATGGATGACTCAAATTAAAAACTTAACAGAGGATGCGCCCAAAATTTTACCCGAGGTTTGGTGCCATAAAACCATATCGAGATATAAGCCAAAGGATATTGCAGAGATAGAGAAGATCTATGGCAAGCGTAGAGCGAAAAAAGCATACCCCAACCTACATGACAAATTGGTTTGGCTTTCACCTTATTACTCTAAAGCCTCGGTGTTATGCCGCCAGTTTAAGAAGTTGCGAGGCTTGGAAGTGACTAAAGCAGATTGTTTAACCCAAGAACCTGTATTGAGTTAACCCGCGAAACGCTTTCTACCACGGTAGAGAGTGTCTATCCAGCGTAGTGGCTGGGTACTGATGAGCAGCTAACCAAAGAGCAATGATG
>NZ_VXCT01000138.1:0-1324 GCF_052850535.1 Shewanella sp. 1180_01
TTGACCATATATGGACGCCTCAGCTTTTACAACACTTTTGAATGATTGGTTCACTACCATATATTCGGCGTCTAAATAGGCTTTTTACCCGCGCCATGATGTAAATCCGAAACCCATTACCTTATCACTACATCGGCATTTAATGCCTTGGTCAAGTCAGGCTCTAATAGGTACGGTTGACCGTTTATTCATCAGTGCATGTAAACTTTTACGTGATGCTTAACGTCTTACGCAAACGCTTTATTAACGTCGAAATTATCGTTACTCGTGAGGATCCGCCATCCTATACGCGCTATTTTATTGGCCAATGCGACAACGGCTTTGTGTCGACCTTGCCTTAACGCAAGTGCATTAAACCATCGCCCAAGTCTATCATCACGTTTGCTCGCAAATCGGCCAACGGCTCTGGCGCCGTGTATGAGTAAAACACGTAGTTCTGAGCTGCCATTTTTCGTGATCGATCCTAGTCGAACTTTTCCACCAGAACTCGATTGCGATGGCACTAAGCCACACCATGCAGATAATTGCCGGCCATTTTTAAATTGATGACCCGAACCTAATTCACTCATAAAGCTTGCTGTGACTAATGGTCCAAAGCCAGGGATCGACAGCAATGCATTGTAGCGAGGTTGGATTTGACATAGCGCTTTAATGTCGCGCTCGATTTGATTAATTCTCTCATTTAAAACACATAAATCTTCATATAAAAATTTTAACAGGTAATGAAGCGTATGAGACAGTTCATGCTCATTATTTGCTAAAATACGGCTAAGTGACGCTTGTAATTGCAACCTGCCGACAGAGAAGATCACACCAGACTCGCTCGCTAGGCTTCGAATTTGATTGACCATGGCGGTTCGATTTTGAACGAGACGACTACGTACACAACGTAATGCTTTAATGTCTTGTTGCTCAACAGTTTTAACTGGAACCATGTGGATATTAGGTCTGAAAACCGCTTCGCATATAGCGAGGGCATCGTTGGCATCATTCTTTTGGTTTGCAACAAATGGCTTAACATGTTGAGCAGGGATCAATTGCACTTGATAACCAAGAGCTTGAAATTGTCTTCCCCAGTAATGCGCCGTACCACAGGCCTCCATAGCAATAAGGCTACCTTCGGGGAATTGTCTAATTTTATCGAGCAGCTTGTTTCTGTTAACCTTTTTGTTACTCATGACAGAGTTATCCATAAGACAAACACAAACTTGAAAAACATTTTTGGCTAAATCGATACCAATAACTTTAATATCCATGATGGAAACCTCCAGAACTATTTGTCAGCTTTAAGCTTGGCATAATACTGCAAGCTTAGGTGCTGAGG
>NZ_VXCT01000139.1:0-1312 GCF_052850535.1 Shewanella sp. 1180_01
GCAAATGCCCTGCGGCAACTCCGAGGGGAGGGTGAACTTCTGTGATTTCGGTGTTGGCTGTAATCCCAAAAGAGTTATGCCAGTCCCATCTTTCTTCTAACAATTCTTTGTTAGAAGTGGTTATCAATTTGCACTTAGTTCCAGCTCATTGAATATTTGCATTGGGTCTTCAGGCTGAAGTGCCCAACGATATGCGGGGTGAACTTCCCAATCATACCCAAATTCAGTGAACTTATTTGATAAATAACGGTTTTCCTCAAAGTATTTCCTGTCAATCCCCGAGTCCGTTTGCTTTCTAGCGGTGATAAAGTTTATTTTAAAAAGAAAAGCGGCTAATTCCTTTGTATCGACAAGATTCCCATTAGCCCAACGATATTTTCCCTGTTCTTCAATTGATTTAAGTTTCTTCAATAATTGATCTGTACTATAGACATACCCTTGAGACGCTTTTCTTTGCATCTTTGAAGGACGCATTCCTAATATTAATTTTTCGATTTCGGGCAATTCAGAACGATATTCATTAATAGTGTCTTGGAGTCGTCCTTGTGAGTACTCTTCAAAAATAGACTCCAAGTTATTAGTTGCGATATGTTGTGATCCGCTCGTATGCGCATGTCTACCGGCTAAAGTTAAAAGTTTAACCAAGTCTCGAGGTCGCTTTCTGACCAGAGACATTAGAACCCTATACATAGGCGCATTGCTCCAGTGCCCCTTGCCAGTGAACTTCTCCTCTATCACTGGCAACAAATATCTCATCAAATCGGACTGATGTTTAGTAAGCAATTTTTCCTCATTTACTTCCCTGTCAAAGTAGCTTTCGATTCTTTTAACAAGGAGTACCAATATTTCATGGTTAGTCCACGAATACCAAATTACGGAACTTTCAGTTTTATCGGTTGATTCATCAGATGTACGTGCCAAATAATAAACGTCGGATCGCAAACTGACTCTAAAGTAAATCCCTCTATTTTCAGTTGAGATGTCACGCACAGCATTAAGTAAAGCTGAAATTCTCTGAATATCATGCTTTCTTCCCTGCCATCCCCTGTCTAAATCATCGATATAAACTGAAATTTTATTGTGTTTTAGAAAGTCTTTCAGAACAGCTTCTTTTGATGGTGTTAAATTAACTTTGTCATCTAGTTTCAAAGTTGAGGCAAGAAATTCTAGTGCAGCCCCCCCATACTGGTTTAATTTGCCTCTCCAATCATCGAAAAGTAACCCGAAAGATGTGAGTACCTTTTTAGCAATAATTTCATTTATACCCGTTTTCCAATCTCGGATGAGTCTTAAAAAATCATCATTATTATCG
>NZ_VXCT01000014.1:0-95864 GCF_052850535.1 Shewanella sp. 1180_01
ATGTCAAGGGGTATACGGAGGGCGTGATTATGAGCAATTGTAACCACTGCCGAGTTAAAGATCGTATAGAACTTGCGACATCTGTCGTATGTTTGTTGACACGCATATGCGTGTTGATAAACCTTGTTCTACACATCTTTAACGTGGCTTTTAATTACTTAAAAGTAAAATACACTTATGGGCTATGATGTTAGCTGGAGTAACAAATTTGAAATAAAGCCTAAGCGCTGGGTATTCATACCTACGACTGAATGTCTTATAAATGGGCGAGGCCTTGTTTCAGAACTTAAAATTAAATGGATTCAACCTGATTTTTATTTCCACTTGAGAGCAGGGGGCCATGTTTCAGCTGTTAAATTGCATTTGGCTAATACTTATTTTGCTAAGTTAGATTTGCACGATTTTTTCGGTTCGATAAGCCGATCTCGAGTAACAAGAGCATTAAGGAGTTTCTATTCGTATGAAGATGCTCGAGGGTTTGCGAAAATGTCCACTGTTCCGCAGTGTGGAGATTGGCAGCATTCACATTCATTACCTTATGGATTTGCGCAGTCACCTATGCTCGCTTCTTTGTGTCTTGAAAAGAGTTATCTGGGAATTGTATTAAGTAAGTGTAGAGAGAGTAAGGATGTCTGTGTGACAGTATATATGGATGATATTTTAATTTCGTCTAAATCTAATGTATCACTACAATTTTGGTATGATAGTATTATTCTTTCCGCAGAAAAGTCCAACTTTATAATTAATAAAGATAAAAGCCATGGACCAGAAACTGAGACTACAATTTTCAACATAAAGCTAAGTGCTTTAGATTTGAAAGTTGAAAGGCAAAGGTTTGCATCTTTCTATGATAAATATAATAAAAGTGAGAATCCTTCTCAAAAAAAAGGTATCGGTTCATATGTTGGTACAGTTAACAAAGTTCAAGCCTTGGAATTAGATATGTAGTTTTTAAATGTCTAGTATTAATTTAATGGTTTTTAGGGTTGAAGTAGATATGTTTAATTCAGAGTTTGAAACTATTTTAATCACACTAATAGTCGCTGCGGTTGGTATTTATTTTACTGCCTACATAAAAGAAAATGCAAAATTTAGAATGTTGGAGGAAAAACAAGATAAAATTCTTGAGCATCAATCAGACCTTGTTACACAGACTGAGAAAATTAAGTCCGAATTTGACTTGGTGAAACTAGCCCTACAGCATCAATCCTGGATAGATGAGCAACGATGGCAATTTCGAAAAGATTTATTCTTAGAATTAATTGAAATCTTGTTAGAAGCAAGGGAACACGCATTACATATCGAGGAACTCGTAACGGATGCACAAAAATGCGCACGTAGTCTGACATCTGGGGATGAGCGGCCCTCAGATGAAGCGGAAAGCTTAGCAAAAGACATTATGGAAGAAGCATACGCTAAATCTGAAGAAATCATAGGCAACAAGTTAATTAAGCTCAGTGAAAGGTTAAAAAGCTTACTGAATAAAAAGGGTGTTTTATTTCTAAGTGATGAAGCTATACGTTCTATTAGCTTATTTATAAACTCGCATCAAGTTTGGAGGGAAGAAGAATTAAAAGAATTTGCCTCTAAAATGCAACGTGGTGAACTATCTTTCGATGACCAGCCTGCTGTTAGTTATGATGAGTATTTGTTCCATTATATATCTGCCGCTACAAGATCATATAGAAATATTATAAATATTGCTAAATCGGATTTACAGATCTGATAGAACTGTAATCCCGAAACCTTTCCAATCCGCTTGTGATTACAGCGAGATCATCATAGGCACTCCAATGTTATTGAGAGTGCCTTTTTTATGTCTGCAACCACCTCAGCTTTGGGCTTTGCCGCCTTAAGCAGTCAGTTAAACGTCAATCCAGAAGCCGCAGCTATGTTTGGCGGCAATGGGGTTGGTGAAGATGGCTACATTCAGGCGCTGCCTGATGGTCACTTTGCTGCCGTAGATGGTCGCCCTGATGATGTGGCTGGTGGCAAGTGGTTGATGGATAGCGTTGCGTTCACTGCCCTGCAAGCAAACACCCCCCATAAATCCGGTGATCTGGTTATTGACTACGAACACCAAACCCTCAACAAAGAGAAGAATGGCCAGCCTGCACCCGCTGCGGGTTGGTTCAACATCGATGACGTGCAATATCGACAAGGGCAGGGCTTGTTCATTAAGCCGCGCTTTACCGATAACGCCATCGCTTATCTCACTGCCAAAGAATACAAGTACTTCAGCCTAGTGTTTGGTTACGACACCAGCACTGGCCGCCCGCAATTTATCCACTCAGCCGCGTTAACTAACCGCCCTGGTGTCGATGGCATGTTGCCATTAGCGCAGCTGTCAGCATTGGCACTCACTCAATTATCTGCAAATGAATCTAATCCAACCCAACCGGAGGGACTCCATGTGAACCCATTACTTAAAAAAATCTTAGCTGCCTTGGGCGTTGAAATTCCAGATGACGTGACAGCTTTAACCGCTGAGCAAGAGGTCGCGGCGCTATCTGCACTTAATACGCTAACCACGGCAGCAAATAGCGCTGATGGCTTAAAGCAACAGCTTACCGCGCTGAGTGCTACATCGCCCTCGGTTGATCTAAGCCAGTATGTTCCAGTGGCCACGGTCGCGGCCCTGCGCGCGCAGCTGGTTGCGCTAACTGCTGAAAACGGCGTGCTTACCGTTGAGCAAACCGTGAAGGCGGCAATAGACGAAGGCAAAGCCTTTGAGTGTGAACGTGATTACCTAACCAAGTTAGGCCAGCAATCCATGGCGGCGCTTACAGCCAACTTGGGTGAGCGTGTGGCTATTGCCGCATTAACGGCCAAGCAAACCACCACAGTTCCCGATCCTATCAAGGACAAGGGAACCAAACTCGCGGCACTGACTGCCGACCAAATCAAAATGGCTGATTCTTGGGGCATGTCGCACGCTGACTTTGCTAAAGCTATCGCCGCTGATCAGGAGCAAAAATAATGGCTGCTATTAACGCCCAAGTATTACAAGCCCTGCGCACTATGGTGCGTAGCGAGTTTCAAAATGCTTTAGCTAAGACTGATCCACTGTTTTTAAAAATTGCCTCAGTTGTGCCAAGCAATACTAAGTCCAATACCTACGGCTGGTTAGGCTCAATGCCGACCATGCGTGAATGGATTGGTGCGCGGGTGATCAACTCCATCAAAGAGCATGGTTATTCAATCACTAACCGTACCTTTGAAACCACCATAGGTATTAGTCGTGATGATGTGGAAGGTGACACTTTAGGGATTTACAAGCCTATGGTGCAGGCATTGGCACAGGAAGGTGAAGAGTTTCCCGATGATCTGGTGTTCGAGCTATTAGCAGAAGGCTTTGGCACTTTGTGTTATGACGGGCAGAACTTTTTTGACACTGACCATCCCGTTAACGAGAAGCACGATGGAACGGGTGCTGACGTATCGGTGGCCAACATGGTGGTTGATGGCGCTTATACGGGGGAACCTTGGTTTTTGCTCGATACCACACGCCCATTAAAGCCACTCATCTTCCAAGAGCGTCGCAAGCTGGATTTAAACACCCTGTTTAATCCAACCGATCCTGCAGTTTGGACCAATAACGAGTTCCAGTTCGGTACCGATATGCGCTGTGAAGCGGGCTTTGGCTTCTGGCAAATGGCCTTCGCCAACAAGCGTACTCTCAATGCCACCAACCTATGGAGCGCTTACAAAGCCATGCAAGCTTTTACCAGCGATGGCGGTAAGAAGCTCAAGATTCGCCCCAATTTGTTGGTGATCCCAGCTTCTCTTGAAGACGTCGCACTCAAGTTAATGACCCGTGAGCGCATTGATGAAGGCGGCGTGACCGTGGATAACGAACTGAAAGGCAAGTTCGAGATCCTTGTGGTGCCACAGCTTTAGGTGTTCACCCCTTAAGTTTGAGCAGCGAATCGCAGGCACAAGGATGCGCCTGCACCCCAACATCGAGTGAGGTAACAATGAAATGGCGAATCTTTCTAAGAACATTCAAGTCCTGTTGGTTGTCTGTCTTGCGCACACTGGCTACCGCCGTGCTGGCATGGCGCTTACCAAAGGCGAAAACCTTATACCGCTGGCCGAGTTGTCGGATGAGCAAGTTGCAGCGTTTGAAGCTGACCAGCGCCTTAAAGTATCCGTGCGTGATATGGCACCAGCGTCGGGGAGTGTGGACATTCCAGACGGTGATCAGACATTAGGTACCGATATCACAGGCACGCTCACTGGTGTGAAAGAGCCCAATGGTGAAGAGAAAGCCTTGGGTGAACTGTCAGTAAAAGAGCTGAAAGAACTGGCAAAAGACTTGGCGATCACGGGTGTTAACTCGATGAATAAAACTGACTTAGTTAGTGCGATTCAGGCAGTAAAAGTCACTGTGCCAGGTGAAAACGAAACGGCTACCCCAAGCGCTGAAACGGAAAGCACTGAAACATCGGGCACCGTCACCAACGCAGCAGGTGAATAGCCATGGCCGACTTAGCCATCACAAGAGCCATGTACGCCACCCCTGACAACATGCTGAGTCGCTTTGGTGCACAGGATTTAATGCTACTCACCGAGCGCGAAGGCAGTGTGCCAGGGGAAATCAATACCGTCGTGCTTGAGCAAGCATTGCGTGATGCTGCGGCTGAGATTGATGGCTATATCGTGGGCCGTTACACCTTGCCGTTAACCACGGTTCCCGCCGTGCTTGAGCGTAACTGCTGCGATATTGCCCGTTACTTCCTGTATGGCGATAAAGCCCCTGAACAAGTCGAGAAACGCTATACCGCTGTGGTGAAGTTTTTAACCGCAGTGAGCAAAGGCGATATCAGTTTGGGGCTAGCTGATACGGGTGAAGTCGCTAGCCAAAGTGAGTTAGTGGTCAGTATCGAAAGTGCAGGCAGCGTGTTTGGCCGTGCATCGTCTAAGGGGTTTATCTGATGTTTGAAATTAAAGATAACTACCTTGCTGCAGGTGATGCGCTGACTCAACTGCTTGAGCCATTAGTGACGAGCCAGAAGCTGAAAAAGGTTTATCAAGCTAATGAGCTAAGTGAAGTGGATGAGCGCAGCCAAATCACCCCCGCCGCCCATGTGATGTATATGGGCGATACGCTGGCGGATACGGCCCAAGGCGGCAACACCAGCCAAATTAAGCAGACTTGGCTTGTGGTATTGGCTTGCCGTTTATCTATTCACGAAGGCCACGCAGGTGAGCTATTAGTCAGCCTGTTAAACGCGATTGTGGGTAAGTCCATTGCGGTGGATGGTCAGATGCTTGGCCCCTTTGTGCGAGTAAACAGCCCGATTAAACCCCGTTTCACTAAAAGCCACGGTTATTACCCCGTGGCGTTAAGTGTGCAACTGAGATTCAAACCTAGTTAACCCAACAACTTAATATGAGGAAAATCCTATGAATGGATTATTAGTCGCAGGCAACTTCTTTGTTGACCGCTTAAATGCCCAAGGGCAATCAACGGGGATCATTGGCCCCATCAACACCACTAAGCTCGCCATCAAAACCGATGCCGAAGAAAAGGTACGTGGCAGTAAAAAGAAGGAAAGCTATGGCCAAGCCTTAAGCGTGGTGAAAATTTCTAAGCCTGTTGAGGTGGAATGGTCCTTCGACGATCAACCTGCCGAACTGATTGCTATGGCACTGCTGGGCGATACCCAAGTGCTGAACACGGGCAGCGGCACCTTAACCGATGAGGCCGTGACCTTGCCTGATAATCAGCGTTGGGTACAGCTACCTGAAAGTAACTTTGCCGCCCTCGGTTTTGTGGTGAAGAAAGACGCTGCCACCTTAGTGCTGGGCACTGACTATGAGGTGAACTATGCCCTAGGGCTAGTGCGCGCCGTAAAAGGCGGCGCTATTGAAGCGGGCGGCGCGGTGACTGTGACAGGCCAACATAACGCCATTAGCGGCACCCTCATTCGCGGTGGCATTAACGCCCAAACCCGTGCGCGGATCTTCGGTGAAGGTACCAACTTAGAAACAGGCAAGCCGATTAAGCTCGATGTTTTCGACGCCAGCTTATCGCCTACGGCTGCGATCGATTTTGCCGCCAGTGAGTTTGTGAGCGCCACCCTTGCGGGTAAAGCCCAGTTAGTCGCGGGTAAGGATCATCCGTTCGAGTACCTAGAGATGGATGCGTAAGCTGTTTTGCTTAACCCAAGGGCATGGCCGTACTCAATTGCCATGCCCTTTAATCCCCATTTAACCGCCGTTTAAACATCGATTATTTAGATACTAACGAGAGCATTAACGAGATAGCCATGGCTGATAAAACCTTAGAACTCGCCCTGCGGATCGTGGCAGAAGCCACGGGCAAGCAACACATAGCGGCTTTAGTCGATGAGCTTAAGCGCATCGGCACTGAGTCGGATGCGGCGAATCCTAAGACGCAGGCGCTCGCTGATGAACTCGATGGCGTGAGTGATGCCAGCCAAGCGGGTGCGAATCAAGTTGATGAACTTAAAAACAGCCTTGATCCGTTAAGCGAGAAGTTAGAGCAAGTGGCCCAAAGCGGCCGTAATACCAGCAACCAAACAGAGCAGCTCACTAATGACCTCAAGCCTTTAGCAACTGGGCTTGATGACGTAGGCGATAGCAGCCAATCGACCAGCCAAAAAGCCAATACCTTAGCCAATAAGCTCGATGAACTGGCTAACCAGCAAGACCTGATCAACACCTTTAAGCGGTCACGCAATGAGCTTGAACAACAAGAGCTTGCTGTCACTGCTGCTGCCCTAGCACTGCAGGACTTAAAGCAACGTGCCAGCCAAACGGATGCGCCTTTTGTGCAACTGGCACGCTCTATTGATGTGGCCGAAAAAGAGCTGGAGCAAATGCAGCGCGAGTTAGCGCAGCAATCATCCAGCCACACTAAGCTGCAAAATGCTCTGTCGAAATCGGGCATTGACTACAACAACCTGACCACAGCGCAGCGCAAGTTAAGCGCCGAATTTGACGGCACTGGCCGCAATGTCGATAAGTTTGCTAATCAGTTAGCTAAGGGCAATGCCAGCGCCCGTGATCATGCCAGTTCCCTGCGTGGCGTGATCGGCCAAGTGACCGCCTTAGCGGGTGCTTATTTGGGCTTTGACCGCGTGGCCCAAGCGGTGAAGGATGTCTTTGCCACGGGCGATCAATTCGAACGTCTTGGCGTGCAAATGAATGCCGTGATGGGCGGTTTTGAATCTGGCAAACAAGCCACCGCTTGGGTAAAGCAATTCGCCATCGATGTGCCGCTACAACTGAACGAAGTCAATCAAGCGTTTGTGAAGGCCAAAGCCTTTGGCCTCGATCCTATGAACGGCACCATGAAGGCGATTGTGGATCAAGCCTTTAAACTGGGTGGCAGTTTTCAAGAGGTCGAGGGGATCACCTTGGCACTCGGCCAAGCCTGGGCAAAACAAAAGCTACAGGGTGAGGAGATCCTGCAGTTGATTGAGCGCGGCGTGCCCGTATGGGACATGCTGGCTAAGGTCACGGGCAAGAACACCACCGAACTGCAAAAACTCAGTGAGCAAGGCAAGCTTGGCCGCGATGTGATCCAAGGCTTGATTGATGAAATGGGCCGAGCCGCTAATGGCAGCGCAGCGGCGCAGATGGCTTTGCTCAGTGGCCAAGTATCAAACCTTAAAGATAACCTTTCATCCTTCTATGATCTCGTGGCTCAGTCCGGTGCACTTGATTGGCTCAAGGGCCAGATCAGTGAGTTGAATCTTGAGTTTGCCGCCATGGCCGCTGATGGCCGTTTAAAGGAATGGGCGCAGCAAGTCAGCGACACGATCGTCAGCATAGGTACAGCGGTGCAAGATGGCGCGGCTATGCTGTACCACTACCGTGATGAAATTGGTTTTGTGGCTAAGGCATTTATAGCATTAAAAGTCGGTAGCTATTTTAGTGATGTGATTACCGGAGCCAATGCCGCCATCGGCGTGATGCGTCTTTACACTGGCGCGATCATGGGTATCACTGCGGCGAGTGAGGGCGCGGCCTTAGCTGCTGGCAAACTTAAAACCGCCTTGGCTGCAGCGGCTAAAGCGGGTTTGTACTTAGCCCTGATTAGCGAGTTGATCGAGGTTGCTCGGGTATACCAAGAGTTATTGATCGCCGAAGAAGCACTGGAAAAATCTAAACGCGCTGCCGCGTCTAGCGCTAAACAGTTGGAGTACTCACTTAAGGATCTCAGTGAGCAAACGGGCGTAGCCTTTACCACTATGGCCGAGTTCAACAAGGCGGTAGACGAAGGCAAACTGATTTATGACGACGCCACTGGTAAGTGGAAGAACGCCGCGAAAGCGATGGAAGAAGTTAAACAGGCAGCTGTTGAAGTCGTTGAGCCGATTAAACTAACGGTTGAAGAAGCGCTGCGCCTGACCTTTACCTTAAGCGAACAAACTAAAACGCTCGATGGCGTTAAAGGTGGTATGGGCGGTTTCATTCGCCAAATTGATGCCGCCTTAGTGCCGTTGAAAGCGGCGGGGGAGCAATACGAAGGCCACGTTAAGTTACTCACATTACTGCGCGCCAAGTTTGAAGAGCAGCAAACCTATCTTGATGCCACGGCTAAGGGCGCAGAGGCATTGGAACAAGCCTATAAGGACTTAGGGCTGACCAGTAGCCATGCCTTAGAGCAGGTGAATACGAAAGCCGAAGCGGCCTTTAATCTGATTAAAAACAACCGTGAACCGATTGAGCAAAAAAGGATGCATTTTTAGCCTGGGCTAAAGCGGCATTAACGGCCGCCGAAGCGACGGGCGCAGCGGTACCCGAAACCTTGAAAGCGCAAGCCGCTACCCTTGGACTAACCAAGGAACTGAGCGAGCTGACTGCGAAGCAATACGGCTATACAGACAGCGTGAAGGAACTTTCACCCGAGCAAGCCAAGCTAAGCCGCGCAGTGGCAGAAACTGAAGCCCGTTTGAAGCAATGCCGCGATGTGATGAACAGCTCGACGGTATCGAGTAAAGCCAAAGCAAAAGCTCAACAAGATCTGATTAGTTTACAGGGCAAGTTAAGTGACCAAACTAAGCAGCTCAGTGAGGTTCAGGCACTCGAAGCTGCTAATTATGAACAGATAAAAAGTAAGTATGCCGCTGTATCTGACGAGATGTTAAGACTCGAACAAGCCTATAAAGACGGCGGCATCACGGCGGAAGAATACCTGCGACAAAAAGAACGCTTAGTTGAAGTGCTCAGAATATTGCAACGCTTAATGGGCGGTTTAGAAGATGGTGAGCAAGAGACTGACGAACAGGTAAAAAAGACTACTAAAACCTTAATTGAGCAACGCGAAGAACTTGAACAATTAGAGGAAACCACTGGCCGCGCTACTGAGTATGTCAACCTGTTTGCGGGTGCCTATGCCCACTTAAATAAACAGTTCAACTTTAACGAAGATAGCACTGAAAAACTCAACGCCCGCGTCGATGAGCTGACTAAAAGCATCATGAATAATATGCGGGTGAATACCGGCTTTTGGGGTGTGCTGGCGCAGCTCAGTAACCAAGCTTTTATCCGCGAAAAGCAGATCATCAATGAAACCTTACTGACCCGCAAATGGACTGAAGAACTCGAAAGCTCAAGCATTAGCCTCGATCGCGTCAATCAAATTAGCCGCGAGGCTAAGTGGAATATACGCGAGCTAGGTGACGAAGAACTTAAGCCACTGCAAGCGGCCATTGATGCTACCCGTGATCGTATTCTCGGCCTGCGTGACGATATCAACGCGACCTTGGGCAGTCTCAAAGATGAGATGGATCAGCTCAACAATAACCAAGCTGCTATCGAGAAACGTCGCTATGAACAGCAACAGGCTGAGCTTAAGGCGCAGCTCGAAGCTGCCCGCACGGCCCAGGATAAAGAGTCCATTGCCAGTGCCCAAGAAGCACTGCAACTGAGTCAGCAAATCTACGCCACCAAACTAAAACAAATCGAAGCAGAGGCGGTAGAACGTAACGCGCAGGCGATCGAGCGAGCATCAAGCAGTGCAAGCACCGCGACGAATTCCACTCGCAGTACTACAAGCCAAACCACTTCGCCATCGGTGAGTAATCAGAACACTGGCGGCAGTGTACAAATTTATCGGTTAGAGCTGGCAATGCCATCGGGCAATGTGGTGAAAGCCGATTTGCTTGATGAGTTTAAGCAGCTGTTTTTGCGCGAACTAGAACAGATTAAGGCCACCTCATGATCACCTTGGACACGCTTCAATTACCACATTTTATTTGGCTTAACCGCTTTGGTTATACGCCCTTTGTGAGTAGCACTGAGTTTGCGCTCGATGGCTCGCAGCATGTTGAAGTGGCCGCCAAACAAGCGGGCCGCCCTGTGGTGTTATTCAGCGATGCAGAAGCCTTATCTGTGTTTAACGCCCTTGAGGCCCACGCCAATTCAAAGGGCGCGAACAGCTTTAACCTGGATATCAATGGCACTGCATTAACTGTGATGTGGGACTACAGAGAACAGCCCATTAGCGGCACGCCAGCGATCAATTACAGCGATACCGACCCCGACGAAATCGAGGCTATAACCTTGAAGTTAATCACTGTTTAAAGGCCGTTTAATATGACTATTTCCCGTTTAGATTTAAAAGTATTTAAGCCCGAGTTACTGGGTTCAAGTAATGAGGCAGGCGGCCAACGGACTAAACAAGTGGTGCAGTCTGGCAAGCTTAATGAGCTATTTTCAGCGATATCCGATATCGACCATGCCCAATCCAGTATCGACATTGTAAAAGCGTTTCCGGCGCTCGATACACCAGACACCAGCACTTTGATTGATGCACATGTGTTTATCAGTGAGCCACCGATAGACCCATTAGTTAACGTATTCATGATCGAGTCTGCCGCGCTGGATGATGAGTCTCGCATGACAGATATGAAAGAGATAATTGAGTCGTCAGTCACAGCAGGGGAATTGATCCGTGAAGGTGGTCCAGGCTTCCTTGTGAACCAAAACTCGTTTTCCTCAGATTACCTGCAGTCGTCCTATCGCTTTAATGACCGCGACTATTGGAAAACCACTTATCTACAGGTTAGCCAAGTGATCTGCATCACCGTGGAATATCCTGGCATTGAAAACGTGGCATGGCCCCGCAAAACCCATTTTTGCAAAGTCATTCGTACTAGCATAGTGCCTGGCGCGGTGGGCACTGTTGTATTCGAGCCGCCGATACCGTTTGCGACACCAGAACCAGGTTTGCAAATCAATGGCCAGAGTAAATGCACTCGCTTGCGATTATCTAACATTGCATCACCATTGAAATTCCACGGGGTAACTAAGCTGACTGCCGCCGCCAGCGGGGTAAGTTTAGCTGTGGGCGCGACTCAATTATCGTTACTGCCTGCGATTACCACCTTAGCGCCAAAGCCAGGTAACACCATCACGGGTGGCAGTGATAACGGCGATGCCACTGTTAGCCAAGTGATCCGCAAAGTGATTAGTCAGCCAAGTGCAGAAGGGACGTACAGCTATACCTTCACCACAGCGGATTTATTGATAGACACTGATGTTGTCACAGCAGTTTCTACCGATCCTTTTGGCGTTTTCGGTGGGAATAGTTCATTAGTTCAGTCGATTACTGTCGGAACGGGGAACGTGACCGTTACGCTACGGCCTGATGTGCGCGTTGCCTATAATCCCACAGTCTCGCTCTATTATGTTTCTGCGTATAAATACAGCATTTACTCAAGTGCTAATGCATTCCCAGCCAATAAGCAGCTAACGGTCGGCAGTATCAAAGGCCGCGCTGTGTTTGCCGATAGTAACTATGTGCCTCAGGATGTATTTGAAAATGTGAATAGCGGTATCGGTAAGCTGTATGACACCACTGAGTTACTGGCGACCATTGATTATTTTACGGGTGTCGTTACCAAGCAAACGGTCAGCCGTGGTGATTTTGAATTGACCTATTCAGGTTTAGTTGAATCAACCACTGCAGCGGCTGCAGGCGATACTACGGCTAAATTTGCCTTGAGTGTGGCTAATCCATTGTTAGAGAGCTTTTACGTGCAGGTTGAACGGATATCCGATCATGCCATTATTAGCGCCTCATCTGACAACCAAGGAGTCATATCCGGTAGCGGTATTGAAGGGACCATTGTTGATGGTTTGGTTGAACTGTTATTTACCAATCCGGTGGATTTAACCACGCTGCGCTATGACATTACCGACCAATTGCGCCAGCTACCCCCCGCCGAGATTTACGGGCTAAACCCACTGCGTATCCCCAATGACGGCATTGTCGATATGTTCAGACGATGGGGCACTGTCGCGCTTTCTCATACTCAAGTGCAGCAAGTCACAGGCTCTGTCGGCACTGTGTTTACTATTCGTGAAAATGCTCAGTTTGTTGGTATTACCGATGCCAATGGCGCAAGCCTATGGACCACTAATAATGACCATTTTACGGTAAACAAGGTGGCAGGAACGGTCACGATTAACAGTGATTTTACTGGGTTTGCTGCGCCGTTTGTGCTGAGCGATACCATTATGGAACTCGGTCTAGTTTCATCGTTTTCAGGCAATAGCGTTGTGTTGGCCAAGCCTTTGTCCCGTGAATATCCAGCAGGTACCACATTAGCCAGTGTGCAAATCCTTGGTGACCTGCAGGCGCGTGTTGGCAGAGTGCGGGATATGACGGCATGGGCCAACAATTGGGACCTCGATGGCGACCCAGCTACGGGCAACGTGAATGCGGTTGACTATCCGTTTGAAGTCAAAAACACCACTGCAGTGAATGAAGATTGGGTATTGATTATGACCTCAGCCAGCGCATTTCGTTGTGTTGGCCGCCGTCTTGGCCAAATCGCCACAGGTGACACACTCAATGATTTTGCACCGATTAACCCTGACTAATGCCCCTTATTTCATTATTCGCTCAGGTGCATGGGGTGGCGGTTGGCAGCAAGGCGAAGCGATTCGTTTCGCCACGTTTGCGGCCTCAAATCCGATTATGCTGCTGCGAAATGTGCAGGTTGGCCACAGCCAAATCACTAAAGATAACGCCGTGTTGTCATTTTTTGGCAACGAATCATAGGAGCAATTGCAATGGGCTTACCAGTTACTGTTTATCGTTGGGATGATGCGGGTGCACCGCAACTGTCAAAGGGCATCAAGCCATCAGAATTGATTAACGTACTCAAGAAGTGTTTAGTGGATGGTTATGGTTCAAAGCAGGGGGCTGGCTGGTCAGTGCCATTTATGGACTTGGCCTCCAATCAAATTGTTTTTCGTAATTCTACCCTACAGGGTTCGGGCAGTTTTGTTAAGTTTTGGTCAAGGTCTGCAGGGGACGTATTATCAGGAGTTTTCTATTTTCAGTCAGCCCCATTTTTAGCATCACTTAATCCTGATTGGGCGAATACCAATGGTGCTGGATGGCGATGTTTTGCAAGTGGTTCTCCGCATCCTTATAAGTGGATATTGATTGCCACTGCTGCAGCGTTCATTTTTTTTACTTATGGCGATTCACCTTTCGATAGAACTCAGCTTTCTACTGCTCACTTTCCTAGTTTTTTTATCGGCGATATTGACAGTGTGGTACCTAATGATGCGACACGTTTTATCACTATGGTATCTGGCTCAGTTGCAGATTCATCACTGACCACATCGCCGTCTTGGACTGACGGTATTACCTATCTATCGCAGAGTGCTACTGTAGCTAAAATGCATGAAACTGATGGCAGCCATAATCCTAAGCAAATGGTAGTAAAGATGGCTTGGTCAACATATAACACCACGGCCATTAAAACCTTGCCCATAGATGGGTTGAATATGTTTTTTGCTCCAGTGCAAATAGAACAACAAACCTACGCGCCAAATCAGCCAGCTTCTCAGTACCTTGATTCAGCGGGGAATAATTGCACCAACAGTATGTTGCATCCCGCAGTTAGAGGGACAGTACCTGGATTATTTCAATCCTCATTTACGGGGTTTACTGATGCACTTTTACCCATTACCCGTAATGTGAATGGCACCCTTTTTTATCTTTTACCGACTGGTCATGTGGGTGCTTCAAATCTTTGGATAGGAACAGGGGAATGGTATGCCTGATAAGTTTGCACCACGTTTACGTGAAAAATCGAATTATCCTATGGGGTTGCTTGAAGTTGATATTGACCCTGCTGCCGAGCGTTTCGCCATCTTAGAAAGGGTGAATTTAAGATTACTATGGCAACGCGATATTCCAGCAGATAACCAAGTCAAGCATCTTATTCGTAAGGACCACTCATTAGCAGGGGTAATTTTTATTATGTTTGATGCTGATGAGCAGTTTAATGCCAGAATTATTGATGGGTTTAAACTGCCATTGGTTGACAGCCATAGCGTTAATTTAGGCTATTAAAGTGATGACTGAATCCACTTTGACATTGCAGGTGAGATTTAATGAGCCATGGCTAAATGCTGTCTCACCGTTGAGTCTGCGTTTTGAAAATGTGTTAATCCCAGATGTTCCTATTAGGGCCGGAAGTATTGGCATGGCTTGTGGGCTTGTAATGATGACAGGCAAACATATTGAGCAGCAAATTACCCTCAGTACTCGCAGTCAATCGCATGCCGCTAATGCCGTTTTTGCATGGGGTAGCATCAGCTTAAAACAGCAAATCGTAATCGTATGGAATACGCCGCCATTAGCTGGGGAAGTGTTCGCTGTTGAGTGGCGACGAAATGCGTTGGTACCTTTTCAACTCGATATGAATTGGTTGGTACCTGAGCCTCATGGTCATCGCGCTGCGAGTCATTGGAACGTGTCAGAATCGCAGCAATATATGCTTGATATACCTTGGTCACAAGCTGCAGCCAAGAGCCAGCAAATTACCGTTAAATTGCATATCGGCGAGCAACTAGCGACTGAGATAGCGCTTAGTTATACCGACATTCAAAGCCAAGGCGATAGCAAGTTTGTTGTATGGGCTCCACACGCCGCGCGGTGGGTATGTTCCAGTAAATACTTACCGCCAGTAGGTAAAGTTACACTGCGCTTTAGTGAACCTTGGACGAACGCTATCAGCCCGATTGTGCTCAACTTTACCCCTTCACCCAATGTTTGTTACTGGGACGATGGCGGCGGCCTGATAGGCACAAATCCACCGTTACCTACCATTGATTTTAAGATCCCTATCGAACCGCAAATCAGAAGGAGTTACCTCATGCAGCCTCAAATCAGTTGTGTTCGTGTGAGTGACGGCGTTTCTGTGGTGCTCAAATCAGTATCCATTTCTCAGTCACGTTCGCAATGGGCCAGTAGCGGAAGCTTAGCGTTTTCATCCCGTATTGATGCCGAGCGTGCCGCTAATGAATTACTGAAAATAAGTATTAACGGCTATGACTTTTACCTGCTTTGCGAGTCTCCCAGCGAATCTAAAGCCTTCGGCAAAACCAGTTATAGCGCGACAGGTCGAGGTCGCTTAGCCACACTCGCCAGCCCGAACAGAAAGGCCATCAACTATGTGAACGTAGTAGCCCGCAGCTTTATTGGCTTAATGGCCGATATTGTTGCCAATACTGGGTGGACTGTCGCCAGTAAAATCAGCGATTACCCTGTACCCGCAAACGCCTTTAGCTATGCTGCTAAAACACCCGCCGAAGCGATTAACATGATGGCCAACAGCATTGGGGCCATGCTCGATGTGAACGATGAAACTCAGACTATAACGGTGATCCCTCAGTGGCCAGTCGTGCCTTGGAATACCGCAAGCGCAATTCCCGATGTGATTTTGCACGATGGAGTGATCCTCGAATTTAACGAGCGTATCGACATTCGTCCCAATGCTAATGCGGTGTTTGTGCGTGGTGAACAGCAAGGCGTGGCAGCGAAAGTGAAACGTTTCGGGACCGCTGGTGACAACTTTACTGCTGATATAGTGGATAAGTTAATCACTGATAATCAAGCCGCAAGAATGCGCGCAACGGCCGAATTAGCCAACGCAGGTAATAAGGTGCAAAACAGCATTCGCGCTAAGGTAATGGCGGATTTACCGCCCATACGCCCAGGCATGTTAATTGGAGTTCGCAAAGGTGCCGAGGTGTTTAAGTCAGTGTGTGAAAGCTTCAGCATAAGCGGCAGCGTTAATGAGTCAACGGGGATGGTTACTGTGAATCAGACCGTGACGCTATTGCGTAATGAGGTGGCAGCATGAGCAACATCTATCAACGCTTAGCGAACTTAAACCCCAAGCCCCAGCGCAGTGTTGCCACTGTGATTAGCGTGACAAATGGCACCACGACAGTACAGCACGTCGATGGCAGTTATCAGACTGTTTTGGGTGACTCCGTTGCCAGCGGGAAAGTGTATATCGTTGATGGTCAGATCCAAGGGCAAGCCGCCGATCTGACTTATGTTGAATTAGATATTTGATAAAAGAGAGCGGTCTAGCAATGCTACTAACACTGCTAGACCGTCAACACACAGGATTAGACCCTGTGAGCCAACCAAGGCTCCCTCACCGCGTCGACACGGCGAACCGAGCCTAGCATAAAAAATCCTAAAAAAGGAGGCTCACATGCCAAAACCGATTATCCCTTGGATGGGCGGTAAGCGTAGATTAGTTAAGCAGATTTTACCGATATTCCCTGAACACCATACCTATGTCGAACCTTTCTGCGGCGGTGCAGCAATGTTCTTTAGCAAGGGTGAGGCGAGGGTGGAAGTGGTCAATGATATGAATGGCGATCTCGTCAATCTTTATCGGGTGATTAAACACCATTTAGAAGAGTTTATAAGGCACTTTAAATGGGCTTTAATTAGCCGTGAAGAGTTCCTATGGCAGAAGAATACTAACCCTGAGACCTTAACCGATATTCAACGAGCGAGCCGATTTTACTATCTGCAAAAGCTGGCGTTTGGCGGGAAAGTTTCAGGTCAGAACTTTGGATGTTCAGCGTCTCGACCCGCTGGTTTGAACTTGCTAAGGATTGAGGAAGATCTCAGCGTTGCTCACCTACGCTTGGCAAGAACCTATATCGAACGGTTGGACTGGGCTGAGTGCGTAAGACGATACGATAAGCCTGAAACCTTGTTCTATTTAGACCCGCCTTACTGGAGTACGACAGGCTATGGTGTAGAGTTTGGACTAGAGCAATATGCCTTGATGGCCGAGCTTGCGAAGACAATCAAAGGCAAAATGGTGATCAGTGTGAATGACATACCAGAGATGCGCGAGGCATTCGCTGGACTACAAATGAAGACGCTGGGAATACGTTACACAGTAGGTGGTTCACAGCGTTCAGGAGAGCAACAAGAACTGCTCATTTGGAACTGGTAGACCAACGTATTAACTAAGTAGAAAAGACTCAATAGCCCTCGATTTAGGGGGCTTATTGAGAAGTTTATCAAATTGAGTGAACCCATATTTATCAGACTAAGTGAATCAACGAGTAATTGATTAATCACTAATTTTCAATTTAGGTGAATTCGTTTATCAAATCTCGTGGCGCGCTACAGTAGCAACATTTATCAAATGTAATTAAATTACTAAATGTTGAGTGGCTGTTGTTATGGTGCATCACAGCCTCCAATCCCGCGTGGTTTCTAGGTTATTTCGACTTATCAACAAAATCTGTGGATAACCCTGTGAGTTGTCCGAATAAATGGCCGTCAAAGCCTTGGCGTATGGGCGTCGGACTTAAAATGCACTATTTTGGGTGGCAAAAATAAACTTCAATATTATCAATTGAGTATTAAAAGCAAGTGGTTTTTATTTAGGGTGAAAATCAGGTTGCAATTTTGTAATCGAACGAAATTGATTTCTTGTGTATTAAATTGGCATTTTTGCTTAGTTTACGGGTGTTTTGTGAGCAAAAAACGTTAAAAATGGCTTGGTCTAAAAGTTTCATGTTTCGTCCACTAAATTGTCATCTGGCGGTGTTATTGCTTCTTGAATTAACGACAGGAAGGATAACGGTGGAGCTTAGTCGGTGACTTGATTAGAATGGGGCGACTCATTAAAAGGATATGTGCGCGTGTCAGAATCTGTTTTTCAGCTTGAATCGCAATTCGCCCCCGCAGGCGACCAACCTACAGCGATAGCCAAATTAGTCGATGGACTCGAAGCGGGTTTAGCTTGCCAAACCTTACTCGGGGTGACCGGCTCAGGCAAAACCTTCACGATTGCCAATGTGATCCAAAAATTAGGTCGCCCCACGATTATCATGGCGCCTAATAAAACCTTGGCGGCGCAGCTTTATGGCGAGATGAAAGAGTTCTTTCCCCATAATGCGGTTGAGTATTTTGTCTCTTACTACGATTACTATCAGCCAGAAGCCTATGTGCCTGCATCGAATACCTTTATTGAGAAAGACGCGTCGGTTAATGCCCATATAGAGCAAATGCGCCTGTCGGCGACGAAGGCGCTGTTAGAGCGTAAAGATGTAGTGCTCATCGCCTCTGTGTCGGCCATTTATGGTTTGGGCGATCCCGACTCCTATCTAAAAATGCTGCTGCATCTACGCCAAGGCGATGTGATGGGGCAGCGTGATATCTTAATTCGTCTCAGTGAATTGCAGTATAAACGCAATGATATCGAGCTACAGCGCGGCACCTATCGCGTGCGTGGTGAAGTGATTGATGTTTTCCCTGCCGATTCTGAGCGTAATGCCATTCGTGTTGAGTTGTTCGACGATGAGATTGAGCGTTTAAGCGAGTTTGATCCGTTAACCGGCCATATCATCAAGCGCATCGCCCGTACAACGGTTTACCCTAAGACTCACTATGTGACGCCGCGGGAAAAAATCATCGCCGCCACTGAGTTTATTAAAGAAGAGCTGCGCGAGCGTAAGCAATATCTACTCGATAACAACAAGTTAATTGAAGCCCAGCGTATTCATGAGCGGGTGCAATACGATGTGGAAATGATGGTGGAGTTGGGTTACTGCTCAGGCATCGAAAACTACTCGCGCTATTTGTCAGGCCGCGCACCGGGGGAAGGGCCGCCAACCTTACTCGACTATTTGCCCGCTGACGGTCTATTAATTATCGACGAATCCCATGTGACTGTGCCGCAAATCGGCGCCATGTACAAAGGTGACCGTTCCCGTAAAACCACACTGGTGGAATACGGTTTCCGCTTACCGTCTGCCTTGGATAACCGACCGCTCAAGTTTGAAGAGTTTGAGCAATTGATGCCGCAAACCATTTATGTGTCGGCGACACCGAGTGTCTACGAGCTGGAAAAAAGCGAAGGTGAGATTGCCGAGCAGGTCGTGCGGCCAACGGGTTTACTCGATCCTGAATTAGAAGTGCGTCCTGTTGGGACTCAAGTGGATGATTTATTGTCTGAAATCGCCAAGCGCGTCGCTGTTAACGAGCGGGTGTTAGTGACGACGCTGACCAAGCGTATGTCGGAGGATTTGACTGAATACCTCGACGAACATGGTGTAAAAGTGCGTTATTTGCACTCGGACATAGACACGGTCGAACGGGTGGAGATCATCCGCGATCTGCGTTTAGGTAAGTTTGATGTGTTGGTTGGGATCAACCTATTGCGCGAAGGCTTAGACATGCCAGAAGTGTCACTGGTGTGTATTTTAGATGCGGATAAAGAGGGCTTCTTGCGCTCAGAACGCTCGCTCATCCAAACCATTGGCCGCGCCGCGCGTAACGTTAATGGCAAAGTAATCCTCTATGCCGATCGCATTACCAATTCGATGGCGAAGGCCATTGGTGAAACTGACCGCCGACGTGAACGCCAGCGCGCGCACAACTTAAAGCACGGCATCACACCTAAGGGCGTGGTTAAACGGATCACCGATGTGATGGATGTGGATGACGGCCGCGACAGTAAAGCTGTGTATGGCAAAGTGGCTGAACCTAAGTTCCATTACCATAAGGCCGATGCGACAGAGTTGAGCCATCAAATCGATCAGCTTGAGAAGAAAATGCACGAACATGCGCGTAACTTAGAGTTCGAACAAGCAGCGGCGATGCGTGATGAGGTCAAGCATCTGCGTGACTTGTTGATCAAGGCCTAGATTGACCTCAGCGCTCAAGATTAAAAAAGCCGTCCAGCAATTATGCTGCGACGGCTTTTTAATCTGTGCAGGTGAACTAAGCGGCGGATTTTACGTGGTGAAACTTCAACGTGATGAATACCGCTAAAGCACAAATCAGCCCACAGATTAAGCCAACTAAATGCGCCTCGGTTGCCACACGCGCGCCTATCATGGCGGTGACATCATTGCTGGCGCCATAAAGCTGTTCGTGGCCGACTTTAATGATAACACCAAGTAACAGCAGATAGCCTGAACGTAGCTTGCGGATAATATCCTGCACCGCGCCGTAGGCGAATAGGCCGTGCAACATGCCGCTTAAGCCGACATAACCGAGCAATTGCGGATAGCCCAAATATAAGCCTATGCCTTCGAGTAAACATAATACCAGGAATAGCGCGCTTAAGCCTTTGAGATGGTAGTGGAAATGATGCAAAAACAGCACAACCCACAGACCCGCAAGGTTCATCAACAGGTGCCACTGATTCGTGTGTAGTAAATTACCGCTGATTAAGCGCCACCATTCACCATCAGCAATAGCACTGCGGCGATAGGCGAGCAGGCTGTCGACAGCAGGACCGGCTAAGCCTGCGACATACAAACCCGCACATATCAGACTCACCACCAGCGCGACCCAATAGGGACTGCGTGTCATGCATTAGGCTCGCTAGCGTCGAGTGAAGCCATGACTGCGGTTTTATCCTGCAGATAGTCGTCCAAACCACGTTTACGCAGATGACAGGCAGGGCAATCACCACAACCATCACCAATCACGCCGTTATAGCAAGTGAGGGTGTGGTGGCGAACCAGATCGAGTTGCTGATATTTATCCGCCAGCGCCCAGGTTTGAGCCTTATTGAGCCACATTAAGGGCGTGATGATCTTAAGTTGTTTATCCATGCCTTGAACTAAGGCTGACTCCATCGCTTTAACAAAATCGTTGCGGCAATCTGGGTAACCCGAAAAGTCGGTTTCACATACGCCGGTGATAATCGCTTCAGCGCCTAATTGATAGGCATAAATGCCCGCAAGCGTTAAAAACAGAATATTACGTCCAGGCACAAAAGTATTCGGCAGCCCATTTTCCATTAACTCATGTGAAACGGGAATCGCATCACGGGTAAGCGCCGATATCGCTAACTCATTGAGTAAGGTGACATCCATGACTTTATGGCTAGTGATCTTCAAGCGTTTGGCTAAGGATTTGGCGACTTCAATTTCTTCGCGGTGACGCTGACCGTAGTCAAAGGTGATCCCGTGTACTTCATCGTACTGGGTTAGGGCTTGGATAAGACAGGTTGTCGAATCTTGTCCGCCACTGAATACCACCACTGCTTTGGACGCTAAGGGTTTTGACACTAAGCTCGTTGACATAAAGGATTTCACTTAACCGTAGAACACTTATAAATAGGCCGTTAGTGTAACTCAGGCCATAGTCCTTGCAAACTCTGGCGATCTGCATCAAATAGGCTTTCTCGGCGCAAAAACTTGCAGCTCAAGCTAAAATCCACTATAAATGCCGCCCCAGAAAAGTGGAACGCCAGCATGAACTACCCAGTCAACGAAGTATTTGAAACCATTCAAGGTGAAGGTGTCTTTACCGGAGTGCCCGCCATATTTGTCCGCCTGCAAGGTTGTCCCGTGGGATGTGCTTGGTGCGATACGAAACAGACATGGGATGTACTTGAAGTGAATAAAGTGACGCCAGAGCAAGTGATTACCGTAGACGGCACTATTGGTCGCTGGGCAGATCATACGGCGCAAAGTCTTATCGCTGCTTTTCATGCCAAAGGTTTCACTGCGCGCCATATAGTGATCACCGGCGGTGAGCCTTGTATGTACGATTTACGCGAATTAACTGAAACCTTGCACAGCCAAGGCTTTGCCACCCAAATCGAAACCAGTGGCACCTTCGACAT
The DNA here is from genome assembly GCF_052850535.1 of Shewanella sp. 1180_01. Taxonomy (NCBI): domain Bacteria; kingdom Pseudomonadati; phylum Pseudomonadota; class Gammaproteobacteria; order Alteromonadales; family Shewanellaceae; genus Shewanella; species Shewanella sp. 1180_01. Next base: position 21,918 of record NZ_VXCT01000014.1, read on the forward strand.
CAATTGTGCCGATGATACTTGGGTGACGGTATCGCCCAAGGTGAACATGAAAGGTGGTTATAAGGTATTAGCGCAGGCGCTGAATCGTGCCAATGAGATTAAGCATCCTATCGCCACTGAAAATCACATCGCTGAATTGGATGAGTTACTGCAAGGCATCGATATTTCCACGAAAACGATTTGCCTGCAGCCGATTAGCCAAAAGCCCAGAGCGACTGAACTGGCGATGAAGGTGTGTATTGCCCGTAATTGGCGTTTATCGATCCAAACCCATAAGTATTTGAATATTGATTAATGCTCTTGGGTTACTCTACCAACGATAAAAAACGCCTCACAACTGTGGGGCGTTTTTTATGGCTGACGTTTAGCGGTGGACTTTAAAACCGTCAACTCAAGGGATTTAATCGAGTCGGTTAATCAAGCTCGCTTAGTTGACCAAAATGATTGAATGCCGCAAGTTGGCGCTGATAGGGGGCAATATCACCAATATTAGCCGCAATCCAATCAGCATCGTAATAAGTATCGAGATAACGCTCACCCGAATCACAAATTAGGGTTACGATTGAGCCTTGCTCTCCGCGCGCTTGCATTTGTACGGCAAGTTGCAATGCACCGTACAGGTTAGTGCCCGTCGATGCGCCGGTTTTACGGCCAATCAGTTGTTCTAACCAATGAATTGTCGCTACGGAAGCTGCGTCGGGGATTTGCAGCATAGTATCGACAACGCCAGGAATAAAGGATGGCTCAACTCTTGGTCGACCTATGCCTTCAATCTTACTGCCATTGCAACAGGTTAAGCTGGCATCGCCGCTCTGATAGAAATCAAAAAACACCGAGTTTTGCGGATCGACCACGCAAAGCTGGGTCGCCAACCTTTGATAGCGAATGTAACGGCCTATGGTCGCCGATGTGCCGCCTGTGCCCGGACTCATCACTATCCAACGCGGGATAGTGTGTGGCTCGCGCTCCATCTGATTGAAAATCGAATTGGCGATATTATTATTACCGCGCCAGTCGGTCGCGCGCTCGGCGTAGGTGAATTGATCCATATAATGGCCGCCAAGCTCTGCGGCGAGGCGTGCCGATTCGGCGTAAATCTCACTGGAATGATCGACAAAATGACATTGGCCGCCATAGAAAGTGATCTGTTCAATCTTCTTTTTAGCCGTGCTTTTAGGCATTACGGCAATAAAAGGTAAACCGAGTAAGCGGGCAAAATAGGCTTCAGAAATCGCTGTGCTGCCCGATGAGGATTCGATAATGGGCGTACCTTGCTTAATCCAGCCGTTACACAGGGCATAGAGGAAGAGTGAGCGGGCGAGGCGATGCTTTAAGCTGCCTGTTGGGTGGGTACTTTCATCTTTAAGATAAATATCTATGCCATCGAGCATAGGTAATTCAAGTTTAATCAGATGGGTATCGGCGCTGCGCTGAAAATCCGCTTCAATCTTGCCTATCGCATGGGCTTCCCACGTTGGGCAGAGTGTGTGAGCGCTGTGTGAGTCCACTGGCGGTTGAATTGTGTTAGATATCATCATAGTCACTTCGAAAGGGATCATTTTTAGAGCATATCACAGGGGCGGGCAAAGCGGTTTTATTGGATCTGCTTGGCGTTACTCGCTTGGGGGCATTAGCTTGAAGTCGCGCGAGGCGTGATTGATGTTAAAGACAAATATCGTGAACTAAAAGATGTCTTCAAACAAAGATGGCTTTAAACAGAAGTGCAGTTTAATACAAAGAATGTAATCAGAACAAAAGGGATAGATGAAGCTATGGCAGATAAAACTGGAATAGACAAAACGGAAATTGAACAAGAGGGGTATAGATAATGAAAGAAATGGTGGAGGGAGAAGGATTCGAACCTTCGAAGGCTGAGCCGTCAGATTTACAGTCTGATCCCTTTGGCCACTCGGGAACCCCTCCACAAACTTTCTTTACTTTTAAAACTGAACTAAACATTGGCCATGTTTGGTACTTGAAAATGATGATCTGCGTTAGAGATAAAGATGGTGGAGGGAGAAGGATTCGAACCTTCGAAGGCTGAGCCGTCAGATTTACAGTCTGATCCCTTTGGCCACTCGGGAACCCCTCCACAAATACCTTTAACGCTTTTGTAAAACTCTACATCATTTTCGAACAACACTCACAAACTTACAGTGCAAATGGTGGAGGGAGAAGGATTCGAACCTTCGAAGGCTGAGCCGTCAGATTTACAGTCTGATCCCTTTGGCCACTCGGGAACCCCTCCTCAATTGCGGCCGCCATAGTAGTCAGAAACCTTTTGCATGTAAATACCCAATTTAAAAATTTTCCTAAAGTTATGCATCAAATGGTCGATTAACTAACAACGAATTGTTTTGACGATGTTTTTTTATGCAAATTGATGTTCCTTTAGTCAACGAAGCCCAAATTGGCACCCGCTTAAACGCGGCGATAGAAAACGACAGACGGGGTGAATTCGCCCTGTTGCTGTCGTTACTGTCCGTTGACGCAAGGGACATGGCGCAATTTCAATGGCAAAACGAGCTCGATATGGCGCAAAAATTACAGCGTCAGTTCGAGTTGCCACCGCAGCAAAGCTTAATGGCGGATTTATCTTCTGCCGAACCAGTAGTCGATAACAGCAGTATTTTTATGGCCCAAGGTTCGCGGGCATTTCAATTACAGCAGGCACTGCGACCTGAAGCCTTAGTGATCCGAGGCGGTGTGAGCGTTGCAATGGCCGAGGCCCTGAGTAACTGTGATCATGTCACCCAGCTCAGGCAGAGGGGCCAACTCAGCGCGCCTAAGGTCGAAATCATGCATTTTGCCGATCAATTGGCAATCCAACGTAATCTGGTGCCTCTGCTCGCTTCTGCCTAGTGACCCATTTCCAGCAAGTGATCTTCAATACCAATCGAGTCAATCTGCGCCATTTCAGTAAATAAGCGTGAGCTAAAGCCAGTTATCTTGAGGCTTAATTACCTATAATTCTGATTAACCTATCGAGTTAGCCACTTACCGCGTAAATAAATTAGCGAGCATAATTTAGTGATGCCGTTAATCAGTCGCTTTATAAATAAGGAATACAGATGAAAGGCATAATAGAAGCACAGAGTCCGACCGTAAATGACACTTGCACCGATTGTGGCAGTTTTGTCGATATCGGCGCCGTCATTGATGAACACGATACCTTATTGACGTTAAATTTTGTTGGCGATAGCGCGCAAACAGATGCAGAAAGTATGGCGAGCCGTGCCCAAGCTCGATTTGCTGAAGTACAAACTGAGTTTGTGACCACGGCGGCGGGTATCGATTTACTGCTGACCTTTGGTGTGAGCGCCGAGAAAATGATTTTCCAATTGGAAAACGGTTTATAAGTTTTTGTGCAGCACTTTTAGCGGATAGAGTTCGAACTTAATCGTTTTAACTGTCTAAAAATGCTGCAGTTGTTAACTGAATTGTAATAAATTGTGCCACATGTTGCTGCGCTTACAATAGATAGTGTAATCTGCCTCCAAATGAGAATAATTCAATCAGCTTAATTGCACATTTCAAGCTACGTTTGCGCGTAGCAAAGACCTTTAGCCCAACACGAAGTTTTGTAGGGAATCAGCGTGAAGCGACGTCAGCATCAGCATTTATTGGAGTCTTTGGTTCAGTCAACTGCAAAACAGCAGGGCGATTTCACCAAGACAGCAGAGTTAGCCACAGAGTTGTTGTGCCAGAATTTAGCGGTTTCTTTGGTGTCAGTGTGGACGTTTTCAGCTGATCAACAAACCCAAACACTCGTTGCACAATTTGGTTCTATGATGTTGCAAGACATTCGTAGGCCTAAACTATTACAAGCTTGTCCCCGTTATGTGCACGAGCTTAAAACCCTGAGACATATCGATGCTGGCAATACGCTGACCGATCCCCGTTTAAGTGAATTGGCAGAGTGCTACTTTATCCCGCGGCACATCAATTCGAGTCTCGACATCGCCATTCGCATCAATGGTCGTCTGGAAGGTGTGCTCTGCATCGAGCGGGCGCAATTTACTCCCCATTGGCACGATAGCGAAATCCACCTCGCGTGCCAGATGGCCGATCAATTAGCTCTGACCTTAGCGACAAAACACAGCTACGACAAAGAAGAAAGACTGAGCTTGTTTCGCTGTGCGACGGAGCAATCGCGGCAGATCAGCATGCTCATTAATTTGCATACTGAAAAAGTCGAGTATGTGAATCAGGCGCACAGTGAAATCACTGGCATGCCCCGTGAGCAGATAATCGGCGCAAATATCCGTGAATTGGCTTTTTTTAAGCAGCATGCCCAATTAGCCGAGCAAACCCTAGCGCAGATTTTTAGGGGCGAGATTGCCAAAGGCGAAGCGCAGTTTAGCCGTGCCGATGGTAGCCGCTATTGGCTGACATATGTGCTGAGCCAATTTATTACCGACCGTGGCAATCATTATGCCTTGGTCTCGTGTGAGGAAAATACAGATGAGCACAACTACAAGTTAGAGCTTGAACGCCTCGCTTGGCGCTGTGGATTAACGGGGCTACATAACCGCACCCACTTTAATCGAGTGCTTGAACGTACCAATAAGGGACTGTTGTTGTTAGTTGATTTAGTAGGATTTAAACGGTTTAACGATACCTATGGGCATGAGAATGGCGATAGCTTATTGATTGAAATTGCCCGCCGTTTGAAACATTTCTCCGAGATCAATAAAGCCACCGAAATTGCCCGTGTCGGCAGCGATGAATTTGCCGTGCTGCTGACCGATGATAACGCGGTATACGATCTCGACTACTTTAGTACGCGTCTGTATCAGCATCTGACTATGCCTATCTTAATCGGTCGCGAACAAGTCGAGCCCAAGCCTGCCTTAGCTGTGGTTGATATCGCCTCGGTGGCGAGTTTGTTTGCTCCGTTAACCTGTGCCGATATTGCCGTTCAGTATGCTAAAAAGAAAAAGGGCACAGCAATCCAAGTGTTTAACAGCACTTTATTGAGCGCATTTAAAGAAGATGCACAGATAGAGCGCGATTTACACAGTGCCATCCGTGGCCGTCAGTTTGAGCTTTATTATCAGCCACTGAGGGATTTAGAGCAGAATACCTATATTGGCGCTGAAGCTTTAATCCGTTGGCATCACCCTAAAAGAGGCGTGTTATTTCCCGCATCTTTTATCGATATTGCCGAGCAATCGGGGATGATTAATTCCATCGGCAGCTGGGTGTTAGAGGCCGCATGTCGCCAGTTAAACCTATGGCAACACCATAACGCGGACATGACAATGCACGTGAATGTGTCGGCCCGTCAGTTTTTTAGTGGCAATTTATTCGAGCAGGTGTGGCAGCTATTAACTCGTTATCGATTGAAACCTAAGACGTTAATTTTAGAAATCACTGAAACTGAGTTGATGGGCGACATTCGCCATGCGACGCTGTTATGCCAAGAATTGGCTGAATTAGGCGTGGGGCTCGCGATTGACGATTTTGGTACGGGTTACAGCTCTATGCGGTATTTGAAGCAGTTCCCGATCAGTAAACTCAAAATAGATCGGTCGTTTATTTCAGATCTCACCGTAAGTCGCGAAAGCCGCGAAATTGTGTCAGCCATTATCGCCATGGCGAGTGCCTTGAATATCTCCTTGACGGCAGAAGGGGTTGAAACCCTTGAGCAAGAAGCCTTTTTAGCGAAAAGCTTTTGCCATCAGGCGCAGGGTTATCTCTACAGTCCTGCATTACGGGAGCCTGAGTTTGCACAATTTATCTTGTCGGCCAAAAGCCCTTCAGTTTTGACCCACTAAGCTGGTGTTAGCAGCTTATAAACCGCTGTTTTCGATAACTCGCGATGACTCTTGATAACTTTCGATTAAAGTAAGGGCAGGCAAGATTGCTAACTTAGATTACGCATCTAGCATACACATCTAACCTACACATCTAGAGCATAAACCTAGCCTGTTTTTATTTTTAATCTCTATGCTTGTTAAATCAGCGCTATAAACCATTACTGTAATCCTTCAGCACAATTTTGCGCTGAATGCTCATAGCAACAGCTTATGACTTCAACTCAGAGGGATTTTAAGCAGCATTGTTTGAATTTTTTACCGCTATGGCAAACGCAAGCATCATTTCTGCCGGGTAACTTCGCCGTCATTTGCTGGCCTTGGCTGTAATACCAGCGGCCCGTTTGATAGATAAATTCCGAACGCTCATAGATAGCATCAATTTCACCTTCGAGTTTGTACCAAGCCTTAAACGTCACATTGCCATGTCTTGGCTCCGCGATTGCTTGATTCGCAGCTTGAGAGTTGTGGGCGGGTGTTTCACTGCTGTTGAGTACTTCTAGTCCTAGCCAATGTGGGTGAGGGCCAGTATTCAAACTTGCTAAAGTGAGGCCGTTTAGGTACTCGGGATGATGTGTTTTCAAAATGTAATCAAAATTTTTCAACACAAATGCGCAGTAACGTGAGCGCATGAGTTCCTCGGGCGTTTGCGCAACGACTTGCCCAGAATCGACATGAATATGCAGTGGATTGCAGCAATCTTGATAGCGTTTACCACTGCCACAGGGGCAGCTTTGTTCAGTTGTAATCATGTTTTCTTTGCGATATCGATTAAATGATGATTTATTTAAATAAATTAGGCTTTTATTCTAACGCATTATACTTTCATTTTAATGCATTAAGCATGTATCTGAATGCGTTAATTAGCGTCAGCACAAAACTTAGGGCAGCTTCTTACCCGCAGGTAAAGGCGGGAACTGGCGACCATAATACAAGTTAGGCACAGGTTTCGCATTCAGGTAATAGCTAGGTTCTGCACGATTATTCGTGTCTAAGCTCACTTTCCATTGGGTCGCGGACACTTTTTCTGTACCAATGGCAAATTTGCCTGCAAATTCACTCACAGGTTCGCCCGTTTCTTTTGCTGGGTAAAATCGAACCAAATAATAGCCAGTATCTATGGCTCCATCGCCGATAATTTTACGCTTGGTGATGCGAAAATCGACGTCGATAGTGGCTTTCTTCGCACGGATTTTATCGAAAAATTTCTTGTAAATCGCGACGATATTATCTCGGCCATAGTAAATTTCTTTACTTTGACTCTCAGACAAGTAGCTAGCGTCATCGGCATAAATCTCACGGGTCACTTCAGGGGACAATTGATTAAAAGCGCTAATAAATAAAGGATAATTAGCGTTGATCAATTGATCATCGGTGGATTTTGTATGCGTTTTAGCTGGATTGGCTAAGCTTGGTAGCGACAATAGGCACATCAGGACTAGCGGCAAAAATTTCATTACTTTATTCTAATCTGGCAATCATGGCGTCACTATAATGGAGCCGCCCGCTGAACTAAAGCCTTGAATGATTACAAAGTGTGTTTCTGTACAAGAGTGTGAAGTAAAGGAGCTTGCCATGCTGGATGATGAATCAGCACTGTTTTTTGAGGAAATGGCTGGAGTTGTGCCACTAAAAGGCGACATGCCTGCGGTGAGTTTCGCGCCAAAAGCGTTAACTGCGGAGCAAATCCACAGACGCGATGCCTTACAAAGGGAAGCTTATTTAGCGTGTATGCCACTGGATTTAAAAGCGTTTGTGCAGCAAGCGCCGGATGAGATTGTCAGCTTTAAACGTGAAGGGGTACAAGGCGGCGTTTTCAAGCGGTTACGCATGGGGCAATACAGTATCAAGATGGAGCTTGATGTACATGCCTATCGGCTTAATCAAGCTCGCGAGGCCGTACTCAACTACTTACTGGCAGCGCAGGCGCACGGTGAGCGGTGTGTGATGTTGATCCACGGTAAAGGTTATCAGAGTCGACCCTTTGCTGGATTACTCAAATCAGCTGTGTGTTGTTGGTTATCACAACTGGATATGGTGCTGGCCTATCATTCGGCGAAAACTGAGCAGGGCGGCACTGGGGCGCTGTATGTGATGTTAACTAAGTCTGAACAGCTAAAGCTTGAAAACCGTGAAGCCAATCGTAAAGGCATGGGTTTGCGTTAGACCAAAACAGGCCCAGTATTTGATAAAAAGTATTGAATAACAAGCAGGAATAAAAATGCCCAATCTCGTTGGGCATTTTGCTTTATGCAATTGGGTAATGACTTAACGCGTCATTACCAACCACATTGGCGATTTGCGGCGGTATTTTGCTCATCTAACCATGTTTTAAGTGGCGCGAAGTAATCGAGCACAGCTTTGGCATCCATGGTTTCTTTGCCAGTGACTTCTTTCAATGCTTCAGGCCATGGCTTACTTAAACCTAACTCGAGCATCTTATTGAGTTTCTCTCCCGCAGCTTGATTGCCATAGATACTGCATCTATGAACCGGACCTTTATCGCCCGCAGTTTCACATAGCGCTTGATGGAACTGGAATTGCAGAATATGCGCGAGGAAGTAGCGGGTGTAAGGCACATTGCCTGGCACATGGTATTTAGCGCCTGGATCAAAGTCAGCTTCGCTGCGCTTCGTCGGTGCTTTTACGCCTTGGTATTTTTCCCTGAGATCCCACCATGCTTGGTTATATTGGGCGGGTGTGATTTCGCCGCTAAACACTTTCCAGCGCCACTGATCTATCATCAGACCAAAGGGTAAGAAGGCGATTTTATCTAAAGCTTGCTTCAGTAAGAGGCCAATGTCCTTAGAGGCATCAGGTACTTCGTCTAATAAGCCAATCTGTTTTAAGTAGCTTGGGGTGATCGACAGCGCAATCGTGTCACCAATCGCTTCATGGAAACCATCGTTGGCGCTGTTTTTAAACAGGAATGGTTGCTGCTTATAAGCGCGTTGATAGAAGTTATGTCCAAGTTCGTGGTGGATCACGCTAAAGTCTTCGGCGGTCTTTTGGATACACATTTTTATGCGAATATCGTCGAGATTATCGAGATCCCATGCCGAAGCGTGGCAAACCACATCACGATCCTTTGGCTGAACAAATAGAGAACGTGCCCAAAAACTTTCTGGCAATGGTGCAAATCCTAGAGACGTGAAGAAGCCTTCGGCTTGTTTCACCATTTTATGCTCGTCATAACCATTTTTTGCCAGTAGCTCAGTGACATCGTAACCCGGGTCGGCATTGTCAGGGGCGACTAAGTCATACACATTGCCCCATTGCTGGGCCCACATGTTACCGAGCAAATGGGCCGGGATCGGTCCTGTGGTTGGTGCGATGCTATCGCCGTAATCTTTATTGAGTTCACCGCGTACGTAACAGTGCAAGGACTCATAAAGGGGTTTCACTTGGCCCCAAAGACGATCGAGTTCCTGTGAAAAATCATCGGGTTTCATATCATATTGACTGCGCCATAGCTCAGACAGGTTGGCATAACCAAGATCCTTCGCGCCTTCATTGGCCAGTTCCACTTCACGTTGAAACAAGGGACGCATAGGTTTGGCGATTTCACGCCAGCCTTTCCATGCTTCTAGTAAGGTTGCGGGATCCCGTGATTCGGCCATCAAGCTCGATAGCTCAGGCTGGGTCATACACTTACCGTCGGCAAAACAGTACTTTCCTTTGCCGTATAAGCCATTTAACTCTGAGCTAATTTGCGCAAGCTCGGTATTTTTCGCAGGATCGAGCGGGGCGGGTAACACTAACGCACTGCGTAGGATATTGAGCTTACGGGCATTAACGGGATCGAGTTGCACATTGGCGTACTTAGCCGCCTCTGTTGCAAATGTTATCGACGCTGCGCTGACCTTTTCACCTACCGCGGCAGACAGGGCCGCAGTATCATCGGTAATAAAGTTACTGTAAATCCACTCGGCGCGATTAGATTCAATCGATAATTCAGCCATTTTGGCTTCAGCATCGTTAATAAAAGCAATGACTTGTGCTTTATCTGGCGCGGTATTGATGACAGCCGCTTCAGTGCTAGCGGGCTTGTCGGTTTTGCTTTGTGCATCATTACAGGCCGTTAATCCCAGCGTTAAGGCGACTGTGAGGGCGATTTTACTGCGACGATTTAATGAAATAACCATGTCTACTTGTCCTTGTTGTTTTTGTGTTACACAGTTTACCTAAAGCTAAGGTGTATTGCATAAGGGTTAATGGGCTTGTTGGTTACACTTATTTCGCAGATGTTCCATATACGGCTTGAATGCAGGCTAGAAAGCGGCGAATTTGTCCAATTTTAGTTTGACATCCGTGGTGCCAATGTTTAATTTAAACGAGTGTTTTAAATTAATTCAAGGTCACGGAATGGCAAGTCGATCCGATACAAAAACTAGAATACTTGATGCCGCAGAAAAACTGTTCGCCGAACGGGGCTTTTCTGAGACCTCGTTGCGACTCATCACCAGTAAGGCTGAGGTGAATTTAGCATCGGTCAATTATCACTTTGGTTCTAAAAAAGAGCTGATCCGTGCAGTATTAGCGCGTTATTTAGACGTGTTTATGCCTGCGGCTTCAAACCAAATTAATCGCTTAAATGCCGCGCCAGCACAAGCAACACTCGAAGAAATTTTGTCTTCGCTGGTCGATCCTTTATTGGATTTAAACGCGCTACGTACCGAAGGCACCACGATCTTCCTGCAGCTTTTAGGCCGTGGCTATATCGAAAGCCAAGGACATTTACGTTGGTTTATCACTACCCATTACGGCCAGCATCTCGATGCTTTTGTTAAAGCCGTGTCGGCCAGTGCGCCACATATTCCACCCGCTGAAATGTTTTGGCGTTTACACTTTACCTTAGGCACTATCGTATTCACTATGGCGTCCGCCGATGCCCTAAACGATATCGCTGCTGCTGAGTTTGGTGAGCATAACGACATCGAAGCCGTGATCCGTAAAGTGATCCCATACATGGCGGCTGGCGTATCAGTCCCCGTTTCTTCTTAATTAAAAGGTCTTGATAATGTTGACGATTATAATTCTTGCCCTGATAGCCATTGTCGTGTTGTTTGCGGTGAAAAATATCCGGATGCAGTTTATTACCCGCCCAGTTTTTAGTTTTTTCAAGAAGGTCTTGCCGCCACTTTCAGATACCGAGCGCGAAGCGATGGAAGCTGGTGATGTCTGGTGGGAAGGGGAGTTATTCCGCGGAAATCCTAACTGGAATACCTTGCACAGCTACGGTAAGCCGACGCTGACCGCTGAAGAAAAAGACTTTATCGATAATCAAGTCATGACAGCCCTGACGATGATCGATGATTTCGACATAGTGCATAACCGTAAAGATTTACCGCCAGAGTTGTGGGAATACTTCAAGAAAGAAGGCTTCTTCGCCCTGATTATTCCGAAGAAATTCGGTGGTAAAGATTTCTCTGCCTATGCTAACTCTACCATTGTCAGCAAATTAGCCAGCCGTAGCGTAAGCGCTGCTGTGACTGTCATGGTGCCGAACTCTTTAGGCCCTGGTGAGTTGTTGACCCATTATGGTACGAGCGAGCAGAAAGAACGTTGGTTACCCGCTTTAGCTAAAGGCGATGAAATTCCTTGTTTTGCGTTAACCGGTCCAGAAGCGGGCAGTGATGCTGGCGCTATCCCGGATGTGGGTATTGTGTGCCGTGATACCTTCAATGGCGAAGAAATACTTGGGCTAAAACTCACTTGGGATAAGCGTTATATCACGCTGGCGCCTGTAGCGACGGTTCTGGGTTTAGCGTTCCAAATGCGCGATCCAGAAGGTCTGCTTGGCGATAAGAAAAATTTAGGCATTACCTGTGCGTTGATCCCAACGGATCATCCTGGAGTGGTTATTGGTCGTCGTCATAATCCGCTAGGTATGGCGTTTATGAACGGCACTACCCAAGGTAAAGAAGTGTTTATCCCGCTGGATTGGATTATCGGTGGCCCTGAATTTGCTGGTAAAGGCTGGCGTATGCTGGTTGAGTGTTTGTCGGCGGGCCGCGGTATTTCATTACCTGCACTGGCAACGGCTTCTGGTCACATGGCGACGAAGACGACAACGGCTTACAGTTATGTGCGTCATCAGTTTGGTATGGCGATTGGCCAGTTTGAAGGGGTGCAAGAAGCGCTGGCACGTATTATTGCCAACACTTACCAGTTGGAAGCCGCACGTCGTTTAACCACTACAGGTATCGATCTTAAAGTTAAACCTTCGGTTGTGACTGCGATTGCTAAGTACCACATGACTGAGTTAGGCCGTTCTGTGATGAACGATGCCATGGATATTCAATCGGGTAAGGGCATTCAATTAGGACCTAAAAACTATTTAGGCCACCCTTATATGTCGAATCCAATTTCGATCACTGTGGAAGGTGCGAACATTCTAACCCGCTCCTTGATGATTTTTGGTCAAGGTGCGACTCGCTGCCATCCTTACGTGCTTGCCGAAATGGAAGCCGCAGCGATGGAGAACCAACATGAAGCCTTAGAGCGTTTTGATGCGCTATTAATGGGCCACATGGGTTATGCCACGCGTAATGCTTTCAGTGCGTTGTTTAGTGCCTTAAGTGGTAGCCGTTTTGGCAGTGCGCCAGTGAGCGGTGAAACTAAGCAGTACTATAAAGATATGTCGCGTATTTCATCTGCATTAGCCTTAATGACGGATTTATCAATGCTGATCATGGGTGGCGATTTAAAACGCAAAGAAATGCTGTCGGCACGTATGGGTGATGTGCTCAGCCAGTTGTATTTAGGCTCAGCAACCTTGAAGCTATTTGAAGACAATGGCCGTCAACAGGACGATTTACCCGCGGTACGTTACGTAATGGCCAATCGTTTGCACTTAGCGGCGAAAGCACTGGAAGACACGATTCGTAACTTCCCGAGTCGTCCTGTGGCATGGTTACTGCGCGGCTTAATCTTCCCGCTGGGTAATCACTTCAATGCGCCGAGCGACAAAATGGCGACCGATTTAGTCGGCGGCATGTTGAAGCCTGGCCCTGCTCGTGACCGTATTACCTTCCTATGTCCTGAATTTGAAGGAGATAAGGGCGGTATTGCGGAAGTTGAGCAAGCGTTTGTTGCGCAATATGCCTGTAAAGATATTTATAAAAAACTAAAGAAAGCGCAGCGTGCCGGTGAACTGCCAGCCAAAGTGCCTAATCTCGTCTTGTTTGCAAAAGCACTCGAGACAGGTGTTATTACTGCCGATGAAGAGCAAAAATTGCAGCATGCTGATAAGCTGCGCTTAGCGGCAATTAATGTGAATGATTTCGAAGCGTTATAATGATTGCTAGTGTTTGATGTGAGCGTTTAATGTTAGTGCGGTCTGGTCTAAGCGGTATTAAGTTCAATGATTACTCCGCTTGTGCGAGATAGGACCGCTGAGATTTCCCTCAGCAATGAGAGAACGGCAAATTAGCACCAACAGAAATCAGCACTTACAGATAACAGCATTTACAGAGAACAGCATTTACAGATAACAGCATTTACAGAGAACTGCAGATATAAAAAAACCACCTTCATGAGGTGGTTTTTTATTGGCTTTTTTCTAACGCGCTTTAGTTGTTAGAAGAAGCTTAAGTAACTTAAGCAACGATCAACACTTTACAGGTGTTAGTGCCGCCAATCGTTTCCATTGCATCGCCTTTGGTCATCAGCACCATATCACCACTATTCAAATAACCTGCAGCAGTTAATGCTTCTAACGCTTTTTGCGCTAGCTCATCGGCTGGGTGGATAGTTGAATCGAAGTAGATTGGTAACACGCCGCGGTACAAGGCCATTTTGGCTAGGGTTGTTGCGTGACGTGATAAACCTAAGATCGGCAGTGCAGAACTGATGCGTGACATCAACTGTGGAGTCGCACCCGATTCAGTCAAAGCAATAATCGCCTTAACGCCTTCAAGGTGGTTAGCCGCATACATAGTCGATAGTGCAATCGTTTCTTCAACTGAAGTGAAACGCACATCTAATCTATGCTTAGACACAATCACACTTGGGTGAGATTCAGCGCCAACACAGACGTTTGCCATTGCCTTAACGGTTTCTTCTGGGAAGTCACCGGCAGCGGTTTCAGCTGATAACATCACAGCATCGGTACCATCAAGCACTGCGTTCGCCACGTCCATTACTTCGGCGCGGGTTGGCATTGGACTTGAAATCATCGATTCCATCATCTGAGTGGCGGTGATGACGACTTTATTCAGTTGGCGTGAACGGGCGATTAACTTCTTCTGCACTGCAACGAGTGCAGCATCACCAATTTCAACACCTAAGTCACCACGGGCAACCATGACAACGTCAGATGCTAAGATCACATCATCCATAGCCGCATCGGTCGCAACGGCTTCAGCGCGTTCAACTTTAGCCACGATTAAGGCATTGCAACCGGCTTGACGGGCAAGATCACGGGCGTAATCTAAATCAGCACCACTGCGTGGAAACGAAACGGCTAAATAATCCACTTGGATCAATGCCGCAGTCAGAATGTCAGCTTTGTCTTTTTCGGTCAGCGCCGCAGCAGAAAGTCCGCCGCCTTGCTTGTTAATACCTTTGTTGTTAGATAAAGGGCCAGCCACTGTCACTGTGGTGTGCACTTTACGGCCTTCAACACGCTCAACACGTAATTGAACACGGCCATCATCTAACATCAAGATATCGCCAACAGTCACATCGTCAGGCAATTGCTTGTAATCGATACCCACTTGGGTCTCGTCGCCTTCACCTTTTGCTAATTCGGCATCAAGCACGTAGGCTTGACCTAACACCAGTTGCACTTTCTTATTGTCTTTGAAAGTAGAAACGCGGATTTTAGGGCCTTGTAAGTCACCCAGAATAGCCACATGAACGCCCAACTCTTTAGCGATTTCGCGCGCTTGAGTGGCTCGTTTTAAGTGATCTTCAGGGGAACCGTGGGAGAAATTAAGACGTACAACGTTTGCACCTGCCGCGATGATGCGGCGTAGATTATCATCACGATCGGTAGCGGGACCTAGAGTGGTGACGATTTTGGTTCTGCGGAACATAAGGATACTCCGTTAAAGTTAAAAAAATCTTGGGCCTATATTACCATGCAATTCCAGATTATGTAGTAAAGTTACAATCAAATTGATCTAAAGTTATGTATGAAAATTGTGAGATATCGCTGATATTTGCACGATAAATGGCTAGGTTAAGGATCAACACTAGCCATTTTTAGAAAAGGAAGTGAGTTACAGTATCGGATCTTTATTGATGCGAGACTCTTTTAACACCTCTTTCACCCGTTTCAAATTATCGCGGAAACGTGGACCTCTGCGTAAGGTAAAGCCGGTTGCTAATACATCTATAGTGACTAATTGGGCTAAACGCGAGGCCATAGGTAAATACATGTCGGTATCCTCTGGCACTTCCATTGTCACGGGCAGCGTACATTCCATCGACAAAGGCGAGTTGCGGGCGGTAATACCAATCACAGCTGCACCGTTTTCTCTTGCTAAACGTGCTATCTCAATCAATGACTTAGTGCGGCCTGTGTGGGAAATTAATACAACAACATCACCTTCATTGCTGTTGATACAGCTCATGCGTTGCATTAGAACATCGTCAAAACAGATGACAGGCACATTAAAGCGGAAGAATTTATTTTGGGCGTCATGGGCAACAGAAGCGGATGCGCCTAAGCCAAAAAAGGAAATAGTCTTAGCTTGAGTGAGTATATCAACCGCTTTGTTTATGGCTGAAATATCTAAACTTTGACGTGCGGTATCAAGTGAAGCCATTGAAGATTCGAAGATTTTTGTTGTATACGACTCAGTCGAATCATCTTCTTCAACGTGGCGGCTCACATAAGGAGTACCGTTCGCAAGACTTTGCGCTAGATGTAACTTAAAATCAGGGAAGCCTTTAGTATCTAAGCGGCGGCAGAAACGATTCACAGTAGGTTCACTGACATCTGCCATCTTAGCCAGTGTGGCGATGCTAGAATGTATAGCTGTCTGTGGTGATGCTAAGATCACCTCTGCAACTTTGCGTTCTGATTTACTAAAATGGGTGAGGCTTTTTTGAACCTTTTCTAGGGTATTCATACGCGTATGTCCGCTAAATTGAGAATGTAATTTTATTTATTTTTGTTTTGTGGGGACAGATCAAGGCTGGCGGCCCACAAAGAGACTCTATGTAGTAACTTTTCAGTACAATTTTGAAATAAGACTTTACTACCTTCAGTAATTTAAGCACAAAAAGCATATCAGATTAATGCTGTAAGTGCCTAGTTAGCTAGAATGTTAATATTTATAAAAATAGATGCATTTAACAAATTCTGTTGTTATATTACAACAAAAGTGTGGATTTCTTCATCGACATGAAGGGACACGACATACAAAGGAGATCGTAACGCAATGGGCAAAACAACATCAGGCGCCAAAGCTTGTGACTTCGTACTCTTTGGTACTAAAGGCGATTTGGCACGACGCAAGTTGTTACCTTCTTTATACCAGCTAGATAAAGCTGAACTTCTCGATAAAGATACGAAAGTGATCGGTGTCGCGAAAGACGAGTTTACTCAAGATGAGTTTATCGAATTAGTCACGCTTGCATTAAACACCTTCGTGAAAGAGCCTTTGTGCGAAGAGACTCTCCAACGTTTCCTGTCCCGCTGCCACTATATAGGCACTAACTTTACCGATTCAGCGGGCTACAGTGCCTTCCATGAACTGCTCAAACCAGAAGAGCGCGTCATGGTCAGTTACTTTGCTACGCCACCTGCCATATTCGGCGACATTTGCCGTTGTTTGCATGAACAAGATCTTATCCACCCAGATTCACGTGTGGTGCTCGAAAAGCCAATCGGCTCAGATTTAGACTCTTCTCGCGTTATCAATGATCAAGTTTCCGCTTACTTCAAAGAACGACAGGTTTACCGTATCGACCATTACTTAGGTAAAGAAACCGTACAGAACTTGATTGCGCTGCGTTTTGCTAACTCTTTATTTGCCTCTAAGTGGGACAACCGTACGATTGATCACGTCCAGATCACAGTCGCTGAAGAAGTGGGTATTGAAGGCCGTTGGGGTTATTTCGACAAAGCGGGTCAGATGCGCGACATGATCCAAAACCATTTGCTACAAGTGTTAACGCTCGTTGCTATGGATCCACCAGTCAACTTAGACGCTGACAGCATCCGTGATGAAAAAGTCAAAGTGCTTAAATCACTGCGTCCGATTAATTCTGACAATGTGTATGAAAATACCGTACGCGGTCAGTACAGTGCGGGCTTCTTAAAAGGCAGCCCAGTACCGGGTTATTTAGAAGAGGAAGGCGCCAACCTTCAATCACACACAGAAACCTTCGTGGCTATTCGTGTGGATATCGACAACTGGCGTTGGGCGGGCGTGCCTTTCTATTTACGTAGCGGTAAACGTATGCCGTTTAAGAGCTCTGAAATTGTGGTGTATTTCAAAAACCCACCGCATAACTTGTATCGCTCAAGCTACCGTAATCTGCCACCTAACAAGCTGACTATTCGTCTGCAGCCCCATGAAGGGGTTGAAATCCAGATGATGAACAAAGTACCAGGTTTGGAGCAAAAACAACGTCTACAAACCACTAAACTCGATTTGAGCTTCTCCGATACCTTCAAAAATGAACGTATCGCCGATGCCTACGAGCGTCTATTACTCGAAGCTATGCTCGGTAATCAAGCACTGTTCGTGCGCCGCGATGAAGTCGAGCAGGCATGGACTTGGGTGGATGGCATTATCCAATCGTGGGAACAAAGCAACGAAAAACCAAAACCTTATCCTGCGGGTACTTGGGGTCCAGTTGCGTCAGTTGCTTTGATCACCAAAGATGGCCGTTCGTGGGACGAGTAGGAGACTTTGATGATTAAAGAAACCGTATTCAAATCTTTCGATACGCCAAGTGCGTTAGAACAGCAACTGGCCAGCAAGATTGCGAGCCAGTTACAGGAAGCCGTTGATGCCCGCGGAAAAGCGAGCTTAGTGGTTTCCGGTGGTTCGACGCCGCTTAAGTTATTTCAACTATTGAGCATGAAGTCCATCGATTGGAGTGATGTTTATATCACTCTCGCCGATGAGCGCTGGGTTGAAGCCGACGCCGATGCTTCTAATGAACGTATAGTGCGTGAACATTTATTACAAAACCGTGCGTCGAATGCCAAATTCCGCGGTTTAAAAAACATGTTTTCGACCGCAGAAGCGGGCGCCGATATGGCCGCCGAGTCTTTGTCTAATTTCCCTCGTCCTTTTGATGTGGTGGTATTAGGCATGGGTAACGATGGTCATACTTGTTCTTGGTTTCCCTGTAGCGCTGAGCTTGAAAATGCGCTCACAACCCAAGCCCTGTGCGTGGCGACTAACCCCACCACAGCGCCTCACGGCAGAATAACGCTCTCTAAGAGTGCGATTCTGAACAGCAGACAAATTTATCTGCACTTGGTCGGGGAACAGAAATTATCCGTATATCGTCAAGCGTTAGAAAGTGATGATGTCCATGCTATGCCTATCAGAGCCGTATTAGCGCAGCGTAAAACGCCCGTTGATGTGTTCTGGAGCGCTTAAGGAGTCAAGATGCACTCAGTAGTTCAAGCTGTTACCGACAGAATTATTGCCCGTAGCAAAGCGTCACGTGAAGGTTATCTCGCCGCATTGAATGATGCCCGTAACCATGGTGTACACCGTAGCTCATTGAGCTGTGGCAACTTAGCCCATGGTTTTGCCGCCTGTAATCCAGACGACAAAAATGCATTGCGTCAATTGAATAAGGCGAACATCGGCATAGTGACGGCATTTAACGACATGTTATCTGCGCACCAACCCTATGAAAGCTATCCTGAATTGCTTAAAAAAGCCTGTCAGGAAGTCGGCAGTGTTGCACAAGTGGCGGGCGGTGTTCCGGCCATGTGTGACGGTGTGACTCAAGGTCAACCCGGTATGGAATTGAGCTTACTGAGTCGTGAAGTGATTGCTATGGCAACGGCTGTGGGCTTGTCTCACAACATGTTTGATGGCGCTTTACTGCTCGGCATTTGCGATAAAATCGTTCCAGGTTTACTTATCGGCGCCTTAAGCTTTGGTCACTTACCTATGTTATTCGTGCCTGCTGGGCCGATGAAATCAGGTATCCCGAACAAAGAAAAAGCCCGTATTCGTCAGCAATTTGCCCAAGGTAAAGTGGATCGTGCGCAGCTGTTAGAAGCTGAAGCTCAGTCTTACCACAGTGCAGGAACCTGTACCTTCTACGGCACGGCAAACTCGAATCAGCTGATGCTTGAAGTGATGGGGCTGCAGTTACCAGGCTCGTCATTTGTGAATCCAGATGATCCACTGCGTGAAGCCTTAAACAAGATGGCCGCTAAGCAAGTGTGTCGTTTAACCGAAATGGGTACCCAATATACCCCAATCGGTGAAGTGGTCAGCGAAAAGTCTGTGGTTAACGGCATTGTGGCACTTTTGGCTACCGGCGGTTCTACTAACTTGACCATGCACATCGTCGCCGCGGCTAGAGCTGCCGGTATTATCGTGAACTGGGATGATTTTTCTGAGTTATCCGATGCAGTGCCATTAGTGGCGCGCGTGTATCCAAACGGTCACGCCGATATCAACCATTTCCACGCTGCAGGCGGAATGGCGTACTTAATCAAAGAATTACTTGATGCGGGTCTATTGCATGAAGATGTGAATACCGTTGCGGGCTTTGGTTTACGCCGTTATACCCAAGAGCCAAAACTGCTCGACGGTGAACTGCGCTGGGTCGATGGCCCTACAACAAGTTTAGATACTGAAGTGTTAACTTCAGTCGCATCGCCTTTCCAAGGCAATGGTGGTTTGAAATTACTGAAAGGTAACTTGGGCCGCGCTGTGATTAAAGTATCAGCGGTACAAGCACAACACCGTGTCGTTGAAGCGCCCGCTGTAGTCATTGACGATCAAAACAAACTCGATGCCTTGTTCCAAACAGGTGCTCTGGATAGAGATTGTGTGGTTGTGGTTAAAGGCCAAGGGCCGAAAGCTAATGGTATGCCAGAGCTGCATAAATTAACGCCATTGTTAGGCACGCTTCAGGACAAGGGCTTTAAAGTCGCGCTGCTGACCGACGGTCGTATGTCTGGCGCGTCGGGTAAAGTCCCTGCGGCCATTCACTTGACGCCGGAAGCCTTAGATGGCGGCTTAATTGCCAAAGTCAAAGATGGCGACTTGATCCGTGTCGATGCGTTAACAGGTGAACTGAGCCTGCTCGTCTCTGAAGCAGAACTTGCCACCAGAACCGCCGGAACAGTCGATTTACATCGCTCACGTTATGGCATGGGCCGCGAGTTATTTAGTGCGCTACGTTCCAATCTAAGCAGTCCAGAAACTGGTGCGCGTTGTACTAATGCCATCGATGAACTTTATTAATACAAAGGAAGAATAACGCAATGCTTGAGAATAACTGGTCACTACAGCCACAAGATATTTTTAAACGCAGCCCTATTGTTCCTGTTATGGTGATTAACAAGATTGAACATGCGGTGCCATTAGCGCGAGCACTGGTTGCCGGCGGCATTAGTGTGTTAGAAGTGACTTTGCGTACACCTTGCGCACTCGAAGCTATCACTAAAATCGCCAAAGAAGTGCCAGAGGCCTTAGTGGGCGCGGGTACTATCTTAAACGAAGCTCAGCTTGATCTTGCGATTGCCGCTGGTGCGCAGTTTATTATTACCCCAGGCGCGACGGTTGAACTGCTCAAAGCCGGTATGCATGGTCCTGTACCATTGATCCCAGGCGTTGCTAGCATTTCAGAAGTGATGACGGGTATGGCGCTTGGTTACACCCACTTTAAATTTTTCCCAGCCGAAGCTTCGGGTGGTGTGGATGCACTGAAAGCCTTCTCGGGTCCGCTAGCGGATATTCGCTTCTGCCCAACAGGTGGCATTACGCCAAGCAGCTATAAAGATTATTTAGCGCTGAAGAACGTCGATTGTATTGGTGGCAGCTGGATTGCGCCAACGGATGCAATGGAACACGGCGATTGGGATCGTATCACTCAGCTTTGTAAAGACGCCATCGGCGCTTTATAAGTCGAGCTTGAAATAGCGACAAAAATAAAAAACCACCGCAAGGTGGTTTTTTGTCTTTCATCTTTAGCCTTTGATAAAGAATGGCTGTGATAGCTGGCGCTATAGAAAATCTAGCTTTTATAGAAATTCGCACATTTACAAACGGTCTGGCTTCATAGAAAGTCGGGCAGCGCAATGTCTGCTTGCCTACATTTCCTTGCTCAGTTCCACATTCGAACCCGCTTTGGGGCTAAATAGCTGTTGATACAGTCGCCCCGCAAACTCATCGGTCATTCCCGAAATATAGTCCGCCAAGACCCTGTGGCTGTTTAAGCCTTGTTGCTCACTTTCGCGCCAGCGCTCTTGGGTGTTCAGTGGCAGTAAACGCTCGGGATCGGAAGCGAAGGCTTCGAATAAACCCATCACAATTTGCTGGCCTTTATATTCGAGCATTTGGATTTCAGGTTTACGGATCACGTATTTATAAACCAGTTGCTTGAGCACATTGAGCGCAATGGCAAATTCGGGCTCTAAGGTCGCATTAAAGCGTAATAAAGGTTCTTCAAACACGTCATCTTCTGAGATAACAATAGCGGTGACAAAGCCATTAACGAGTGTGCCTATGGCATCTTTACGCAGATGATGCTCATGGGAAAACAGCTTATTGCCAATATCGGCAAGCTCTTGTCGTATCCACGCATCGCCGCTGTTTGTGAGTGTCGGCGCCACATCTTGATGCCACTGCGATGCCGTGACTATGCCCATCACAATCGCATCTTCGAGATCGTGCACTGCATAGGCGATATCATCTGCCAGTTCCATTATCGAGCAATCGAAGGATTTAAACTGAGTGCGCAGATGTGGATAGTGGTGCAGGGCGGGGTGTGAACCTTGCTGCGTCGAGGTAAAACGACTGCGGTCTGCCTCAGATAGCGGCTCAAGCACCCAAGCGAAAATGTCGTTATCATCGTCGAAAATGCCCTTAACCGGCGGCCATTGTGACGGTTTGAGCTGTCTATGGTTGGTAATTTCATTATGTTCACCCGCGACAAATAGCTTCGAGTGCGGCGCGGGGTATTTCAAAATCCCGAGCATGGTACGCCGACACAAGTTCATCCCGAAATCTAACGTGTAGGGCTCAAGCTTAGAGAGAATTCGAAAAGTTTGGCCATTGCCTTCAAAGCCGCCGTGGTCGCGCATCATGTAATTCAATGCCACTTCGCCGCCATGGCCGAAGGGAGGATGACCAATATCGTGGGCCAAACACAGGGACTCTAATAGGCTCATAGAGCAAAGCAGCTGCTTATGCTGTGGATATTTACGTCTGAGCTGGGCGGCTATGCCAGTGCCAATTTGCGAGACTTCGAGTGAGTGGGTTAATCGAGTGCGATAGAAGTCATTCATGCCAACGCCGAGCACTTGGGTCTTGGCCTGCAGGCGGCGAAAGGCGGCCGAGTGGAGAATACGCGCCCTGTCTCTTTGGTAAGGGCTGCGGTGATCGTTACGCCGTTGTTTATCTTCACCATGACGGCGTTCTTGCCAAACACTTGAAGTCATATGCATTCCTAGCGAGAGTGGAAAATCAAAGCATCTTGTTAATTTCGTCTAAATTCAAGGTGAAACTGGGCACAAAGCAGTTCATAAAATACTGTACTGCTGGGTCCGGATTTGTCGCCAGCATGCCTTCGAGACGTTTACGGGCGGTATTGAATTCACTGTTGCCGGCGCGGTTTTCTTCAAGACATTTAAGATAGGCACACAGAGTATCAGCGGATTTCACTATGGTCTTGTAAACGGGATCGGCGTAATCACTGATGAACAGACTGCGATAATCCTCTTTAAATTCCTCTGGCACCATATCCAGCATGCGCTGCTCGGCAATCGCCTCAATCTTTTTATACTCGGCTTCAATTTCTTTATTGAAGTATTTCACCGGCGTCGGTAAGTCACCCGTGAGAATTTCACTGGCATCGTGAAAAATCGCCAGGCTCGTGGCTTGATGGGGATCAAGCGTCGTACCGAACTTTTTATTGCTGATGACCACCAGTGCATGGGCCACCATGGCAACTTGTAGCGAGTGTTCTTGAACATTTTCAGTGCGAACGTTGTACATCAAAGGCCAGCGTTGGATAAGTTTCATTCGAGCTAAATGGGCAAATAAGTGACTCATAGTTTTCCTGTTAATTCGAGGGCCAGCGTTGGATAAGCGTCATTCGTGTTCTAAAAACGGCACATAAATGACTCTTAGTTTGCCTGCTAATGAGTGAGTAGAAAGGCGACAAGCTGCATTGGAAGACGTGACACGAGTTGAATAAGCAGTATTGACGCTAATGAAGTCTTAGATTATCACAGCCTTGGGTGACACGTGAGTATGAGCGTGGAGGATTTGTCGAAATCGCTAAAAATAAAGCGACCACTAGGATCGCTTTATGACTCAAACTGTTAGTCGAGGCTAAACCTACTGCCGATAGTTTTCGAGGAAGGCGCCAAACTCGGTAAATGCTTTTTTCAGATCTTCTTTATAGGGTAAGAAAACCACTCGTAAATGGTCGGGCTCAGGCCAATTAAAGGCGGTGCCGTGCACTAACAGAATTTTCTTTTCTCTGAGTAAATCCAGCACTAAGCGCTCATCATCCCGCAGATTGAATTTCTTCATATCCAGTTTAGGGAAAGCATAGAGTGCGCCCTTAGGCTTTTTCACGCTGACGCCTGGGATTTGATTCAACAGCTCGTAACAGGCATCCCGTTGAACTGTCAGGCGACCCTTAGGTAAAATCAGCTCGTTAATACTTTGATAGCCACCGAGCGCGGTTTGAATCGCATGTTGATTGGGCACGTTTGCACACAGGCGCATCGAGGACAGCATTTCTAAACCTTCGATATAGCTCTTCGCTGCTTTAAGATTGCCAGACAACATCATCCAACCGACACGAAAGCCCGCTGCGCGATAAGCCTTTGATAGACCATTGAAGGTAACAGTTAAAATATCGTCCGACAGGCCAGCCGCAGGAACATGCTTGGCTTCGTCATACAAAATTTTGTCGTAAATTTCATCGGCAAATAAAATCAAACTGTGTTCACGGCAAAGCTCAACCACTTGCAGCAGTAATTCTTTGCTGTAAACCGCGCCTGTAGGATTGTTTGGGTTGATCAGCACAATACCGCGGGTACGCGATGAAATCTTACTTTTAATGTCGTTGAGATCGGGGAACCAGTCCGCTTCTTCATCACAACGATAATGCACCGCTTTGCCGCCAGCGAGATTGGCCGCCGCCGTCCACAGTGGATAGTCAGGCGAGGGGATTAAAATCTCATCATCCGTGTTAAGCAAACCTTGCATCGCCATCATTATGAGTTCTGAGACACCGTTACCTATATAGATATCTTCGATATCGACACCAAAAATCCCTTGGGCTTGATAATGCTGCACTATGGCCTTACGGGCAGAGAATAATCCTTTTGACTCACAGTAGCCTTGCGCACTGGGTAGATTAAGGATCACATCGCGCACAATTTCCTCCGGTGCTTCGAAACCGAAGGGGGCAGGATTACCAATGTTAAGTTTGAGGATCCGATGACCCTCGTCTTCTAAACGTCTGGCTTCCTTGTGCACTGGGCCGCGGATGTCATAGCAAACGCTATCCAGCTTGTTGGATTTGATGATAGGGCGCATTTACACCTCGGAACATGCATAAAGTTTTGGCTTAAGTTAGCGCACCATAACGAAATTTCACTGTAGATGAAAGGGGGGAGCAGCACAGAATGGGACTTTTTTTGTAAATACCACTTAGTTAAATATGCTTTAACAGTCAATTAATGAAATAAGAACAAGTTTTATATTCTGATTTTTAGAGAATTTTAAGAGTGTTTAGCTAATGCTGACGGTAAATAAAACCCGCTTTACGTGTTTTTGGGATGTAGGAAGAAAATAATCACGCTTGATGGAAATGCGTTTTCAGTGGTTGACGGCTATTTCGTTTTATTTGTTTGTCCTATAAATCTTAATAGGGGAAAAGTGTATTTTAGCAAAAGCTTAATGATTGATTTTTAATCACAGTTCCTCGATAAGATCAACTTATGCAAGCTGTATATGACCTTGTGATAAATAGGCATATTTATTGAATGCTTATTAAGCTGAAAGGATCATAAACGGTTTCGTTGCGAGTGAGTTAAAACTCCTTAAAATCATGATGTTATGTTGATTTTGTTTGTAGCCTTTAAAATTATTTTCTATCAAGTTAAATTTATAGTTGACTCAATATTCGATGCGCTTTATTTTCTGCGCGATGTTTTTGGCAAGGCACCTCAGATAGCAAGCAATTAGCGGGTTTTATCTTCAGGGTTAGTCATCATGAAGCAGCTGTGTTGACGTTCTGAATCATGTTGATTTCAGACGTCATTCTAAAACCATTTGCCTTTTAGGCGATTTATTTAGAGGACCTAAGTGCATGTCTGAACCGACAGCGTTAAGTCTCATCCCACCTTTGGTGGTATTGGTGTTAGCTATTTGGTTACGCCGTCCCATTTTATCTCTGATCATAGGTGCGGTAACCGGTTTCCTGTTACTCGATCCCAGTCAAGTCTTAAACAATTTTGCCAGTGTGTCATTGAAGGTCATGGCCGATGAAACCATAGGTTGGTTGATTCTGGTGTGTGGTGGTTTTGGTGCGCTGATTGCGCTTTTGGTCCGCACCGGCGGCGCGTTAGCGTTCGGCCGTAATGCACTGAGATTTGCTAAGGGACCCAAATCTTCCCTGTTGATGACGTTTATTCTTGGGATCGTGATTTTTATTGATGATTATCTCAATGCGCTGACCGTGGGTGAAACCATGAAGCGTGTAACGGATAAATTTAAAGTGTCCCGTGAGATGCTCGCCTATGTTGTAGATTCCACTGCCGCGCCTGTGTGCGTGTTAGTGCCATTATCGACTTGGGCAGTATTCTTTGGTGGGTTATTGGTCGATAACGGTGTTGCGGCTGAAGGTCAGGGCATTGCTGTCTACATGCAAGCGATTCCTTACATGCTTTACGCTTGGTTAGCCGTGGCTATGGTGCTACTTGTGGTACTTGGCATAGTGCCTGCCATTGGTCCGATGAAAACTGCGCAGCTGCGCGCCGCCCAAGGCGAGCCAGCAGAAGCCCAGGTGGATTTCGACCAAGTGCAAACCTCGGATGAATATGCGGTTAAAGCCATAGAAGAGGAATTTAAGCACGCCGATAATCATGGCAAGCTGCATAACTTTTTAGTGCCGATTGGTTTGTTAGTGGCTTTTACCGTGTACTTTGATATCGACGTGTGGAAAGGCTTGCTGGCGACTTTAGTCATCACTATCCCTTATTATGCTGTGCAGCGTTTGATGCCGTTATCCGAGATGATGGATCAGATGATTGATGGCTTTAAAAGCATGCTACCGGCGATTAGCACTGTGATTGCGGCGTTTGTGTTTAAGGACGTATGCGATCAGTTATTACTGCCGCAGTATGTGATTGAATCCTTAAGCCCGTTTATGACGCCTAAATTGCTGCCTGCTGTGGTGTTTTTATCCATGGCGATCCTCGCGTTTGCGACGGGTTCGAGCTGGGGCATTTTTGCGGTGACCATTCCTATCGTTATGCCATTAGCGCAATCGGTGGGCGCGGATATCCCATTAGTGATTGGCGCCTTGTTGTCGGCATCATCATTTGGTAGCCAAGCGTGCTTCTACTCAGATTCAACCGTATTGGCCGCACAAGGCTCTGGTTGTAACTTAGTGAGCCATGCTGTGACTCAGTTACCTTATGCGCTGATCGCCGCTGTACTGGCGTTTATCGGCTTTATCGTGATTGCGTAAATACTTTCATGATTAGAATAAGAAACCAGCTGCGGCTGGTTTTTTTATATCTGCCGTAATTGGGTTCAGCGTTTAAAGTGGGGAAAAGGCGAGTGGAGAGTGGCTAGGCTTGAACTAGGATAACCGCGCTTACACTCTTAAATGAAGACGCCCAGCTGATGTCAAATTATATTTTACGGAATTGTCATTTATATTTTACATATTTCATCATTGCCATGTAGCTTTTCAAATCAAAGCCTGATTATACTTTGCATCCTTCATGGTGTTATTTTCAACATTAGTGGCAAACGAATCAAATGGACTCAACCCTTCTTACTGCGTTTTTCCAGCACGGCACAATACGTGATGTCGAATGTTTATTCCCTGATATCTCAGGCTATCCAAGGGGGAAGCTCATGCCAGCCCGAAGCTTTGCTCAGGGTGCTGAGTTACGTATTGCCCAAGCGATTTCGATGCAGGCGATTACCGGTGAGTATTCCTACGATCCAATTTTCCCCGATGCTGATCCTGATCTGTTACTCGTCCCCGATTACAGCACCCTAAAAATGATCCCGTGGAGCACAGTGCCGCGCGCATTTGCCATCCATGACTGTGTGTTGCTCGATGGCAATTTATGTCCATTTGCGCCGCGATCCATTTTAAAAAATGTGTTGGCCCGTTACCAAGCCTTGGGGTTAACGCCCGTGGTCGCACCTGAGATTGAGTTTTATCTGACTGAAGCCAATACCGATCCGAGTGCGCCGTATCAGGCGCCCATTTCAAAAAGTGGCCGAGCTGAAAACGGTCAATCTGCGTTTAGCATGAATATGCTCAATGAACTCGCGCCATTTTGGGATGAGTTTAATGCTGCTATAGATGCGATTGGGATCAAAGGAGATACTTGGATCCATGAGATGGGGCTATCGCAATATGAAATTAACTTAGTGCATGGCGATCCGCTGGCCTTAGCAGATCAAGCTTTTATGTTTAAATACGCGGCGAAAGAAATCGCCATTAAACATGGTTTGAACGCGATTTTTATGGCGAAACCCATAGCAGGCCAACCCGGCAGTTCTATGCATTTACATCAAAGTGTCGTGGATGATAAAGGCAAGAATATTTTCAGCCATGTAGATGGTAGCGATACTGAACGTTTTCACCATTACATCGGCGGATTACAAAAGTATCTGCCTGATTTAATGTTGTTATTCGCACCCAATATCAATTCATTCCGACGTTACATTTCCGGCAGCCAAGCGCGCCTGAAACCGGTAGTGCTTATGAGAGCAGCCATGACTTAGCGCAGACATTTCTGGCTGCATTAACGCAAATGCGCCAAAGTGATTCGGCAAGACGTTTACTTGGGGATGATTTTGTCACGGGTTTTGTGTCAGTGAAGGAGATTGAGTTTCAAAGTTATTTGAGTGAGATAGGTACTTGGGAGCGACGTTTCTTAGGGCCGCAATGCTAGTGCTTATTTTCTGAGGGGATGTTGCTGGATAACGCTTTATCCCTTAAGTGACTCGACATCCCACAAATACATCCCACAAATCACGCGACTAAAAAACAGCAACAAAAAAGCCAGTGCAAGCACTGGCTTTTCTTCGTCTGGAAACGAGAAGGGCGATTAAACGCGCTTCTTGAATTCGCCAGTACGAGTATCGATTTCAATCTTGTCGCCAACTTTCACGAAGTCAGCAACAGTAACAGTGCCGCCGCCAGTGATAGTTGCAGGCTTCATCACTTTACCTGAAGTATCGCCACGAGCTGAAGGCTCAGTGTAGATGACTTCACGTACGATAGTGGTTGGCATTTCAACAGAGATAGCTTTGCCATCGTAGAAAGTCACTTGGCAAGTTTCTTCCATACCGTCAACGATATAAGCCGCTGCATCACCTAAGTTTTCAGCTTCTACGTCGTATTGGTTATATTCTGCATCCATGAATACAAACATAGGATCAGCAAAGTAAGAATAAGTACAATCAAGACGATCTAGGATGATGTCTTCTAACTTATCTTCACCTTTGAAAGTCGTTTCAGTACCAGAGTTAAGCAGTAAGTTTTTCAACTTTAACTTAACGATAGCAGCGTTACGGCCAGAACGAGTTGTTTCAGTTTTCTGCACAACCCATGGGCTGCCATCTAACATGATCACGTTACCAGGACGGATTTCATGAGCAGTTTTCATTACACTATTTCCTATATTTAGATTTTTCTGTTTTCGCGCAGTATCTTAGCTGTTTTTAACGAACTGAACTAGTCGAGTAGCGAGATCTGCAGCATTTAATGCATTAATTGGCCATTGTTTAGCATGGTGCAACAAGGGCAAATTAACAGGATTAAGGTTTTGCCAGTGAAGGCTCACGGCAGATTGCTGTGCTTGGTTGAACGCAAGATTCAATTCAGACCAATAACAAGCAATTTTAGGTGGCAGATTATCGCAGTAAAGTTTGAGAAAAGCTTCTAATTTTACGAGGTGATAATCATCTTCTTGGGGATAAATGTGCCAAATGAAGGGTTTTGCGGCCCATTGAGCGCGTAAAAAGGAATCTTCACCGCGCACGATATTAAAATCGCAGCTCCAGAGCAGACGATCAAACCCCTGTTGGTCTGTCATGGGTAAAATATGCAGGGTTAAATTGCCATGATTTATCTGCTGACCCGGCACTAGCGAGGCAATATCACAGGGCAGTAAATGCCTCAGACTGTTTAAGCTGCGCCCCTTGGGGATCAACGCATGGATTTTCTCGGCCGATTGCTGCCATAACTCGCATAACGCCGGCAGTGCCTCGGTTTCATAGCTAAAGATGCTAATCACAGTATCTTGAGCCTCAATCCCCTTAAGACCTAGCTGACTAAAAAGCTGTAATTTGTTAGCTGAGTTAGCTTGCCAAGCATCGCGCTCGGCAAACAAATCTTGCTCGCAGATGAGCCCACCGGTTTTTGCGCCAAAGCCCGGGAAGTAAAAATACTTCTTTAAACCATTGGCTTGTAATGAAGGCAAACCATGGCAGCCTTCGACCCAATCCTCAGCGCTTAAATATTCTAAATTCAACCAGATAGGCACAGATTCGGGGTCGTTCTCATGTAAATAAACCAACTGCGCTTTTACCTGTTCGGGTAATTCACAGGCAAAGGCTTCGATGAGCACTGTTCCTGCAACAAACGCTACGGGTAAAGGTCTAGTCCAATGAATAATATTCACACCATTGAAGCTTTGAGTGTTTTTTAGTGGATCGAGTGTCGGTAATATGTGCGAGAAGCTTGCGAGGTCGTCGACCCACAAATTAACGGGAATGTGGTACTCATTAGCCATTTGTTTGGCTAAACGCCAAGTGACGCCAATATCGCCATAGTTATCGACGACGGTACAAAAGATATCCCAATGGGTGCAGCGGGGTGTGTTGGTCATGAGTGTGGTATGTCGTTATTCTTAGTTACAACAAGTAGAAATATAAGCATAAAAAAAGCGGCGTTAAGGCCGCTTTAATCGAATGGTTAGCCCAATTAGTCTTCTAATTCAGCTAAGCACATTTCTTCGTAAATTTGCTTAACCCAAGCATCGACACGCTCTTCGGTCAGTTCTGGCTGACGATCTTCATCGATACCTAAACCAATAAAGTGGTCGTCATCAACTTGACCCTTAGAGGCTTCAAAGTTGTAGCTTGCAGTTGGCCAGTGACCAATGATGATACCACCACGCGCCTGAACGATATCGCCAACCATGCCCATGGCATCAAGGAAATACTCAGCATAGTCTTCTTGATCACCACAACCAAAAATAGCGACAAGTTTGTCAGTAAAATCAATTTGCTCTAGTTCAGGGAAGAAATCATCCCAGTCACATTGAGCTTCGCCGTAATACCAGGTTGGGATGCCGAACAGCAGCAAGTCATACTCTGCAATCTGTTCTTTGGTACTTTTGGCGATATCTTTCACCTCAACCATTTTTTTACCCAGTTTTTTCTGGATCATCTTGGCTACGGCTTCGGTGTTACCTGTGTCGCTACCGAAAAAAAGACCTACAGTTGCCATTGTCTATCCTTTAATGTCTAGTTCACTTATTACGTTAATCTTGCTGGTACTCGTTCAGCACTCAACTTGTTGCTGAAGAATTAATTCGATTAACTGGCTACGGCTGATGTTACTGGCCAATGCCTGCTCATTCAAGGCGTCATACAAATCTTGTGACACCTTTAACTCTATTCGCTTTAATCCGTTGGCTTTATCGCGCTGGATTTGATTGCGTTTGTTGACCTTAAGCTGCTGGCTACGGGACAAAGGATTACTTCGTGGGCGGCCCCGGCGCTTTTCATTGGCAAAAAGGTCAATGGTGGTTCTGTCTGTCGCTTCTTTTGCCATGTTCTTATTGTTAACCGATCCCTGAGCCTTCCCAAGTGATCTGGATAATACCTTTTACAATAAACCCGGCGCAGCCGAGAAATAACACTAACCAAACAATAAATCGACCAAATTTCGGCACGTTACCTTGTTTAAGCACATCGTGGATGGCCATGCCGATAAAGAAAAATATCGAGGCAAAAAACAGGTTCAGGCCGATGGTTTCAATTTGTTCCATGTACTGAGATAACATACTTTCTTAGTCCTCGAGAGTGTTCTAAGGCCAAAAGAGGCGCGAATATATCACATCAAGATGGCGGCTGCCATATGCTTTAGGTCGAGTTTGCTGCTGATTTACATTGCTTGTTTGTCAATAAATTCAGACACAATCCGGTTAAAGATGGCGGGTTTCTGTGCATGTAACCAATGACCACAGCCTTCGAGGGTTTTCGCCTGCGCCGCAGGGAATTGCGCCATGATAGCGCTTCTGTGCTCACCAGTGACATAATTTGAGTCACCACCACGAATAAATAGACTCGGGCCATTATAGCTTTGTACTGAATTTGGTGCTTGATTGTGCCAACCAATAATATTGGGATAACAAGCCTTTAGCCCAATTAAGTTCAGCTTCCAACGAAAGCCCGTATCGGTACGTTGCAGGTTTTTGAGTAAAAACTGCGCCGTGGCTTCGTCGATACCTTTGTCTATTAAGTGGTTAAGGGCAAAGCGTCTGTCGGTATGACCTTCTAAGGGCAGACTTTCTAATGCGGCAAACACTAAGTCATGTCTTGGCTCATAGGCGACGGGGGCAATATCTGCTGCCACCATGCTGATAATGCGCTCTGGATGAGCTAACGCTGTCGCCATGGCGATTTTACCGCCCATGGAGTGACCCACTATATGGGCGCGTTCAATAGCCAGTTCGTCGAGTAATGCAACCATGGCCGTGGCGAGGCGAGGGTAATCCATCTCATCCCAATGCTCACTTAACCCATGATTGGGCACATCGACACGAATAACCTGATACTGGCTTTCTAATACTTGCCCTAGGCCTTTGAGGTTATCTAGGTTGCCGAACAAGCCGTGGATCAAGAGTACTGCGGGTCCTTGGCCTGTAGAAACAAAGTTCATGGTGATTCCTGTTGAATATGTTTAGCTTAACGTGGCGCGAATTGTGCCCTTAATGCCGTTGGCTTGACAAGTCAGTTGCTACTTTGGCGTGTATGCAGCGATTAACTTGGGCGCTTTTTCGGCAATTGTCGATTATCTGCTAGTTTGCTGTGCTATTTCACGCATTTTTAGAATAATGGCGCTTTATCAGATTGATAGACATGGATACACTGGTAACCGATCGCAATGATCTGCCCCGATCGCTGTGGTACACTTTTTTCGGTTAAGCCTGTCGAATAACAAAGGATAATTAAGGTTATGAAATATATCGAAGTTGATGAAGAGCTCTATCGTCATATTGCCAGCAAAACAGAACGTATTGGTGAGAGCGCCTCTGACATTCTTCGTCGATTACTCGGCCTGTCCGTCGATGCGGTCGAACCACCTCAGCCTTTGGCGATAAGCCAACCAAGTTTAGAGGCTGAGCCGATTCAAGCTGCACCTGCTGTGAATGACTTTAGTCGCTTAGTCGATGAACATCTGTTATCGCAACAAAAAGGCGCGGTAGGGCGTTTCCTCTTTTTGCTCGAAAGTCTGTATCAATTAGCCCCAGAGCAGTTCTCGCAAATTCTGCAGATCCAAGGGCGCGATCGTTTGTATTTTGCCCGTTCGAAAGAGCAATTACTGGAAGCGAGCGCATCGGCGAATCCTAAAGAAATCGGTACCAGTGGTTTCTGGGTGACGAGCAACAACAATACCGCCAAGAAACGCACCATTTTATCCGAAGTCTTAGTGCAATTTGGTTGTGATGCAACGGTTGCTGCGGGCATTGCCGAGCGCGTTTAATCCGCGGGTGAGCCATTTAATCAGCTATTGAGCTAAGTTTAACCATTGTTTTTAATTGTAATTGAGTGCAGGAGATCCATAGGTGGCAATACATCAAAGGGCAGGACAAATCGCTAATCAGACGGATCTGGTCAATATTCCAAAACTGATGAGCCATTATTACAGCATCACGCCAAATATGGATGACATACAACAACGCGTCACCTTTGGCACTTCTGGGCACAGAGGCTGCGCCTTCAATGGCAGTTTTAACCAACAACACATTTGGGCGATTACCCAAGCTGTGGTGGATTATCGCCAATCGGTGAATATCAATGGGCCGTTTATCCTCGGGATTGACACCCATGCGTTATCCTATGCGGCTTATTTATCGGCCATTGAAGTGCTGGCGGCAAATAAAGTCACAGTGCACATCCAGCAGAATGATGGTTTCACGCCAACACCAGTGGTGTCCCATGGGGTGATTTGCGCCAATCGTGAAGCCAATATCACAGGTGCGGCACTGTCCGATGGTTTGATTATCACGCCTTCTCACAATCCGCCTCAAGATGGCGGGATCAAATACAATCCACCCCATGGCGGACCAGCAGAAGGAAATATCACTGCTTGGATTGAGTCGCGTGCCAATGATTACTTGCGCCAAGCGTTAGCTGGCGTGCAAAAATTAGCGTATGCCGAAGCGCTGGCTTCAGGCTATGTCTACGCCATTGATTTGATCACTCCCTATGTGGCTGATTTAGAAAATGTTATCGACATGCAGGCGATTGCCAACGCTAAGCTGCGTATCGGCGTTGACCCGCTCGGTGGTTCAGGGATTTTCTACTGGGCACCGATTGCCGCGCGTTATGGGCTCGATATTACCTTAGTCAATGATAAAGTTGACCCAAGCTTTAGCTTTATGCCGCTGGATAAAGACGGCAAAATCCGCATGGATTGCTCGTCTCCCTATGCGATGGCAGGGTTACTCGCCCATAAAGAATCCTTTGATTTATGCCTTGGTAACGATCCTGACTATGACCGTCACGGCATTGTCTGCCCTGGTACCGGCTTGATGGACCCTAATCACTATCTTGCGGTCGCTATCGATTATTTACTGACGCACAGACCGGATTGGAGCGATACCTTAGCCATAGGTAAAACCTTAGTATCGAGCGCGCTTATCGATAAAATCTGTGCTTTCCACGGCAAAAAATTACTCGAAGTGCCTGTGGGCTTTAAGTGGTTTGTTGATGGTTTAGCCGAAGCCACCATCGCCTTTGGCGGTGAAGAAAGCGCTGGCGCGGCATTTTTACGCCGTGATGGCACAACGTGGTGCACGGATAAAGACGGCTTCATTTTAGGTTTACTTGCCGCAGAAATTCTTGCGGTAACAGGTAAAACCCCAGGTCAACGCCATCAAGAGCTAGTAGAACAATTTGGCCAAAGTTTTTATAAGCGTATCGATAGCCCAATCAGTCTTGAAAACAAGGCCAAATTTGCGTTATTGAATGCAGAAACCTTAAATGCCACTGTGCTTGCGGGTGAGACAATCGAAAACGTGTTAACCCATGCGCCGGGCAATAATGCGGCCATTGGTGGCATCAAAGTGACTACGGCGAATGGTTGGTTTGCCGCGCGTCCATCGGGCACGGAAGCGTTATTTAAGATCTACGGCGAGAGTTTTATCAGTGAGCAGCATTTAGCTGAAATCATCAAAGATGCGCAGGCATTAATTGATAAGGCGCTGAACGCTTAATGCAGCATTAAGTTTATAAAGTATCAAAAACAAACGCACTCAGATCTGAGTGCGTTTTTGTTTGTGTCTAATGTCAGTTATGAGTAGTTGATCTCATGCTGATTTGACTGTATTTAGTACTCGATATGGCAACTCGGTAAGTTATTCTTATCGATGTAATTTTGGTGATATTCCTCTGCCACATGAAACTGTTGCAATGGCACAATTTCAGTCACGATATGGCGTAATCCCCAACGACCTGAGCGGGCAAAGGCGAGTTTAGAGGCTTCTGCTGCGGCTTTTTGTTCACTGTCATGGAAGAAAATCGTGCTGCGATATTGAGTGCCAATATCTCCACCTTGCATGTTCAGACTGGTTGGATTGTGGTTTTTCCAAAATACCTCGAGCAAGGCTTCATAACTGACCAGGGCAGGGTCAAACTCCACTTGTACCACTTCGGCGTGGCCCGTTTTGCCTTTTTTGACTTCTTCATAGGTGGTCGCACTATTATTGCCGCCCATGTAACCGCAGGTGGCATTCGATACGCCATTCACTTGTCTAAAAAAATACTCTACGCCCCAGAAACAGCCGGCACCAAAGGTTGCTAACGCCATAATTAAATCCAATAGAAGTCTAGATGGCTAAGGATTGTGATAAAACTCGCGCGCAAAAGCAAGCCTCTAGCAGGAATATTTATGCAGGACGATTTTTCGATAAGATGATGGGAAATTTACACTCGGCATCGCAAAGCGCCGCGTTGATCTTATTCCGTTCAAAACTGGGTCCTATGGCGATAAATGTCTGAGAACAGCATTAAAAACATGTGTTAGTATTGAAGCCGCTTTTTAAGGTGCGAGTCAGCCTAACCGCGGTGAGATGAATGCTTGAGTGGTTATGGCTATCTGCATTGATGCTATTGCGCCGTTACTGTTACACACCATTATAAGGAGAATTCTGTGTTACAAGCTCTGTTAGATTCAAAGGATTTTTTAGCGCTCACCTTAGCCCATCCTGAACAGTTCGATAGCGAGTTTTCATTTCGCTTAGGCGACCATACCCAAGTTGAAGTGTGGGATACCGGCGTTATCGTTTTTGAGCCCGCCCAGAATGAAGGAAAAGATGTTGTCCTTTCTTGCGGTATTCACGGTAACGAGACCGCGCCCATTGAACTCTGCAATGGCTTAATTAAGCAGCTTTTACAGCAAAAGATCATTGCTAAACAGCGCACTTTATTCCTGATTGGTAATCCATTAGCGATTAATAACGGCACGCGGATTATCGATGAGAACATGAATCGTCTCTTTAGTGGTGAGCATTCCAATCCTCCGGGATTAGTCAATCCTGAGCGAGTGCGCGCCAAAAAACTCGAAGCCTATATCGACCGTTTTTATACCGCGGTTGCCGATGGTCGTCAGCGCATTCATTATGATCTGCACACGGCGATGCGCGCCTCGAAGCATGAAAAGTTCGCTATCTATCCCTATCGTCCAGCGCGTGCCTTTAGCGGCGAGCAAATCATGTTTTTAGCCGCTAGCGGTGTCGATACGGTACTTTTTCACCACGAACCGACCACGACCTTTAGCTATTTTTCCTCTGAACGCTACGGCGCCGATGCCTTTACTATTGAGCTTGGCAAAGTCTATCCCATGGGGCAGAACGACATGACGCGTTTTATCGCCACCCATGAAATGTTTATGCGCTTGATCACCGCTAAGCCGTTGGAGTTGGATGCATTTGATGCCGATAAGGTTAACTTGTACCAAGTGTGCCGCGTCATCAATAAACATTTCGATGATTTTGAATTTACCTTCGCAACCGATGTCGAAAACTTCAGATCTTTCCCGAAAGGTTTTGTCTTAGCGCGGGAAGGTGGGCAAGAAATTAAAGTGGAACATGAGTTTGAGTCTGTCGTGTTCCCTAATGCCAAAGTGCCTATTGGCAATCGCACTGTGATTTGCCTGATCCCTGCAGTGAATGCGGACGTGCGTTAGGCTTGTAAAGCAATATATACATGCGAGGCAGGGATAACTTGTGGTTTGAGCTATGCCAATGGTTGATAGGTAGTTTACGTTAACGTAATGTTCGTCGGGCATATTCGTATAAACAGACGCATCAAAACGCTTTGGTGCGTAATGAGATAACAAGAGCACAATATGAGCAAAGCAACACTCAACACTGATACAGTGCACCGTGTCGGCTTCTTGGATAAGGCATCGCTACACATTCCTATCCTTCGAATTCTACAAGCCGACGGCACCACTTATGAAACCGCGGTTTTGCCTGTGATAGATGAAACCTTAGCCATTAAAATTTACGATACCTGCGTGTTCACTCGGGTACTCGATGAACGTATGTTAGGTGCCCAACGTCAAGGGCGCATCAGCTTCTACATGACCTGTACGGGTGAAGAAGCGGCGATTGTCGGCAGTGTGGCCGCTCTCGATCAAGAAGACGTTATCCTCGCGCAATACCGTGAGCATGCGGCGTTGCGTTATCGCGGCTTTACCACTGAACAGTTTATGAATCAGATGTTCAGTAACGAGAAAGATCTTGGTAAAGGTCGCCAAATGCCTATTCACTACGGTAGTGCAGCATTGCATTATCAAACGATTTCTTCACCCCTTGCGACACAAATCCCGCAGGCGACGGGTGTGGGCTACAGCTTAAAAATGCAAGGTAAGCGCAAAGTCGCGGTTTGTTATTTTGGCGAAGGCGCAGCATCGGAAGGGGACTTCCATGCCGGTCTAAACATGGCCGCAGTATTGAAGTGTCCAGTGATTTTCTTCTGTCGTAACAATGGCTACGCCATTTCAACCCCAACTGAAGAGCAGTTTGCTGGTAACGGTATTGCGAGTCGCGGTGTGGGTTATGGCATGCACACCATTCGTGTTGACGGCAATGACATGCTGGCCGTGTTAGCCGCAACGCAGCAAGCTCGCGCCTATGCGATTGAGCATAATGCCCCTGTGCTGATTGAAGCCATGACTTACCGTCTCGGCGCGCATTCATCATCAGACGATCCATCAGGTTATCGCTCGAAAGATGAAGAAGCCAAGTGGCAGCAACACGATCCGGTCAAACGCTTCAAATTATGGCTTATCAACAAAGGTTGGTTAGCTGAAGCGGATGATGTGAAACTGCATGAGAAATATCGTGAAGAAGTATTGGCTGCGGTAAAAGTGGCTGAAAAAATTCCTGTGCCTATGCTGGATGAAATTATTGAAGATGTGTACGACAAGCCGACGCCTGTGCTGAAAAAGCAACTCGCCGATCTTAAAGAACATATCAAAAAATATCCGCAAGCCTATCCAAAAAGTGCAGGGAGACTATAAGCCGTGGCTGAAATGAATATGTTACAGGCCGTCAATGAGGCCTTGTCGATAGCCATGCAAGCCGATGAGCGCATGGTGGTTTTTGGTGAAGATGTGGGGCACTTTGGCGGGGTATTTCGCGCCACTTCCGGTCTTCAAGAAAAATTTGGTCGCGATCGCTGCTTCAATACCCCGCTGACAGAGCAAGGTATTGCCGGTTTTGCTAATGGTTTAGCCTCAAATGGCATGACTGCTGTGGCTGAAATCCAATTCGCCGATTATATCTTTCCGGCGTTCGATCAAATCGTCAACGAGTCGGCCAAGTTCCGTTACCGTAGCGGCAATGAATTCGATGTCGGTGGATTAGTGTTCCGTACGCCCTATGGCGGCGGCATCGCTGGCGGCCATTATCACTCACAATCACCCGAAGCTTATTTTACCCAGACACCGGGATTAAAAGTGGTGGTGCCACGTAACCCCGAGCAAGCCAAAGGCCTGTTGTTAGCGTCAATTCGTGACAAAAACCCAGTGATCTTCTTTGAACCTAAGCGTTTATATCGCGCATCGGTTGGCGAAGTACCAGCGGGCGATTATGAAATTGAACTGGGCAAGGCTGAAGTGGTTCGCGAAGGTAAAGACATCACCTTAGTGGCGTGGGGCGCGCAAATGGAAATCCTTGAAAAAGCCGCCGACATGGCCGCTAAAGAAGGGATCTCCTGCGAAATTATTGATTTACGCACCTTGTCACCCTGGGATATTGATACCGTTGCCGATTCAGTCAAAAAGACCGGACGTTTGCTGGTTAACCATGAAGCGCCATTAACTGGTGGTTTTGCCGGTGAAATTGCCGCGACAATCCAGCAAGAATGCTTCTTGTATCTAGAGTCGCCCATCAGCCGCGTTTGTGGTTTAGATACCCCGTACCCACTCATTCATGAAAAAGAATACATGCCTGATGCGTTCAAAACGTTTGAAGCCATCAAAGCATCAGTGACCTTCTAGGAGTCCGGTATGATTAAAGATTTTATTTTGCCGGATATTGGCGAAGGTGTAGTGGAGTGTGAATTGGTTGAATGGTTGGTCAAAGAAGGCGACACAGTCGTTGAAGATCAGCCGATTGCCGATGTCATGACAGACAAAGCCCTAGTGCAAATCCCTGCGCCATTTGCGGGCGTGGTCACTAAGCTGTATTACGCTAAAGGCGATATTGCGAAAGTGCATGCGCCGCTCTATGCCGTACAAATTGAAGCTGCCGTTGACATCGCAGGTGAAGAATCTGCGACTGAACCTGCTGCGACGACTGCAAAAGTGACTGAGTCTGTGGCTGCAACAACTGCCAATACGTCATCTAGTTCATCCGTCAGTATTGAAGAGTTCTTACTACCGGATATCGGCGAAGGCATTGTTGAATGTGAACTCGTCGAATGGCTAGTGAGCGAAGGTGATTGGGTTGAGGAAGATCAACCGATTGCGGACGTGATGACAGATAAAGCGCTGGTGCAAATTCCTGCCATTAAAGCGGGTAAAATTGCCAAACTGCATTATCGTAAAGGTCAGCTGGCAAAAGTGCATGCGCCTTTATTTGCCATTGAAGTTGAACAGACGGCTTCTGCACCTGCAGCAACAAACACTGATACTGTGTCCAATGCGGCACCAACAGCGCAGACTGTGAATGCAGAACCTGCTCGCCAAGGTAAAGCCTTAGCCAGCCCTGCGGTTCGTCGCATGGCGCGGTCGTTAGATATCGATTTGAGCCAAGTACCTGGCACAGGAAAGCACGGCCGTGTGTATAAGGAAGACATCACTCGCTTCCAACAAGGCGCAAGCAATGTTTCTGCATCAAGTGCGACTCAGGTAAAAGAGGCGCCAGCTCAAGCGACGCAAGCATCTCAAACCCAAGTTCTAACATCGACAGTAACTCAACGCGCTGACACGGTTGAGCCGATTCGCGGCGTAAAAGCTGTGATGGCACGCATGATGGTGGAATCTGTGTCGAGCATTCCGCACTTTACCTATTGCGAAGAATTTGATTTAACAGACTTAGTTGCACTGCGTGAAAGCATGAAAGTGAAGTATTCGTCCGATGAAGTGAAGCTGACAATGATGCCTTTCTTCATGAAGTCGATGTCACTCGCGTTAAGTCAGTTCCCCGTGATGAATAGCCAAGTGAATGCTGATTGTACTGAGCTGACTTACAAAGCGCGCCACAATATCGGCATGGCGGTGGATTCTAAAGTCGGTCTCTTGGTGCCCAACATCAAAGATGTGCAGGACAAGAGTATTTTAGAAGTGGCGGCAGAAATCACCCGCCTGACCCAAGCTGCCCGCAGTGGCCGCGTGGCGCCAGCGGATCTGAAAGACGGCACCATTTCCATCTCTAACATTGGCGCCTTAGGTGGCACAGTGGCAACGCCTATCATCAACAAACCTGAAGTGGCGATTGTGGCCTTAGGTAAGTTGCAAACCTTGCCGCGTTTTAACGCGAAAGGGGAAGTCGAAGCCCGCCAAATCATGCAAGTAAGCTGGTCTGGCGACCACAGAGTGATCGATGGCGGTACCATTGCTCGCTTCTGTAATCTGTGGAAACAATATCTGGAGCAGCCGCAAGAGATGTTATTGGCCATGCGCTAAGCCGCTGGCACGCAGATTTGACAGTAAAAGGACGCTTTAGAGCGTCCTTTTTTATTTGCTTTGCATAAATGGGTTAATCTTTTGATCCCGATTACGTATAATTCCCGGACGTAGTTATCCTGATGGATGTGTTATGAGTCAGTTTGCCCCCAGCATAGAAACCATTGATTACCCGTTTCCGCCTAAGCCAGTTCCTTTGTCCGATGCGCAAAAAGCCGATTACAAGGCGCGTATCAAACAACTGCTCATTGAAAAAGATGCCGTTCTGGTTGCCCACTATTATACCGATCCTGAAATCCAAGCCCTTGCCGAAGAAACCGGCGGCTGCGTTTCAGACTCCTTAGAAATGGCACGCTTTGGCCGCGATCACCCAGCAAAAACCTTAATCGTTGCTGGGGTCAAGTTTATGGGCGAAACTGCCAAGATTTTGAGCCCAGAAAAAACCATTTTAATGCCGACCTTAGAAGCCACTTGTTCATTGGACTTAGGTTGTCCAATCGATAAGTTCAGTGCTTTCTGCGACGCGCACCCAGATCATACTGTGGTGGTTTACGCCAATACTTCGGCTGCCGTTAAAGCGCGCGCCGACTGGGTGGTGACCTCCAGTATTGCCCTCGAAATCGTTGAGC
Source organism: Shewanella sp. 1180_01 (assembly GCF_052850535.1). Classification (NCBI taxonomy): domain Bacteria; kingdom Pseudomonadati; phylum Pseudomonadota; class Gammaproteobacteria; order Alteromonadales; family Shewanellaceae; genus Shewanella; species Shewanella sp. 1180_01. Next base: position 63,181 of record NZ_VXCT01000014.1, read on the forward strand.
ACTTAGACAGCGAAGGTAAAAAGATCATTTGGGGTCCAGACCGTCATTTGGGCAGCTATATTGCTAAACAGACGGGCGCCGAAATGTTGATGTGGCAGGGCGATTGTATCGTTCACGACGAGTTTAAATCGAACGCGCTGCGCGATATGAAAAGCGTTTACCCAGATGCAGCTATCCTTGTGCATCCTGAGTCACCAGCCAGTGTGGTGGCGATGGCCGATGCCGTTGGCTCGACCAGTCAGCTGATCAAAGCGGCGCAGACTATGCCAAATGAGCGTTTTATCGTGGCAACCGATCGCGGCATCTTCTATAAAATGCAGCAGGCGGCGCCAGGTAAAATCTTAATCGAAGCGCCAACCGGCGGTAACGGTGCAACTTGTAAGAGCTGCGCCCACTGTCCTTGGATGGCGATGAACGGTCTACAGGCGATTGAAGCATCACTCGCCGACTGCGATAAAACCACCCATGAGATTTTTGTGGATGAAGACTTAAGAGTTAAAGCGCTGATCCCGCTGACGCGCATGCTGGATTTTGCTAAGACACTGAATATGAAAGTGAAGGGTAATGCCTAAGCATGCCTAAGCCCGTTCTTTAGCTGTTCTCCAGTGTTATAAAAATCCCCGCGATAGAGTGGGGATTTTTTATGGCTATTGTTTAATCGAATTTAAGGCAATAAAAAGCCCCGCAAATGCGAGGCTTGATTGAGTAACGCAGGATCTAGTAACTAGATTACTTTGCGTTCATCAGTGCAACCGCGTTATCTAACATACGGTTACTGAATCCCCACTCGTTATCATACCAAGACATCACTTTCACTAAACGGCCGTTTACACGGGTTTGAGTGGCGTCAAAGTTTGAAGAGAACGCATTGTGGTTAAAGTCGATAGACACCAATGGCTCTTTGTTTACTGCTAATACTTCGCTCAATGGCGCAACGCTGGCAGCACGTTCGATAATGGCATTCACTTCTTCAACTGTCGTATCACGGGCAGCGATGAAAGATAAATCCACCAGTGATACGTTAACTGTAGGTACACGAACCGCTAAACCGTCGAATTTACCTTGTAATTCAGGTACAACCAAACCTACAGCTGCTGCTGCGCCAGTTTTAGTTGGGATCATTGACAGTGCTGCAGCACGAGCACGACGTAAATCTGTGTGGTATACGTCAGATAAACGTTGATCGTTGGTATAAGCGTGAATCGTGGTCATCAGGCCTGATTCGATACCAATCTCGTCATTTAACGGCTTAGCAAAAGGCGCTAAACAGTTAGTGGTACAAGAAGCATTTGAAATCACTGTCATGTCCGACGTCAGTACGTTGTTGTTCACACCGTAAACAACTGTGGCATCGACGTTTTTACCTGGAGCAGAAATAATCACTTTCTTCGCGCCAGCGGTTAAATGCGGTTGAACAGTTTCTTTAGAAGTGAAGATACCGGTACATTCGAACACCACGTCTACTTGCAACTCAGCCCATGGTAGTTTTGCAGGATCACGTTCTTGGAAAGTGAGGATCTTGTCGCCATTCACATAAATAGCTTCGGCATCATGGTCAACTTTGGCATTGAAACGACCGTGAACAGAATCGTATTTTGTCAGGTGAGCGTTGATTGAAGCGTCGCCTAAATCATTAATAGCGACAATCTTGATTGGATAAGCTTTTTCGCTTTCGTACAAGGCGCGTAATACGTTTCTACCGATACGGCCATAGCCATTTATTGCTACACGGATAGTCATCTCATATCCCTCTGGTGATTATAAAATTCAACTGGTAGTAAAATTACCAAACTGACAGCTATCGTCAAGTTAAATCGGCATTTTACCGCTGTCTTGATTAACAAATTAGGTATTTTTTTTACATCGGTCGCGAAATCACCATTTTTTACGCGTTAATTGGGTAAAAAATTACAAGATGGCAAACATTTTGCCATCGATTGCTTAGTCTGTTTTTTCGACAGGCGCAGGCGGCACAGCCTCGGTTGTCGTTGGCGCTTGGTCAACCGCTTGAGGATCAAGCCATTGTCTTACTGGACTCTGAGAATAAGTCCCGTTTTTTAGCGCATCGATAAGGGCTTGGGCTTTCAAATCGAGTTCAGTCGCCAGCGTTTTATTGCCACCGAGCAAGGCTAGCATTTTTTCCTCTGAATACTTCTGCTGCGTAAGTAGTAAATTTGCCTTCGTCAGCATATAGGCTTTATCGAATACCTGTTGCTGACGATAGGCCCAAGTAACCAGTTAACGTCGAAATCATCGTATTGGATGTCTGCAAAGACTTTAAGATAGAGTTGTTGCGCTTTGATGGCATTTCGATTGCTGTAATAGGTGGCGACTTGGGCAAGTAAGAAAGAGTCAGTCACTTCACCGGCGTTTTCATGTTCTAACAATCGATTTAGCGCTGCGGTATCGCCAAAGCGTGTCCATTGGTAATAGGACATGAAAGGATCTTGTCGCTCGCGGGTTTGATCTTGGAGCAAGCTTAAATTCTGGGTGCTTAATCTAAAAGCTCTGGCTCTATCAGCGGTGCGATTGGTGTGGATGATATGTTGCACGCCAGAGGCGAGTTCAATGCAGCGGCTGTAATCCTCAAGATGGGTCAATTGCAGATAGAGTTGTTTGCCTGTGGGGTTTTCGATGTCTTTTAACTCGTAGCGGTTCTGAATAAGTTTTGTTTTTTCGGCCAAACACCAGCCATCCTTATGCAAATCGGCACAAATTTCAGGATTATTTTTACAAATTGCTGAGATATTTCGGTCATTATCACAACCGAAAAGACCGAAAAAGCTCATCCCTAAGGTAAATGATGTAATTATTACTAGATTTTGTCTCAAAACACTCTCCAAACGATAATTTTTCTAATAAAATTACAGATTTACAGAAAATATCTTACTGGCAACAAAGCGCGACTTTCATTACAATGGCGCCGACCAAAACAGGGTTTTCCCTAAAACCCGCATTAGATTATTGGTCTTTTCGTCATGTTACTCAAACCTTTCAGTACATTTTATTGAAAAGTGAGATAAAGGATCTGTAAATGAGCGCTGATAAACACCTACAAAGTTGGCAAGAACGTTTTGAAATGGCAGAGGCAATGCAGCCTTTGTTAGGCAAGTTGTACCGTAACCAAGGCGTTGAAGTCGTGGTCTACGGCAAGCCGTTACTCAATGCTTCTACGATTGAAATCATTAAAGCGCACCGTTTAGTTCGTCGTCATGTCGGTGAAAAATTACGTTTACGCGAGAGTTTCCCCTTCGTTCAAGCTTTGAGCAAACTCGCAGTTAAACAATGTAAAGTGGATATTGGTAAGCTTGCCGTCAATTATTGGCGCGATCACACCGATGTCAGCGAAATTGAAAACTATATGGCAAAAGAGTTGGCCGATGCCATCGACCATGCTGATGATGTCGCACCGCGTGACGTCGTGCTTTATGGTTTTGGCCGTATCGGTCGCTTATTGGCACGCTTGCTGATTGAACGCACAGGTCGCAGCAATAAGTTAAGGTTACGCGCTATCGTTTTACGTGGCGGTAAGAAAGGCGATTTAGAAAAACGCGCGAGTTTACTGCGTCGTGACTCAGTCCATGGCCCATTCAATGGCTCGGTAGAAGTTGACGAAGAAAACAACGCCATCATAGCCAACGGCACTTATATCCAAGTGATTTACGCGAACTCACCAGATGAAGTGGATTACACTAAATACGATATCAGCGATGCACTTGTTGTTGATAACACAGGTATTTGGAAAGATGAAGCGGGTCTTGGTTTACACCTTAAGAGCCCAGGCGCGAGCAAAGTGTTGTTGACTGCTCCTGCAAAAGGCGCAATCAAGAACATCGTTTACGGTGTGAATGAAGGCGATATTACCCCAGAAGACATTATCGTTTCTGCGGCAAGCTGTACGACCAACGCCATTACGCCGGTACTGAAAGCCGTGAATGATAAATATGGTATTGATAATGGTCACGTTGAGACGATTCACTCTTATACCAACGATCAAAACTTGATTGATAACTATCACACCGCTGACCGCCGTGGCCGCAGTGCACCATTAAACATGGTAATCACTGAAACAGGCGCCGCGAAAGCCGTTGCTAAAGCACTGCCAGTGTTAGCGGGCAAGTTAACCGGTAACGCGATTCGTGTGCCAACGCCGAACGTCTCTATGGCCATCATCAGCATGAACTTGAATGCTGAAACCAGTAAAGATGAGCTGAATGAGTACCTGAAAGATACGGCGCTGCAATCACCACTACAAAATCAAATCGATTACACCGACTCTACTGAGATTGTATCGAGCGATTTAGTGGGTTCTCGTTATGCGGGCGTGGTTGACTCACAGGCAACTATCGCAGAAGGCAAGCGTGCCATTCTCTATGTTTGGTATGACAACGAGTTTGGTTACAGCTGCCAAGTGGTTGGTGTAATGCAAACTATGTTAGGTTTAACGACGCTATCTCTGCCTGCATAAGTTCGCTGCGTAAATCACTAGCGTAAGTACTGCTGAGTCTTCAAGACTTGTGCATAATCTTCACATAAAGCGCCCTGTAGGGCGCTTTTGTTTTTCTATACTTATGCAATTTAATTGGGTTCGACGCAATGCTCCTATCAACCACAGCTTTCTGCCGCACTTAATCATCTGCCGCATCGGCGTCAGTAACAGCAAAAAGCCTAAATTGATGAAGGAAACATCAACTTTGCTGACTTATGGCGGTTTATTGTGCAAACGATGCGGCTTAGATCATTTTTTAAAAATTGTTGATTGACTCTGAGGTCTAAATCGGTAGAATGCCAATCCGCAGTCAGGGGAAAGCATGCCTAGCATGGCTTCTAATGATTAAGCGCAATGATAAGCGACATTAGCTCAGTTGGTAGAGCGATACCTTGCCAAGGTATAGGTCATCGGTTCGAACCCGATATGTCGCTCCAAATTTTAATTAATTTGGCAATTTGGGCGCGATGGCAGAATGGCTATGCTGCGGATTGCAAATCCGTCGATCTCGGTTCGACTCCGGGTCGCGCCTCCATAGATATAAGATGTTAATGACACGATTCCCGTCGTTAATATAAAGAGTTTGCCCGAGTGGTGGAATCGGTAGACACAAGGGATTTAAAATCCCTCGCTGGTAACAGCGTGCCAGTTCAAGTCTGGCCTCGGGTACCAAAAAACAGAAAAGCCCTGACTGATGTCAGGGCTTTTTTGCTTTATAGATCCTCAAAGCCGAATGCCACTGGCTTACTTAGTACCATTTAAGATGATTACTCGGCTAAGTTAGAATTTGCTATAGATCCCGCTCACATTTTATTCATTCAGTATTGCGTTGTCAGCGCGATTCTTTTCTACAAGATAAAATTACACGATTTTGTGATCTAGATGTTATAAATAACTTTATTCAAGCAATTTTCCGTTTATGCTTATAATTACATAAAAAAATTGAACTTTTACTGTTAAATCTACAATGGCGTAAGAATTTCCCTGAGAAGGTGCTTAAGTAGCTATTACCCCCTTAAAGACAGTGGTATAAATAAGCCGAAATTTCCCCTACACGCGCATATTAGGATACGTAGTCATGATTTTCTCTCAGGTATTACTCGCACCCGCTGATCCGATTCTTGGTTTAACCGATACCTTTAAGGCTGATCCCCGTCAGGATAAAGTCAATTTGGGTGTCGGTATTTATAAGGATGAGGCTGGACAAACCCCAGTGCTGGCTTCAGTGAAAAAAGCCGAGGCTATTTTACTTGAGCAAGAGAAGACCAAAAACTACTTAGGCATTGAAGGCGTGCAAGCGTATAACCATGTTGTGCAAACATTGTTATTCGGTGAGGGTAGCGAGTTAATCACTTCTGGCCGTGCTGCCACAGCGCAAGCACCAGGTGGTACAGGTGCACTGCGTATTGCTGCTGAGTTTTTACTGCGTAATACCGATTCGCACACTATTTGGGTCAGCAATCCAACGTGGGCCAACCATCAAAATATTTTTGAAACCGCGGGTTTAGCCGTTAAAGAATACGGTTATTACAAAGCAGAAGCCCATGATATCGATTTTGATACCATGATGACGGACTTGTCTCACGCGAATGCAGGCGATGTTGTGTTGCTACACGGTTGCTGCCATAACCCAACAGGTATCGATTTAACCTTGGCACAATGGGAACGCGTAGCCCAATTGTGTGCCGATAAGAAACTTGTACCATTGTTTGACTTTGCATACCAAGGTTTTGGTGCTGGAATTGAAGAAGATGCCGCAGGTCTGCGTTTAGTGGCATCAAAAGTGCCGGAGCTGCTGGTTGCTAACTCTTTCTCTAAAAACTTTGGTTTGTACAACGAACGTATCGGCGCCGTAACTGTGGTGGCTGAAGATGCTGATGCTGCCGTGCGTGCCTTTAGCCAAGTGAAACGTACCATACGTGCAAACTATTCTAACCCGCCAGCACATGGCGCACTGATTGTCAGCACTATCTTAAATGACGCAGCCCTGAAAGCCATGTGGGTGCAGGAAGTCAAAGAGATGCGTGAGCGTATCGCCGAAATGCGTACTCTGTTCGTTGACAGCTTAAAGGCTGAAGGCGTGACTCAGGACTTTAGCTTTATTTCTCGCCAAAATGGTATGTTCAGTTTCTCTGGTTTGAATAAAGCCCAAGTGGCGCGCTTGAAAGACGAGTTTGGGGTTTATATCGTTGGTTCAGGACGCATTAGCGTTGCAGGCATGACTAAGACCAATATGCCAGTGATCTGTAAAGCCATCGCCCAAGTCTTGTAAGGCTTATTAGGTTATAGAATGAGGCTAAAGGAATTTCTCTTTAGCCTTCAAACATAAAGGACAGCATTTGCTGTCCTTTATGTTTTTATTGTGTCAGTACGTGCAGGCTATTCAGTGATTAACAGCTAAGCGCGAGAGGTTGGTGCGATTGCAGCGTGAGCTCAGATTTGATCCGCAATAGGGCGCTTAATGCATCTAATAAGTTCGCTTGATCATGCAAGTTCGGGTTATGGCGATTCTTCAACGGAAAATAGTTGATCAGTGGCCCTAAACGCGTTTGTTCGCCATGACGTAACACTTTGTGAATGATGGGCTTGCCAATCACTTGATGACACCAAGCGATACGTTGCTCAATGCTAAATCGACCTGCGGGTGAGGCTTCTTCTGCAAGGTTATCGATAAAGATCACCTGCGCTTTAGTCGCGGCCAGGCTTTTCGCGAACTTAGGTAATAGCAGCGGCGGCATGATACTGGTTAAGAAGCTGCCAGGGCCTAGGATAACTAAATCTGCGTGCAGAACGGCCTCACAGGCTTCAAAGGTGGCATCGACCTGTGGCTCAAGGCAGAGCGCGATAGGCGCTTCATCCATACTGTCGACATTGATCTCCCCAAAGACTTTACTACCACAAGCTTGAAGAGCCACTAAGTGTGTGGGTTGCTCAGACATAGGGATCAGCAGGGTTTCAATCTTGAGTAAGTTACGGATAAGATTAACCGCTTCTAATGGACGAACGCACAGTTGATCAAGCGCCAGTAAAATGAGATTACCCAGATTATGGCCGCTAAGCTCAGTTTCACCTTGGAAACGGTATTCGAATAGTTGTGAGCCAACGGAAGGGCGATTGGCCAGATGGGATAGGCAGTTACGTAGATCGCCCCAAGCAATACAGTCCTGCTCGGCTCTGAGTCTACCGGTCGAGCCACCATTATCTGTGGTCGCGACAATCCCCGTTAAACGGCTGCCTAAAAAATCGAGTGACGATAATACTCGGCCTAAACCATGGCCTCCGCCAATGGCGACGACACGTTCAAATTGATTTAACATCAAATGCTGCATCTGGGTTCTTCCTTCCTGAATACCCGAAAAATGAATGTTACTGTCATCACTGATTACGTACAAAGCGCAATGACGTAAGCGCTACTGTGCAATTTAACTGCGTTAAGGAACCTTAGTATAAAAGCTCAGTCGAAAGCTTGCATCTATTATCGACTGTCATACGGCAAGCACGTATACACGGATTTAGAATCGCGACTTAGGCGCAATATTGTACCTGAGTTAATGTGCCAGATGCGTGATTAATGACAGTGACGGCGGGCACATTTCGTTAAATCTGACAAATAGCTTATAATCCGCCCTTTATTTGCCCAATACGGGCGTCACACTTAAGGTGAACTATTGAAAACGGGTAGAATCGGTTCGTTTACATTGGCATTAGCCATGGTCATAGTGGCGATTTTTGCATTACGCGTTTGGATCATTCCAAACACGAATGATTCATCTACCATTGCGACCCAACTCGTTGACGCTGTCGATCCTGTTACGCAAGTTCCTGACTTCTCTGCGATCAACGATATCACCGAAAAGAAGAAAGCCTTTTTTGATTTTCTGAGGCCGATAGTGCAGCAGCAGAATGCCATCATCTCAATGGAACGTGAGTTTGTCAGTGAAATGCTCGCTTTGGTTGATAATGGCAAGAGTTTATCTGAGACCCAACTCGGGCAACTCAATACGCTATTCGACAAATACCAATATGCGGCACGAAACGTCGATGCTAAATCCTTAGCAAGCTTACTAAAGCGCGTCGATATTGTGCCTGAATCTATGGTGCTGATCCAAGCCGCGAATGAATCCGGTTGGGGCAGCTCACGTTTTGCCCGTGAAGGCTTTAATTTTTTTGGTGAATGGTGTTTTAGTGCTGGTTGCGGCATAGTGCCATCTTCACGGGGATCTGGTAAGAGCCATGAGGTCAAAGTATTTTCATCGGTCGACGAGTCCGTTTCATCCTACATGCGCAATTTAAATTCTAATACGGCTTATGCGCTGTTTCGTTCTATCCGCGCTGATTTACGCTCACAGGAGCTAGAGCCGACAGCGGATCAATTGATTTACGGACTCGTGAATTATTCTGAAAGACAAGAAGCTTATATTGATGAGCTGCTTGATATGTTACGTCATAATGAAAAATATTTGGTGAATGTCGATGTATAAAAAATTGTTGTTTAGTGGCCTCTGTTTACTGGCAACTAGCGCCGCTGCAGAAACTGTATCCCTTGAATATAAAGGTTTTTATGATAGGTTAAAACAAGTCAATAAGGGCAGTTACCAACTCGTAGAAGTGGCTTTTAGTGTTCCAATGCAAAAAAACTGTTTGATCCAAAGCGGTTCTATTTCCAGTGAAAAAACATCAACGCCATTGACGTATACCGATGCTCAGCGGTTATTTATTCCCTTAGATGATGATTTAAAAGATCAGCGTGCCTTGGTTAATCTCAATTTTGCAGGCAGTGCTGATGGATGTGCTATCGCGATGCAAGTCAGAGCAAAACAGACATTGGCTGAGTACGATAAAGCGCGTTTACAGCAAATCGTGACCGAAATGGACACGCTGCTTGGTGCTATGCAAGGCTTCCCGATGCGTTATTTTAGGGATCCTATTGCTGGTCTTAACTTTGAATTCCAACCCGAGCAAGAAGTGTATGTACACCTTAATGGCCGTGAACAAGCCGTTAAGGGCAGTTATAAATTAGCCGTGAATGAGCTTGAAAACATCACGACGCTAAGCTTTAGTGCCCAGCCATTAGTCTTGAGTCCTTGGGTGAAGTGATCCTCTTTGCCTCGTTGAATTGGCATCTTGAAAAAATCGATTCAGAAGCACGGGCTCAAAGATAGTGTAGGCAGTCTTAACTTATTTTGTAGCCATAAAAATGCCCACTTAATGTGGGCATTTTTGTTTAGCTAATTTATCTTGCATACTTTCGTTGGGTTAACTTCTTTTACTAACTAGAGCGCTAAATTCAGACTTAGTTAGACTTCATAAGTGTTAACGATATCAATGCGTTTTGCCGCATCCAAATCAATACGGCCGCTGTTGGCGATATCAAGGAAATCGAATGCGGGTAGATTGGCTTCGGCAACATCACCACGCATAGGCGCGTTAGGGTCACGCGTTAGAGACACAAAGTCGAACTGCTCACGGTCAACACCCTGTGATGGTGCGGTGTTTTGCATGGCGGTGAAAATCGTTTCAATACGACCAGGGTACTGTCTATCCCACTGATTAAGCATGTCTTTGACTGCTGCGCGCTTTAAGTTTTCCTGCGAGCCACACAAGTTACAAGGGATGATCGGGAATTCTCTTAAGTTGGCATATTCTTCGAGATCTTTTTCACGGCAATAGGCCAGAGGGCGAATGACCACATTAGCGCCATCATCCGACAGTAGCTTTGGCGGCATAGCTTTCATCTTGCCGCCAAAGAACATGTTCAAGAACAAGGTCTCGATAATGTCATCCCTGTGGTGGCCTAGGGCGATTTTAGTGGCGCCGATGCGCTGGGCAAAGCCATAGAGCGTACCGCGGCGTAGGCGAGAGCACAGGGAGCAGGTAGTTTTACCTTCAGGGATTTTATCTTTCACTATCGAGTAAGTGTCTTTCTCGAGGATGTGATAAGGCACATTGAGCTTTTCTAAATAGGCGGGCAGCACGTGCTCAGGAAAGCCGGGTTGCTTCTGATCTAAATTAACCGCAATGATTTCAAACTGAATGGGCGCGCGTTGCTGCAGATTCATCAAAATATCGAGCATCGCATAGCTGTCTTTACCGCCACTTAGGCAGCACATGATCTTATCGCCATCTTCAATCATATTGTAATCGGCGATTGCGCTACCCACTTCACGACGCAGACGTTTCTGTAATTTATTCAGACGGGTAGTGTGTTTTTTTGATAATTCTTCAGACATAGGATTTGCCGTAACTTCAGATATAGCTTCAAGCATAAAAAAGCGCCCAGTAACTCAGTTTCAGGGCGCGTATTATTCCAGCTATCTTTGGCGGGGTAAAGTGCCGCGTATCGCTTAGGCTTCTTCTAACGGTGATTTGTAACCGTCGGGTTTGATGGCCAGTAAATCGCAGTTGATGCTATCGATAACATGCTCTGCAGTATTGCCAATCAGTGCCGCTGAAAATCCGGTGCGACCGACAGTGCCTAAGATCACTAATTCGGCATCGAGTTTTTCAGCAAGCTCAGGGATCACATCCTCAGGCAAACCTTCTTTTACATGGCAATGATTTGGATCGATATCATAAGCGCCAGCAAGGTAACTCACGCGCTGCTCATGCTGCATGCGAATGGTTTCGTTGTAGGACTGGGCATCAAAGTCTGGTAATTCAATGGCTAAGTTTACCGGCGTACCGGGATAGCCATTGACTAAATGCACTTCGGCAGAGAACTTATCCGCTAAATCTTTTGCATGCTCGATGATTTTACCGTTAAGCATTTGATGATCGGTATCTTCGGTTGCTACATTCACAGCGCAAAGGATTTTTCCCGCTGCTGGCCAGTCATGGGCTTTCACCATCAACACAGGCACAGGGGCTTTACGCATTAAATGCCAATCGGTTGGGGTGAAGATCACCGCTTTGAGTTTGTCGTGGGCATGGGTGCCTTTAACAATCAAATCGTATTGCCCTGAAATTGCATGATTAATAATGCTTTCGAAGGGGCGGTTATGCCAAATGACTTGGGTATCAATATTGAGTTGCAGATGAGTATAAGCGGCGAGTAAGTCTTGGATCCAAGCGAGACGTTGATCTATGACGCCTTGACGCATGGCTTCGCGCTCTTGATTCGACAGAATCGAAGTCATCTCATAGGAAAAGTCGAAGATAGAAAGAAACACAGTGACTTGAGCGTTGCATTTACTGGCCAAGGTCACCGCTCGTGCGAGGGCAACTTGATTCTCTGTGGTAGGGTCAACCACAACCAGTATTTTTTGATAATCCTTCATGGGAGGTTCCTTTAGTCATAGGCTCAATATCATCATGAGCCTTTGGCAGTTAGCTGTATTGTTCTAGATCAAACTCATTCGAAATTGATTAAAACTCGCTTAAAAATCATGCCTTAATCTGTATGACATGTCTAGCCAGTCCAGGTTTTTCAACTGAATTGTTTTTGCCATTCATGACAAGGACCTAGCGCGTAACTCTCTTGCACTTAACTATGATGCCGCGCTTAACTTTATTGCAGCAAACACTCTTGCGGTGAACTATCTCGCTATGCGCGAATTACCCGCTAACAGATTCAGCTCTTGCGAGTCGAGGATAGTAATGTACTTACCCTTAACTTCAATCAAGCCTGATTTTTGGAAACGCCCAAGTAAACGACTGATGGTCTCTACGGTTAAACCGAGATAATTACCAATGTCACCGCGGGTCATAGTTAAGCGGAATTCCTTTGGCGAGAAGCCACGGCTACCAAAACGATTAGCCAGATTGCTGATAAATGCAGCCAGGCGTTCTTCGGCATTTTTCTTGCTGAGTAGCAGGATCATTTCTTGATCGCTCATGATCTCATTGCTCATCAGGCGCATGATCTGCTGACGCAATTTAGGCATAGTGCCTGAAAGTTCATCGAGGATATTAAAGGGGATTTCACAGACCATAGAGGTCTCGAGTGCCTGTGCAAAACTCTGGTGCAACTGGGCGTGGATACCGTCAAAACCAATCACATCACCCGCTAAGTGGAAGCCGGTGATCTGCTCATCGCCTTGTTCGGTGATAGTGTAACTTTTGATGGTGCCAGAGCGGATCGCAAACAGGGATTTTAACGCATCACCCGATTTAAAAATTTGCTCGCCTTTTTGGATCGGCTTTTTACGCTCAATAATATCATCGAGCTGGTCTAGCTCACTTGCATTGAGGGTAAAAGGAATACAAAGGGTACCCATACTGCAATCGTGACAATGGATTGTGCATCCGCTAGCGGCAGGACGACGATTCTTATTTTGTTCAATTGTCATGTTGATTCTCAAGTTTATCCACTGCAGCCATGTTAAACCAATTCACTCACTTGGGCTAGTTTAGCTGCGCGAGTGCGATATATAAAGTTTGACCACCAAACGCAATTAACAGTAAGCCGCTCAATAGTCTAACGGTTTTCTGTTGTACCCAAGCGGCAAGGCGTTTTGCCGCCACGCCTGCACTCAATAGGGCGGGTAAGGTGCCTAATCCAAAGGCCAACATAATCAAGGCGCCTTGGCTGGCAGAGCCAGATGCGACCGACCAGGTTAAGGTGCTATAGACAAGGCCGCAGGGGAGCCAGCCCCAAATGAATCCTGCCATGACCGCTTGGCTCGGATTTTTGATGGGCACAAGGCGTTGCGCTATGGGCTTTAAATATCGCCATAACCATTGGCCAACGCGCTCAATCTGCACGATTCCAACCCAAATTTTGGCGATATACAGCCCAGTTGCGATCATCATCAGTCCGGCAAAGATACGCAGCACAATCAGATAAGTATCCAGTTCAAATAAGTGACCAAGACCTGCCGCCGAAGCGCCCACTAAGGCGCCCGCTAAGGTGTAACTCAAAATACGCCCAAGATTGTAACTCAGTAAATATTTAAGCTGATGCGCCAGCAGATTACCTGTTTTGCCATTGGGGATTTGGGCTGAGAAAGCGCCCACTAAACCGCCACACATGCCAAAGCAATGTGCGGCGCCCATGAGACCTACCAGAAAAGCCCCAGTGACATTGTACTCAATCACAGCGGCATGCCTTTTTCTTGCGCTGCTTCGGCTTGCTCTTTCTCAGGCACGGGATGGTTGTTTGGTTTAACAGTATCTTCGTCGAATAATATCGACACACTTTGGCGGTCTAAATCGTCAAATTGTTCGGATTTCACCGCCCAAAAAAATACCATTACAGCGATGGCGACAAAGATCATGGCAATGGGGATAAGCACATAAATAATTTCCATAATGACCTCTTACTATTCTGGTTTTACGTTTATTGTGATCACACTTTAACCCGCAATAATCTCAGGCTATTACCGACCACAATCAAAGAACTCGCCGACATGCCAATGGCGGCGATATAAGGTGCCACATGGCCAGTAACGGCTAAGGGCAAAATTAGGGCGTTGTAACCCAGCGCCCACGCTAAATTTTGTATGATAATCTGTGTTGTCAGTTTCGCGACGCTAACGGCTTGGGTGAAACGGGACAGATGATCCCCCAATAAAACTAAATCGGCACTGTTTTTCGCAATAGCACTGCCGCTGCCCATGGCCACCGACAAATCGGCGCCCGCAAGCACAGGCGCATCGTTGATGCCATCGCCAAACATGGCAACCCGTGTATGCTGTTGTAATCGGGTCACGAGGGCAAGTTTATCAGCAGGCGTTAAGCCGCTGTGCACATCGTCAATCCCCAGCTCTTTTGCCAGTTGATGTACATGCCCTGAGCTATCGCCGCTGGCAATACTGATACGGCAACCTTGCTGCTTTAACATTTCAACCGTGGCTTTGCTGTCTTGGCGAATATTGTCTTGAATTTCAAAGCTTGCCAGTACTTCAAGCTGATTATTGGCTGAACGTGCTAACCAAATCTTTTGGGTTGGGTCACGACTATCAATACTCGTGCCAGTAAATACCGCATTGCCAATTAAGTAATCAGTGCCATCAATTCTGCCTCGAACGCCAAAGCCGACTTCATGGTGAACCTCTTCGGTAACCAATGCATTATCGGCAAATACGGCAAATGCGGCGGCAATCGGGTGGCGAGAGCCTGTTTCCAGCGCTGCGGCAATGGCTAAGGCTTGCGTCTTGGTTAAATCAGCCATGCACTGCGTTTGCCCGATAGAGAGGGTACCACAGGTGAGGGTGCCGGTTTTATCAAAGACAATATGTTTGATCTGTGGCAGTTTTTCAAAGACACCGGCCTTGCGAGTAATGATCCCAAGGCGAGTAAAAATCGCAGTCGCGCAGGTGACAGCGGTCGGTGTGGCAAGTGCTAAGGCGCAAGGACAGGTAGCAACTAGAACTGACAGGGTTACCCAAAAGGCATCCTCTGGGGATATCTGCTGCCAAACCAAATAGGTGATTGTCGCTATGGTCAGGATTGTGCCCGAGAAATAACGCGATAATTTATCGGCTAATAGCGCAATTGCTGGTTTTGTATTGGATGCAAGCTCTTGCAGTCTAATAATCTCAGCCACGAGTTGGTCTTGCCCTAGTGCAGTGACGGTAACTTTGATGGGTTGGTCGACGTTGATAGTGCCTGCGTAAACTTGGCTAGCAAGAGTTTTTTCAATCGGCATTTGCTCGCCGGTGAGCATAGCTTCATTGATGCTAGTGTGACCTTCAATGACTACGCCATCGGCAGCTACCATTTCCCCTGGTTTAACGAGGATCACATCATTGAGGCGTAACTTTTTGGCGGGAACTTCTTCCTGACTATTGTCGTTCACTAAGTGCGCCGTGAGTGGCACTAACTTATGCAAATTACTCGAGCTAACCGAGGCCTTTTGCCTGGCTTTTTGTTCGAAGTAGCGCCCGAGTAACAGGAAGAAAGTAAACATGGACACAGATTCAAAATACACTTCGCCTGTGCCATTGACTGTGGCGAAACAACTGGCTACGTATGCGCCGCCAATCGCAATGGAGACTGAGACATCCATATTGAGTTTGCCGCTGAGCAGGGTACGAATGGCACTGAAATAGAAGGGCTGCGCCGAGTAAAGCACTACGGGGGTAGCAAAAATCATGCTGACCCAGCGGAAATAGTCTCGATATTGCACATCTAAATCGGTGAAGTAGCCGGTATAGAGGGCGAGGGCGAACATCATAACTTGCATAGTCGCAAAACCCGCTAAGCCTAAGCGCAATAAAAACTTACGGCTATTGAGTTTGTTGTTGAGCTCTTGCTCATCGACTTGATAGGGCGCGGCTTGATAACCAATACGGCTAATTTGCCCGAGGATATCGCTGAGTTTTACCGTGCGTTTATCCCAACTGATCATAGCCCTTTGGGTGGTCGAGTTGACGAGCACTTGGCTCACGCCCGTTAGTTGTTTTACTTTGTGCTCAATCAACCAAGCACAGGCCGCGCAGGTGATGCCATCGATAGAGAGCGACACTGACTCGATATTGTCCTCAGAATGGACAAAGTCTTGCTGCACTTCGGGCAAGTCATAGGCACTAAACTGCGTTATGGCTTCGGGGACGAGGGCGTTCTGTTTACTGCCGGGTTCAGTGCGGAACTTGTAGTAACTGAGTAATCCCGCATCCACAATCGCCTGAGAAACCGCCTGACAACCAGGGCAACACATGAGTTCATCACGATCATTAATGCGAGTCACAAACTGCTGGCCCGTCAGCACGGGCTCTTGGCAGTGAAAACAACTTGGATACGTCATAGTGCTACTTATTTAACCATAATCAGTTCAGCCAAAGTTGGACGTGATCTTTTAATTCAACGCGTTGGTGAATGCGCCATTTGCCATCGTAACTTTCAAGACGCACTTCCCAAGGGCCAGTCAGTGTGGCAGGCACGGTAATGCGATACACATTACTGGCATCGGCAGTAGCGGTGAGCTTGATGTCTCTGTCGGCAATCGTTGGGTGGTAGAATTCGACTTTTAGGGCAGCTTGGGAAGCGGGACCACCTTGTTGAGTCAGTAGAATTTCATTATTAGCTTGTTCGAGCGAAAAGTTCATGCCGATTTGTTTGGCATACTTCACTTTACTCAAGTCCATATTAATGGCTTTGCCTTCTTTGTAGTAATCCTCGGCGACTAAAGAGTCCGAGTTAGTAAGGGCAATTTTCAGTGTGGTAAAACTTGCGATGACAGCACATAAAGGAAGAATAATTAAAAACCAAGGCCAGAACTGCTTATACCAGGCTTGTTGTTCGTTCATGTCAGATACCCATTCAAAAAATTTGCGCCATTTTACCGTTAAAAGCTGGTTTTAGCACTTTAAAAAAAAGGCCTCGAAGTCTTCGAGGCCTTAGCGTTACTCATATCTAATTACTTGTTTGACAAGCTATAAACATAAGCTGCGATTACGTGAACTTTCTCTTCACCGAGAACGTCTTTCCACGCTGGCATCACACCTGCGCGACCATGTTTAATGGTTTCTTCGATCACGCCGCGGCTACCGCCATATAACCAAACATCGTCAGTTAAATTAGGAGCACCCATGAACTTGTTGCCTTTAGCGTCCATACCATGACACGCAAAACAACCTTTCATGAACGAGCCTTGACCTTGAGCTGCGAGTGTTTCATCGTGCTCACGACCAGACAATTTAACAACGTATTCAGCTAAACCCGCAATTTCGCTGTCATCGATTGGCAAACCACCTTTTGGCGGCATCATGCCATGACGACCACCCATGATAGTGGTTTTAATCGTGGCCAAGTCGCCACCATATAACCAGTCACCATCGGTGAGATTAGGGAAGCCTTTGCTACCACGTGCGTCAGAGCCATGGCACTGTGCGCAGTTTTGTAGGAACAAACGGCCACCCACTTTCAATGCTTCTTGGTTTTTCACTAATTCTTCTAGTGGTGTTGCCAAGTAAGCCGCGAAGATTGGGCCATATTTTTCATTAGCGTGTTTTACTTCTTGGTCATACTGAACATAACGGCCTTCTTTTGCTGCAAGCTCAATTGCTGCGGCAGAATCGGCTTTAATACCTTGTTCAGTACCAATGCTTTGGTTAGAACTCGTCCAGCCTAAAAGGCCTTTGTAGTTACCTAAACCAGGAAATAAGGCTAGATAGATCAAGCCAAACACGATAGTGATATAGAACATATAACTCCACCATTTTGGCAGTGGGTTATTGAGTTCTTCAATACCGTCGAAACTGTGACCCATGGATTCGCCTTCTTTTACGCCCGTGGTGTTCTTAGAACACACACGGAGTAATAGAAAACAACCCGCGATCACGACTAACGAGAGTACGGTAATCCAAACACTCCAGAAGCTACTCATCACTTATTCTCTCCTGAGTCCTTCGATACCTTGCTGACTTCCTCATCGGAAAACACAAGGTTAGCTGCTTCATCAAATGATTTTTGACGACGCGAGCTATATGCCCAAGCAAATATACCGACGAAGGTCAGCATCACAATGATGGTTAAAATGCCTTGTAATGTGCCGTAATCCATATATTGCCTCCTTATTTGAGTGCGTGACCCAAAGACTGAAGATATGCAATCAAGGCTTCCAGCTCTGTCTTACCAGCAACAGCTTTCTGTGCGCCTGCGATTTCTTCATCGGTATAAAGATCATTACCTTTGTAACCGCCTTTATGCATGTTACGTAGGATAGTCATCTTATCGCCTGTCAGTTCGCCGTCTAACTTGTTTTCGGCTAACCACGGGAACCCTGGCATATTCGATTGAGGTACTACAGCACGAGGATCGATTAAGTGAACTTCATGCCATTTATCGCTGTAACGACCGCCAACACGGGCAAGATCAGGACCTGTACGCTTAGAACCCCATTGGAATGGATGATCCCAAACCGATTCACCCGCAACAGAGTAGTGACCATAACGTTCAGTTTCTGCACGTAAAGGACGGATCATCTGGCTGTGACAGTTATAACAACCTTCACGAACATAGATGTCACGGCCTTCAATTTGCAGGGCAGTGTATGGCTTTAAACCTTCCACAGGCTCAGTCGTATCTTTTTGAAAAATCAACGGTGTGATTTCAACCAGACTACCGAAACTGATAGCGATAACGGTAAAGATCGCTAACAAACCGATGTTTTTTTCAACTATCTCATGATTAAATTTCATCGAGTTTGCTCCTTTAAGCCGCTGTTGGTTCAGCCAATGCTGGCAATGAATCTTTAGAGGCTTTCACAGTACGGATCACGTTGTATGCCATGATCAGCATACCGGTCAGGAAGAAACAACCGCCAAGGAAACGTACAAAGTAGAAAGGATATGAAGCTTCAAGACTTTCAACAAAGCTATAAGTCAAAGTACCGTCAGCATTCACTGCGCGCCACATTAGACCTTGCATTACACCTGAAATCCACATAGATACGATGTAAAGCACAGTACCAATAGTCGCTAACCAGAAATGGACGTTGACTAACTTGATGCTGTACATACGGCCGTGGCCAAACAATACAGGGATCAAGTGATACAGAGAACCGATAGACACCATTGCAACCCAGCCTAGCGCGCCGGAGTGAACGTGACCAATAGTCCAGTCTGTATAATGTGATAGTGCGTTAACTGT
This sequence comes from Shewanella sp. 1180_01, assembly GCF_052850535.1. Lineage (NCBI taxonomy): Bacteria > Pseudomonadati > Pseudomonadota > Gammaproteobacteria > Alteromonadales > Shewanellaceae > Shewanella > Shewanella sp. 1180_01. The sequence continues at coordinate 82,202 of NZ_VXCT01000014.1, forward strand.
CTTAATTGCCATCATCGGGCCTTCGAAGGTAGACATACCGTAGAAAGACAGAGAAACGACTAAGAAACGCAGTACAGGGTCAGTACGCAGTTTATGCCAAGCACCAGACAAGGTCATGATACCGTTAATCATACCGCCCCAAGAAGGTGCGAATAGGATCAGTGACATCACCATACCTAAAGACTGAGTCCAGTCAGGTAAAGCTGTGTAATGTAAGTGGTGAGGACCAGCCCAAATATACAGTGCGATCAAAGCCCAAAAATGGACAATAGATAGACGGTAAGAGTACACAGGACGACCCGCTTGCTTAGGTACGAAGTAATACATCATCCCCAAGAAGCCTGCGGTTAATAAGAAACCTACAGCGTTGTGACCATACCACCACTGCACCATAGCATCGACAGCGCCGCTATACAGAGAGTATGACTTGAACAGACTGACTGGTACTGCCATAGAGTTAACTATGTGTAGTACGGCAACGGTAATAATAAAGGCACCAAAGAACCAGTTCGCCACGTAAATATGCGAAGTCGTTCGTTTGATAATAGTACCGAAGAACACAATAGCGTAGGACACCCAAACGATAGTAATTGCGATATCGATAGGCCATTCTAATTCAGCGTATTCTTTACCTTGGGTGAAACCCATTGGCAAAGTGATAGCTGCTGACAGAATGATGGCTTGCCATCCCCAAAACGTAAATGCGGCTAACTTAGGTGCAAATAGTCGGGTTTGACAGGTGCGTTGTACGACATAATAGGATGTTGCAAAAAGGGCTGATGTACCGAACGCGAAGATCACCGCATTGGTGTGTAATGGTCGCAAGCGACTATACGTTAACCAAGGAGTGTCAAAGTTCAGCTGAGGCCAGATTAACTGAGCCGCAATTAATACGCCGACTGACATACCAACAATACCCCACAAAACTGTGGTTAAGGCAAATTGGCGGACAATGGCGTAATTGTAATCAGCGCCTGTTGGCTGGGAATGGTTCATCATAATGCTTCCACTGCTTATTACTTTTACTTTTAGTAAAGACAAGCTTTACCTGTTATAAAATGACATAAAACTCAGCTTCCCTATTCAGGTTGCTGAGTCATGTCAATGCGTTACCCTGCATATTTTTGCTCAAATATGAGGTTTCGCAATGATACTTGAGCAATATCAAAAAAGATACCAAAGAAGGGGTGTAGAAAGTTGATCTAGATCAACCTACGCCATAGAATGTTAACATATTGCGTCATAAGGTTAATCTTTGTGCTAAATCGTCCTAATCCCTATTTATTCATCGCGTTAATTCTCTTCAATCTCACAGCTTGTACTGAAGATGCTAAGCAAGTCACGCTTAAAAGCAGTCTTGATCCTTCACTTTGTCAATTTTCGGCAGGGGATTGTGTTAAACAAGTGGGCGATATCAAACTCACTGTTAGTCTGTCGCCAGCAAATGCACCAAGCGAAAAGCCATTAACATTAACGCTATTAGCGTCTTCGTCCATTACCGATGTGCAAATCCGCTTAGAAGGAAGAGACATGTTTATGGGCGTTATTCCCGTAAATGTGAAGCAAACCGACAAAATGACTTATATTGGTCAAATGGTATATGGATCTTGTAGCAGTGGTTATATGGTTTGGCGCGGCTTTGTTAGTTTCAACGTTAATGGCGAAACTAAAACGGCAGTGTTTGATTTTCTCGCTGATGACAACGGTTAAGACTGGCTTAATACTGACTCAAATAGCCTTCAAAACTTTCGGACAATTACCGCTGGTTATCGCAGCTTAATTGTCCTTCCAGTTGTCTTTTACTTTGACAAAAATATCCACATTATCGATAAAAAGCTGCAATAAGTGTGGATCAAAGTGTTTTGCGGCGCCTTTACGCATTTCAGCTAACACTTCCTCTAAAGGCCAAGCCGTTTTATAGCAGCGGGCATGAGAAAGTGCATCAAACACATCTGCAATAGCCACAATCCGCGCGAAAATGTGAATTTCGTCTTGTTTTAAATTTGCGGGATAACCAGAACCATCATATTTTTCATGGTGTTGCAGTGCAATAATCGATGCAGCTTTGAGGATAGGGCGCTCTGAATTCGCCAAAATCTGATGACCAATCGTAGGGTGCTGACGCATGACTTGCCATTCTTCATCATCTAACTTACCAGGTTTGAGCAGAACGGCATCGGGGATCGCTATTTTACCTATGTCATGCATAGGTGAGGCGCGGCGCAGTAAATCGGCTTCGTATTCAGGTAAACCAGCGAGTAAAGCGAGTTGGGAGCAATATTCCGCCATACGTTTCACGTGATTGGCGGCTTCTTTTGAGCGGCTTTCAACCACATCCCCTAAACGCAGAATTAGCTCAGATTGGGTATCTTCAACTTCTTGACTGAGCAGCAAGTTTTCAAATGCAACGCCGACGTTGATGGCAAAAATATCAATAAGTTTCTTGTCAAGATCATCAATTTTATCAATACCATCCATATACAATAGATTGATTAACCCGCTTTTTGTGGGGAAGTAACCGACAAAGCAGTTGTCTTCATAAAGGCAGCGTTTTTGCGTGAGCGCATTACGCAGTAAGCGGTCGATATGCTCTGGCAATTGAGTAATATGGTTTTTATTGGAAAACTGGCCTGTGCCCGCGAGGATCTCAATATTCACGGGATCAAGATGGCCGCTGATCGCATCAATAGCATTGCACGTTAGCAGTAGGGTTTCTGAATCCAGATTAAGCAGGGTGGCGACTTGAGTAAGCAGTCCATCGGCAAATTTATGCAGGGTGCGCAGCTCAAATAATCCAGATGTTGCTTCTAGTACTCTTTCTAGCCCTTTACGGTGGTTGATTTGGGTACGTCTTGCTTGCTCAATTTCCATAATATCGCGATAGGAGCGCAGGGCAGAGTAGACGCTGGTCATGAGTTTACGGGAATCGAGTTCAGCTTTGGCTTTGTAATCATTAATATCGTAATTGACGATAACGTCTTCTTCAGGTGCTTGACCAGGTTGGCCCGTGCGCAGGATTAATCGCGTGGTTTTATTTTGGAGTTCTTCACGGATCCATTTTACTAACTCTAAGCCTGCATGATCACTCTCCATCACAACATCAATAAAGGCGATGGCGATATCACGTTCTTGATTGAGTAACTCTTTTGCTTGTTCAGCACTGTAGGCATTGATAAAGGTGAGGGCGCGGCCATCGAGTTTAAAGCGGGAGAGGGCAAGTTTAGTGACGGTATGAACATCAGGTTCATCATCGACCACTAATACCTTCCAAGGAATACCAGACTCAGTTGTCTCGGTAGGCTTTTTACCGGAAAACAGCGGGTTTTTCTTTGCAAGATCAATCAGCATCCGATACCTCATTCAAATAAAAATAATGATCACATAATCAGTGTAGTAGACACATTTCAAACAAGTGCAAAATCTTACATTAAATAGCGAGGTGAGTGGCAAACCTTCAACTGAGTTGTTGATAACGGTTATCATTTGTGTATTCTGTTAATATCACACTATGATTGGAGGGTAAGGGCATGAGTCAGCGGATTAATTTATCAATTTCAACCCATAAACTGGCACAGCTTATACAGGATGGACACCTCTGTGCGGCGGACTTTAGGTGCTTGGACAGTCAATCTAAACAGCAAGTGTGGCAGTTATGCCTGATTTGTTGCCAAAAGCGTATTACGTGTCAGCAATGTACGTTTTCAACTTGCACTAAAAATCTGACCTCTCTTGATGCCGATAAATAACGTTATCGGCATTTGCGTTTAAGTATTATCATATAAGAAACCCTTATAATTCAGATGTAATATGCAACTTCCTCCAGTAATCCCGCTATTTGACTCATTTGAATTCATACAAGTTGGCAATAGTGTTGTTAACCAATATATCACCCAAATCAGCATGAAAAAGGTGGCTGATGCGGGCTTAGTGATCGAACACGCCAGTGATTGGCTGTTTGAACAAAAGCACAACGAAAACAACTATAAAGCCTATCGCAGCGAGCTCACTACGTTTCTGCATTGGTGTTTTGATGTGGTATCAATGTCGCCCATTGAAGTCACACGCAAAGACATGAGCCATTACGTTGATTACTGCCAAGCGCCGCCCATAGCACTGATTGGCTATTTTAATGTACCGCAGTTCAAGTTTGATAAAATGCATGAAGAACGGGTTCCAAACCCGCAATGGCGGCCATTTGTCGGTAAAAAACGACTCGGACAAATCCAGCATTATGCGTTAAGCGACAATGCGTTAAAAACAAAAATGGCCATTTTGTCTTCGTTTTACTCGTACCTGACAAGCGAAGAATATTGTGAGCGTAATCCTGCGCAGATCTGGCTGAATCACAGTCGGTTCGCGGCCAATCGGCAATATCAGCGCCAGAGTCATGAAGAGGAAAACAGCCTCGCATTCACTGATTTGCAGTGGTCATACATTATGGCAACTGTAACCGCGCTGGCAGAAGCAGCGCCAGAATTACATCAAAGAAGTTTATTTCTGATTTCATTGATTTATTGCTGCTATTTACGCATCTCAGATGTGTCTGCACGTGCAGGTTATTCGCCGGTGATGGATCAGTTTAAGCACAATCAACAAACGGGTATTTGGAGTTTTCATATTCCATTGAGTAAAGGCGGTAAAAGGCGCAGCGTGGCAATTTCCAAAGCTTTGCTCGATGCTTTAGTTAAATATCGTCAGTTTTTAGGATTAACAGATTATCCAGCGCCAAACGAGAACCATCCTTTGTTTGTACGGCACAAAGCCGCTGGCCGCGGTCGAGATGTTGGTATCCTCAATGCCAATCTTGGCATTCGTCATGTTCGTGATGAAATTCAAAGTATTATTAACCTGGCAGCAGAAAGTATCGAGACAGATGGTTTTGCACAAGACGGTGCGCAGATGCGTAAACTCACGGCCCATAATATTCGCCACACAGGCATCACGCACGATATCAATATCAACCGCAGACCGTTATCCCATGTACAAGCCGACGCTGGACACGAAAGTATCGACACCACATCGCAGTATTTACACACAAGCCAAATCGAACGTCATGAAAGTGCATTCAATAAACCAATCGATCATTTAAAAGGCATAGAGTAATTGAGCTTGTTGGTCATCCCGAAGATCAATTACCACGACACTTATTGGCACATCTAATCCCTTCTATACAAAGCTGCGCACAATGTATATTATGTTAAATGTGACAGCTAGAGATTGGCTAAATTTGCCCAACTGTTTGTGGCTTGTCATTCCAAATGAATTTTGTGTCATTTCGTGATTCTGATTTTTGTTTATAGATATCAATACCATAAGTCACTCTATCAAAAAGCTTGCTCCATTATAGTGCAAAACTGTTCATCCAGACCGCATTAAACTTTGTGTTTGCTGCTTTTTGACAAAGTGCATCCCACTCGCAGCTATGCGAACTCTTTTGAAGTATAGATGACGTGTTAGAAATGAATTTTATGAAACAATGCCCCAATCAAATTATGTTGCTCCATTAGAATGATTACTTACAATAATTCATATGTTTACCAAGCTTAATTGAAATTGGTTCGTAGCTATATTTCCACTGCTAAATCTTACCGATTAATTTGTTGTAATGTTGATGACGTGATTTATCAACATAGGAGTCGCTCGAACACATCACCAGTTCCACTTGACTGTATCTTAAACAATTTAATCGTCGCTACGTGAATGCTTTGGTATATTGGACTCGCAAACTAGCCAGAAACACCTAGCAACGCGCTTATGCTTGTACAAAAAGTCACAATAAAATACTAAGATGTTGCCGATTTTGAGCCGCTATGGACATAAATATGTCATTTTCAGGAGTTTTTATAGATATCGAGTGAAGCGCCCTAACCTTCTTTTGGACAGAAATGAGTTAACACTGGAACGTTATAGGCTAATTTCAGATTAGTAAATGTATCGAATTAACGCCTACATAACGTTTACTACTATGCTGGTTAAACTGAATTTCACTACCTTAACGACTGAAAGTACATAGAAGATAATTGGACAGCCCACTACGACATGACTAAACCCGAAAAAAATGGCTGGGACTATATTTTGAAAGTTCCCTACACCTCAATGAAGGAGCTTGAAGACACTGTTTATGAAATCATGTCAGAGGCTCAATCTACTGCAGATATTAATAATTGCTTTGTTGAAATTAGCGTTGTCCATAAAGAATCTGGCCAATATTGGTGAGCACTGTTTTCCGTTACGAGCTTAGAGTAACTTTTCGTACCGTTGGACCTCAACCCCTTAATCGGTACCATTTGTGGTTAGCATTTGAAGTTATCTTTTCCGATTAGCATTTGTGGTTCAATAATTGCTTATCATTATGAAGATGGCAACGAATGAGATAATCAGGGAAGGATCGGTAAGATGATAACACTCAATAACGACAATGCTTATTCAAGAGTGGCAGCAAGCCAAGAGAGTACCATTAATGTGTCGCCTGCTCGCCAATCTCGTTCGCCCCTTACGGCCATTAACGAGCTTGATAACCGTTATCAGGACACAGTGACACTTTCTTCAGCAGCAAAGCGAGGCCAAGAAACTAAAGAGTCTCAGACTGCCAATACCTATGAGCAGTTGGCCCCAGGCAAGAGTGCGCAATACTCCAACAATGACGCAGTCAATAAGGGCGCGGCCCCGTCCGATGTGAAGAATAAACTCGAGTCAGATAACAGCAATTTCCTACAAGATGCTATGCAAGCCATCTTGGATAAACGTTCAGGTATCGACAGAGAAAAATTAAAAGAGCTTGAAGCTAAAATGGAAGAGATCGCAAACGATGAAAATTTGAGTCCGGAGCAAAAAGCTGAACAGTTGAAATTATTGCAGCAGCAAAAAGAGGAATTGTTAAAAGAGTTTGCAGAAAAGAATGAACAACGTCAGCAACAGTTTGACCCTCAGGTTTCACGATAACCTAACCAAAATTGACCTGCCGGAAGCCACCTAAAGCGGCAATAGCTTACCGCTTTAGCCAATGCTCATAGTCATACTCATGCGACACTAAGAAGAAATCTGGCCAGCCATTATAAAACAATAACATAATGCACTTTCGACATGTGCTCAAGCAAGATTGTGAGGGTTTGTTGCTAGAAAGCCGATATCACAGGAGTTTATGGAAGCTGATTGGCTAAATCGACGGATTTCCTTCAAAAACAGTGATTTTAGCCACAATAGCCCAACTCATTAAAGAGTTAAGCTGATTTAGAAAAATTGTTATTACAAGGAATTTTTAGATTAGCCTGCTTTTAAGTGCTGACAGCAACTCGAGAAGTGTCGTCGACGTTTTTCTAAATGCTCACAATAGCTTGTGAGTTCTTGCAGTGTGCCCACCGGGCCATGAAATAACTTACCAAATTCTGTGGTAAGTTTGAGCCAATTTTCTTGAGGGATATTCAATCGAGTGAGTAACTTAGCGCTATTTGTGCTGATTGCACCTCGCTTGTCGTTGCGAATAATACGTCCAGTATCGTCAACCAGTTCAAGATGTACTGGTCAACCCAAACTGGACACTTTTACTTGAGAATTTTCAAACTCTACAGGTGACAGATCGTCATTAGCAGAATGAAGCCGCTCCAAGTTGTAATATTTCATGTAAGCCGTCACATCTTGCTTCATAAACTCCCTTGTTGGTTGATTAACTTTAAAAATCCAATCGTGTTTCAAGCTACCAAAGAAACGCTCAACAACAGCATTATCCCAACACGCACCCACATCACCCATGCTGGCTCGGATACCATAGCTCGATAGCAGCCTACCGAATTGCTTACTGGTATATTGCGAGCCTCGGTCACTGTGAAATACCAACCCTCTGGCCGGTTGGCGCAGGTTGTAGGCTTTTATTAATGCCTTGGATATCAAATCTGTGGTCATGCGTTTGTCTATGTGCCATCCCACAATCCGGCGTGAATATAAATCCATCACCACAGCTAAGTACATCCAGCCTTCACCCGTCTTTAAATAGGTCACGTCACTCGCCCAGACCTGATTAGCCGATACTGGATTAAAGTTCATGTTTAACAGGTTATCAGCCACTGCATCTGAGTGTTTTCGCTGTGTCGTCACCTTGTAAGCACATCGCTGGGTTACTTTGAGTCGAAGGCGGTGCATAATTTTACGAACGAGATAGCGACCAACCTGGTAGCCTTCCTTGCGCAATTTCTTCACCATTTCACGATTCCCTAAGCTGCCTCGACTTTGCTTAAATAGCTGTCGAACAAGGCGATAAAGCTTCAGTGTTTCAAGGCTTATCACGTTTGCAGGGCGTTTATGCCAATCGTAATAGCCTGACTTACTGACACTCATTACTCGACATAACAGTGCTATGGGGAATAGGTGAGATTGCAGTTTGATGAAACGAAATCTTACTTCATTTCTCTCGCAAAGAAGGCGCTTGCCTTTTTTAGAATTTCTTTCTCCATTCGTAATTCTTTGTTTTCTTTACGTAATCGCTTTAGCTCATCACGCTCAGACTCTTCTAAGGTGATACCTTGTTGCAGGGCTTGGTGTTTTTCCTTCCAGTTGTAAAGCAGGCTCGTGCTAACTCCAAGAGACTTTGCCGCATCGGCAACGCTATAACCTTGCTCTAGCACCATCAAGACGGCTTCATCTTTAAATGCCTGCGGATAACTCTTATGTGATTTTTTCAGACTCATATAGACCTCTTAATTTATTGACCATACTGTCTCAAAATTAAGTGTCCGATGGGATTAGACCAGAACAGTTGAAACTGGTCGATGATAAGGAGGCTGAATTATTCAGCCTCCTTTGTTTGCCGTTATTCCCCGAAAGCAAGATGGGCATGAATGGCTGCACATCGGTGATCATTCATTTCGGCATGGCTTGATATTGTACTTACTATGCTTGGAATAAATTGTAAATTTTGGCATGCGGCTCAAAAGCACTCTAGCAAGATCAACGCAAACTTTGAAAATTAAAAGCTTATGAGCACAATACCATTATTGACTCTCCTAAAACTAGAGGGTTAATTATTTGTGGTCTTAAAATTTTCTTAACTGACGGAAGCATTACCCAAGATCCTCTCTAATGCATCTTGGTCATACATTTCTTGCATTTCAGCAGAGCGAATGCAATTAGCATCATTGGAAAACAGGCGGTACAAATGAATGGCCGATGGCTTATCCTGTTCAATACCATCACCTAAGGCTAGCATTGTCATTAGGTTTAATGATATATATCCATATTCTGCAGCTTTGGTATACCAGTAAGCAGCCTGTTGTTTATTTTTTTCAATGCCATCTCCTTCCAAATATCTATCGGCAACATTTTTTGCGGCCCATCCGCCACCTTTTTCTGCGACTTGTAAGTAGGTTGTAAACTGATAAGGTCTGTCATGTTCGATGTTGTCAATAAGTGCCACAACCGCCATATCAAAACCATAAATTAGAGATGGTCTTACTCCAAGGCAAACAAGATATTTTACCCATTCCCAGTCTTTTTCTTCTATTGCTTTGTCGAGTAACTTTTCTACTTTGAGTAACGAAGATGGGCCGACTTGAGCTAAAAGGTAAGAAATCAACGTACGGTCGGTACAATTGATAATAAAGTCATCTAGCCAAGATATATCATCATCACTAAACCTAATAACAGCTTTTAGCGACATCAGTAGTGGGTAAAGCTCCTTTGCATTATGTAAAAATGCTGAGTAAAAAATCGATTCCAGCGAGGCAGGAAAGTCTGCTAGATGGCAAATAGCATCAACAGCAATATCTAAAAAATTATTGGAAATTGCGATTTCTACAGCATGTTCACAAGTTGTTTTTTCAAATTTAGATATCTTAAGCATTTCAGCAAGGAACTCTGCGTCGAGCTCGCTGATGGATAAATGACTACCATAAATGTATTCATACAGCGCACCCGATGTTGTTGCACCGCAAGCGAAGAGTTGAGGTAGTAGTGATTTGCAGCCGTTAATCCAAGCATAATAATATGCAATTGCACTTCTTTCATTGTCTTGTTGGAAATCGACTCCATTGTCCAAAAACTGTTTTGCTAAAGTGAGCTTGCCGTGATCTAAAGCTATCAGAACAGGATATGTTCCAGGTTCATTTGGCAGCGCTTCAACTAAAACGTCTGCAAGAACTTGATTGTTTCCATGGAGGGCTAAATCTAACTGAAGTTCCCAATCCATATCGGATAGGGCCTCAGCCCCGAGGTCGATAAGTGCGGTAAATTCATCTTCAGATGTGAATGATTTTGTCGCTTCTTCCCAAATAGCCCCTTCACGATCCATGTGGTCAGCTCCTTGAGCCATCAAAACCACTGTAACCGCCGCATGGCGATGTGTAACGGCAAGCCAGAGGGCTTCGTTGTTATTTTGATGGATATTAGCATCGGCCTCAATCAAACATTTAACTATTGATGTATAGCCTAGTTGGCAGGCCACCATTAATGCTCTGTTTCCGTCTTGCTCAATATCAACACCGCGTTCAATCAAAGTGGCAACGGTGTTTTCGTCACAGGCTCGAATCGCTTGTATTAATTTCTTAAATAATGTGTTTGTATCGTCCATTGTGTATTCAACTCTCATGTTGCTTGCTATCTCAATAACATTACAAAACTTGAAAAGGGCAAATTGCTCATCAGGCAGCACATCTGTTCAGCCCCTAAGTCATGTTTAAGTTTTACTCCGCGCTGTTCATATTCTTCGATCGACATATCTAATGTTGAACTTGTGAACCAATATAAATACGCCCAAATCGCCTGAGTCGGAAGGATCTCATGCTCTGGAATTAAGACTAATTCTCGACAACGAATGAGTTGTTGCTCCAGTTCCCCAGGAGTGATGCTGAGAATACAATCTGGAGTATCCTCAAAGAGACGACCGAAATAGTGGGGGCTCAACAGTCGGATAAATTCCGATGCATCCATGTGTGTTTGCTGAACACTGCAGTGTTGCGCCGGAATATTTTCTAATACAGCGTCATACGGCAGGTTTGTATTTGCTAACCACCATAGCGTTGCCCGGGTGCGCTTGCTGACCCATTCAAGTACTGTGGCGTTTGGCAGCTTAATATCGATGATCACCAGTGCAGGCCCTTGGGGCTGGATATAACAAAGTTCAGCTGGGCTTCGCACTATGGCGTTCTCAATACCTTCTAACTCAACCACTTTCTCAGTGATCAGTAGTAGCATCCCGAATCCTTTTTTAGTTTTACTGTTGTAGGCTCATTCCAGTTCTATGTGCATATTAGCCAGCTGAGGCATCAAAAAATGTCGCTTATGTTGTTTTATCATTAACCTGAGTATTTTTTCTGTGCAATGGTTAGGCTGCGGTTAAGAGCTTCCCGCAGCGACTGAGGTGCCAACACTTCACTGATATCGCTCATCGACATCAGCCACCATTTTAGTTCTTCGGTATTAGGTAAATCAGCTTCTATGGTGAAATGCTTGCCATCATCCGAATGACTTATGGTTTGTTGCAAACTCAAGGGTGTTTCTAATAAGTGGTATCCCAGATTAAAATCGACCTTAAGCTTTAGGGTGATGAGTTCCTCTATTGGGAAAGCGAGATTGCCTTGTTTCAAGTAGGCGTTTAACTCGAAGTCTAGAGGGATTTTTCTCATTTCCAGCAACCGCTCGGCACTTTGAACCCTATGCAATGCAAAGTGTCGAAAAGCATCGTTGTCTGCTAAGGTGGCTATCAGGTAAATAGTGGTTCCTCGTGTGACTAAGGCAAGAGGATTGATACGATAGTGCTTAGGTTGATTTACTGACCGTGGGCGATAGAAAATCAATAAGCGCAGCCCTTCCATCAGTGCCTGCTCCAGCGGGGGCATGATTAATGGATCTATATGTGGTGCAAGTGGCTGAAATCCCGCTGGGATCGATGCTACGCATTTTGTCCAGCTAGCTAATTTGGGAGTATTAGCCAGTTTTAGTTCAGCTTGGTCGAAGAAGCTGTCGAGATTGTTTTTGAGCTGACTTGGTAATAGGCCCTGTAGGAATTGTTTGGTCAGACTTAAGGCTAAAGCTGTACTGGGTGTCATCTCTATGGCAGAGGGATGCAGGCCTTTGACACGGCACCAACTATGGGGGCGAAATGTTTCATTGCGGCTAATGTTGTAATGGTTACTTAGGCAATCCAGATCCCGTTGAATGGTACGCAGGGGCGCATGTAATCCATCTCGTTCTAGTTTATTTTTGAGCTCAATTGTGGTGATCGATGAAGGAGCCTCTGGCAGATACTTGAGTATGGTCAAGTGGCGCTGGGTTTGTTTTTCTGACATATCCCTATGGACTCAATATGTAAGTAAATTGAAAACAGTATTAACTGCTCTGGGGACATTTATTCCCCTGAGGCAAATGTGTTATCTGACAAATTGACTGGATTGAACTGTATTAGCACTGACTAACATCGTGGCTTTTTGCTCTATTTCCTGACACCAGCTCAGTTTATGAGCCAGTGATTAGGTAGATTTTCGGCTCCGTAAAAGGCCCCCACTAACTGGCATCAAATGGTTGCAGTGTTATTTGCATCATCATCTAAGTTGGTAGCCATTATAAAACAATAATATACAATTTCGACCTAAAAACCGTGATTTTCAACCATAGATCACCAACTCATGGCGATGAGCAGATGTTAGCAGAGATGACGTTGATAAAGTGAACTTGATATCAGCCTGCTATGAGGTGCTGACAGCAAAACATAAAATGCCGTCGTCGCTTTTCTAAGTGTTTGCAGTAATCGGTAAGTTCTTGCAATGTACCCGCAGGGCCATGAAATAACTTGCCAAACGCTGTGGTAATTCAAAAACACTGTTCCTTGTATGCGAATCATATCGAGTACTGCGTAAAATCACAGTCATGACATACAGTACTAACCGGTTAGCAAATTCTGAATGATTTAGTTATCAGTTAAGTGATTTTGGGATAAAGCTAGAACGAGATGATATGCCTAGGTGGCGGCACTCAGATGTATTCAAACTAAAGGTAGGTTTCTCCCCTCACTGTTCTCCGCTTTATAGTGACTTGCTTACCAAGAAACGCAAAATATCGGCCCATTCAACAAAGATCAAAGGATCACAAAATCGATCTGTTCAAGTTGGTATATCCGAGCACACCTATTTTTTGAGCTTCTGAGAAAGTAAGGAGAATAATTATTTATAATCAATACTATATATAGCGTTCAAAATTATGAACGCCCCCTAAAAGCCCGCTAATAAAACAACAACCAAGCCCTCTAAAATCCTCATATGTAGTGAAGCACTGCGTGTCGCCGCCCCCGCAATCAACCGCGCCGGAAGGACCCGCGATGATAATGGTTCGCATCTGTAGCGAGTTGAGAGTGATTCTCATCATCATAAAGTGTCGCGTTCGGTTTCAATCAAACCGTGAGCATAGACGAGACACAAAATCCGCCCATCAGAAAGTCTAAATTCCTCATAATTGCACATGATCATCGCTCCCTTTCTATCCATGCATGATGACTAATATAGGTAAAGTGGCACTCGGTTAAAATGAGCCTAGGCCTAGACAGCAGCTATTCACCTAAAACCGTCTAAAACCTTGGCTTTTACCCTCTTCACCCTATCGCTAACAATTAACACTAAAGCAACAAATGCGCGCTATTGCATCCTCCACTAGGGTTGATGCAATGACTCGTCTGTAGCCTTAC
>NZ_VXCT01000140.1:0-1295 GCF_052850535.1 Shewanella sp. 1180_01
CCCACAGACTTTACTTTAGAATCAGCAATGACGATATTCATTGCTGATTCTAACTCATCTAAACCTGAAGAGTGTTTAATGTTCCTCGTTAAGAGTTGATACCCGCCAAAGTCTCCAATATAAGCAAAATTTTGCGGCGACACTTGTGCTTCTGATATTTTATAAATTATATTTTCAATGGCATCGCAAACTAAATAATCTGTATTTTTAGCGGAGCTACTTGTTGATAAAACATCCAATATTTGACTAATTGAAAAGGAACTAACTTTGATTTGATCGAATGCATCCTGCGCTTCCACACTACAACCTGCAAAAGCGATAGCAACTTTTTTATTATTAACTAGGAATAATTTCAAACCACCATTCTTCTGATAGTCAGAATAAGCTGGTAGCTTACGACTTGGTTCGTGATTAAGCCTAGTATCGCTAACAAGGCAGATATTTTCAGACATATCTTTTTTGGCAAATATCAAACTCATTCAAATCCAACCTATTTTCGAATATCGTTTAGGGCTTAATGCTTTTTATACGGCGCAAAGCCCCACTTTATGGATATATGATACGGTCTTTCTTTTGATACTTCAAAATGAAAATCAATAAGTTAGTGAGGAAGTCAATAGGTCAGATTTCGCTGTTTGGCATAGCTTTAAATTTTACTGAATTTGGATAAATTTTAGTAGGGAAAACGCACGACCAATAAATCGGACTGAGTGTTTGCTCTAAACGATTTTGGGGCAGAAGTGAGCTAAAGCTACCTGTCGGATCTAATTGCATCGTGCGTTCTGTTTGATCTGTTCTTAGACCACTATCTTCACCTGCAGACGTGTCACCCCATAACATTACGCTTCATGCCCTGTCGTCAGCTTTAACCAATCACAATGAACATCATGAGCTGTTGGCAGTAATACGCTAATGCCGGTGGTCGATGATGGCCGGTACTTAAGCGTGTTGTTCCGCTTGGTCCTATGGTCCTGCAGTGTGTTTACCTGCAGGTGTGTCCGCTAATCTCACGCTGGCTAAATAGTATTTGTGAGGCCGGGAGATTAGTTGGGCGGATAGGTGTTGATGCCTGGCATCAAGGTGCATGTTTGCGTTTTTGTCAGCGGCTTTACCTGCAGATGTATTAGTCGTTCAGGCATTCGCTAATGTCTGTGGGTGCAGCAGGCATTGATAGGGTAGATATAGACGTGCTGTGCGACGATGACAAGTGAGAATTCTACACGTTTTCTTAGTTGCAGTTGTTGCTGATATGTTATGTGGCGATAGGGGTATTACACCATTAGGGTTCAACAGTA
>NZ_VXCT01000141.1:0-1218 GCF_052850535.1 Shewanella sp. 1180_01
CAGGGCGGGATTAAGCTTTGTTAAATCTCTTAACCAAAGAATATCTCGCTTCTAAAATCGCCATTCCATGCTGCTTTTCTTATCTTGGTTGGTTTGCTGGCTTTTAGCGGATGTTGCTCTAAAAGGTTCAGCACAATACGCCGAAATAGCGCCATCTTCTTCGCGTTTTCACGGTCACCAATCCTTGAACAGTCTTCCCTAAAAGTGACGTCAAGCACCCAGTGTTGCAGGTTCTCGATGTGCCAATGCTGACGCACCGCTTTGGCTGCAAGTTCGACGTCTAAAGGTAAAGAGCTTAAGTAATAATCCGTATTTATGGTTGTAATGCCTTTACATGTTCGTTGACGTTCAACTGCTATGAGTGACTTGGCTGATAGCCACTTTTTCGCGAGCGCCTGTGGCAGCTTTGCTGGGACTTGAAACGTTGTGCGACGCTCCTTACGGCCATGCCCCTTGTCATCCTCTTCGATACTTAATATGTCGACGCCGTCGTTATCCCAGTGAGGTTGAAATTGCATCTCAATGGCCTGCCTCAGTAGCGGTTGGTTGCCTTTTACCTGAACAACATAGTCGCCTTTAGCTTTGATAATTTGTTGAAGCGTTTCCCGCTGGCAGTGAAGTGCATCAAAGGTTACAACAGCATCTTTAATGTCTAACATGTGCAACAGCGCTTGAACCGTTGCGATTTCGTTACCTTTGGTCTGTGTATCTTGCTGATACAGCACAATTCCTTGTTCGGTATCAAAGGCCGAAACGAGGTGTAGCGCATTTTTAGCACCATGTTGATTAACAGCACCCCGCAAGGTTTTGCCGTCAATAGCGATCAATGGCTTGGATGAGGTTTCTCTTAAACTATTTGCCCAACGAAAGAGCGTTAACACCAGTATTTCGGTATCAATAACTTTAATGATCCGAGCAATGGAATGCCGAGTCGGGATCCCTTTGTCAAAATCTCGATGTTTACGTAGCCAAGATAGGTTCTCTTGGCCGAATTCTTCAATAGCTTGCCAGCCATCACAACCTGAAGCGATTGCGGCTAAAACAAGAAAAATAATATCAACTAAATCATGGTCTAGGTTGATGTGAGAGCGAGGGTCTTCGATGAGTTTCAAGTGTTCAAATAAGGACATGGATTAGGCTCAGTAGAATAACATGCCCGATCAGATCATGCAGATAGGAAGAAGTTCCCTACTGTTAACAAAGTATGATCTCGCCCTG
>NZ_VXCT01000142.1:0-1195 GCF_052850535.1 Shewanella sp. 1180_01
GGGTCTTGTACGTTCCCTACATGCTTAAGACATTTCCTCCACCTGACCCATAGGGATATAGTAATGTCTTTAACGCGTCAGGAACACTTAAGACCTGGGGGAAAATATAGGAGGTAGAGCAAAGCACAACTGAAAGGACTCTGGAGGTACGAGTCCACGCATGGGCAAAGGTAGAATAATGCAGTGAAAGAAAAAAAGATCATTAGATCAAACTAAAAAATGAAATGTCCAATGCCTGGCAAACGCTAAAGCGCCAGGGGACATAATAAACAGCACAACCTGATTGGTTCGTTTTGCCTACGGCCTTCTAGCTTCAAATTGAATTGTTACAGTGTTTCCCTGCGGGGCTTGTCGCTTTGCGACTGTCTAGCAGAAGAAATAAGCCAAATCGTATACAACCTAGGCGGTGTTTGGAGCATTTAGAATAGATAAAAAAGCGCTTAGCAGGACGAAAAACTGTGGGTGAACAACTAAGATTGAAACTTTTTACTTCCGAAGCTCGTTTCTATCATGGCTACCAAAAGTTAATTGTGACAATAAAGATCGAAACTTAGGTTCTATCAACATGGCTATCTAAGAAAAGTATGACAACAAAGTTTGAAACTCACTTTTGCCCCTTTCAATGTTAGGGGCGATTGCCCACTCAGTTCAGTAAAACTTCATTTGACTTACTTTTCCTCATACCATTAATGTGTTTCAATATCTGGTGTTGAGGGAACATCTTTCAAAGAGTTGAAATTGGTTTACTCAGGCGAAGGGCAAGAGGAGTACGAGACATTGAATACTTCAAACTCAAGATCAGACAAGCATCAGTCCCTGATACCCATTCAACCTTTTATCCAAATATCAAGCTCATGTAAGCGGAGAAGAGCCTAAAAACTAATTAAGTTATGGGTTATTCACGTCTCTGAGTTTTGTTCGAAAAGGACACCAAATTGTAAGTGTTGATAAATTTTACGCTGACCCGAATTACAAAGTTTGTCTTTGATAGACGTCAATCGTTGATATTGGGTTGAAAGCTAGTTATGTTGTTGATTATTAATGGCTGGCTATGTTCATCATCTGCGATAGAACACCATAAGCAAAAGTAGATGAAGGTTAAGAATAACGCCGTTTTTGAGAGTGAAAACATAAGAACAAACAGCAAAATATCAAGGCGCAAAGATATCATAGAAAACCCCTCTGTCAGGATGAT
>NZ_VXCT01000143.1:0-1192 GCF_052850535.1 Shewanella sp. 1180_01
CAGGGCAACCGCATGAGTGTTTAAAATTCGTCCAGCTGCAACCCTGCTAATAGAACCGATTCTAAATATTCAGGTTTCATCCAAGCTCTTTTCTGTTTCGCTGGAATGCTTCCTTTAGAAGGTTCAGCCCTAAGCATATTCAGTGATATTTGCCTAAGCATGGCCCAATTTTCAGCCCCATGATGTTGATAAATCTGGCAACTATCTTCTTTCATTGAGACATCTAGCACCCAGTGTAAGCTGTTCTCAATACCCCAATGACCACGAACTGAATCGGCTAACTGTTGCTCATCGAGTGTGGCTGAACTGATATAGTAACGGTAGCTCA
Organism: Shewanella sp. 1180_01; assembly: GCF_052850535.1. NCBI lineage: Bacteria > Pseudomonadati > Pseudomonadota > Gammaproteobacteria > Alteromonadales > Shewanellaceae > Shewanella > Shewanella sp. 1180_01. The sequence continues at coordinate 329 of NZ_VXCT01000143.1, forward strand.
GCTCCGCCTCTTTCCCTTTCGTATGCCGATAACTCAAACACATACCTAATGTGTTCAATTTCATCCACTTAGAGAATTTAGCTTGGAGCTGGCTTGCAGGCATTACATAGTAGGCTCTTGCCTCGATACGGCCTCTATTCTTTTCAATAACGAGTCCATCAAGAGGATTGTTGCGCGCTTCACTGAAAGCACTGACCACGGCCTCATGTAATGAACTTTGATTCGCCTTCACTGCAAGTAAGTAGTCACCTCCTTGCTCGACTATCTGCGTTGCAATCTCTGTCTGGCAACCCATAGCGTCGATTGATACCAGTGCTCCTTCTATATCTAACAACTGGAGCAGTGCTGGGATTGCGGTTATCTCATTGGATTTATTTGCAGTTTTTACTTGCCCCAGCACCACTTTATTGGCACAGGCAAACGCATTGACCATATGAATGGTTGAGCGCCGCTCTTCACGATTGTATGAGGCACGAAGCGTTTTACCATCGATAGCAATAAGATGACCATCACTCATCTCATGAATAGCTCGCATCCAATTGGCGAAGCACAGTCGGAACTGTTCCGGCTCGATACGAGAGATAATACGTGCAATGGTGTCATCGACAGGGACACCTTCGGTCAGAATTCCCTTTTCTTTAAACCAGTTATGATGTCCGACAGCATAGTCATGGATTTCTGACCAGCCTTCGGCCCCAGCAATCACACCACACAGAGTGACGAACAATACATCACGCAATGGGTAAGTTACTTTGGCAGATTGTCGGCTGTCAGCAATCGAGTTGAAATGAGACATGAAGGCTTCAAGGTACATGCTCTGATGCTCTTTATAAGAAAAAGAGAGCATAAGATCATAATCGACAC
>NZ_VXCT01000144.1:0-1186 GCF_052850535.1 Shewanella sp. 1180_01
ATTCTGTATTAATCAACACAGGGCGCTTGTCATTGATAATTAGGTCCACACTCGTCGAAACTGTTTTAGTGAATCTGTCTGGTGTAGAGTGATTCACTAACTGATTTTTGGACAGAAATGACTTAGAGTTAATGCTCTACGTCATCGGGTTCGGATTAGCTGGATTTTGGGTAATAGGCAAAAAAAAGCATCGCAATTGCGATGCTTAATATTTGAATTCTTCTATGCTTTTGCTGGCCCAGCAAGGCGTCCATAAGCAGAACTAGGAGCCTTTACCTTTAAAGCTTTAGCAAATGATGACTTACTTTTAGAAGCGTGAGCCTGCATACGCTTGATAGCTTTGTCTACGTTCACATCATTTGTTTTGTTTGTTGCTACGTTTAACATAATAGCCCCCTTAGTTGCTATAACTATAACCGATTATAATCCAGTTGGAAAGCTGCTTAATCTTCATCTGTCACAACGCGCTTGAACAATGCATTGTTCCTTGGATCAAATGGATCACGTTCATCAAAGCCTAATTCACGATAGTATTTTAGCAAATCTTCATCATCTATTGGATCTTGAATCCCAATCCAATCGGCTTCAACAGCAACAGCAAACAACTCTGCACAATGTGAAGCTATGGGAACAATGAACCCTTTTAAGGGGTTCTCAGCTTGACCGCCTTGAATATAGTTGATTTTAACAACCAACTTCCCATCACTCGCTTTGCCGATCATAAGGCCACAAAGTTCTTCATCATACCATACAGCAAGCTCTACTCTAGCCATATGGTCTCTGCGATATTGATTTCGTACTTGTCGCCAATCCCATCCTATTTGGCGATTCACTGGTATTTCCCACTCATCTTGAGAACGGAGAGCATCTTCATTGATTTCAGTTAAATCAATATGGTTAATAAAGTCTGGCTCGAATTGTTCAAAATCACTTTGAGTTTGCGCTAATGCAGCAAGTCTAATCTGTTGATACTTATTAGAAATAACTTGGTTGTTCATTCTTATATGTCTACTTGCTTTGAATGATGGAAGATGTTACCACGCTTTTGGTGTTCAGGCATGTGACGATAGTAAGACGTCCAATTACCTTTTAATCATCACACAATGCCGCCTTTCATTTATCACTTCAATTTATAATCAGGTTAGTGGCAATATTGAGAGATTAGACTGAGCAGGGAAGTATAATT
>NZ_VXCT01000145.1:0-1182 GCF_052850535.1 Shewanella sp. 1180_01
AGAATGAGGACTCGATAACAGCTTGATGAACAAAAGACTAAACTGGCTCGTGAATTGGGTATCAGCAGGGAAACGCTCTACCAATACCTGAAGCTGCAGGGGGACGCTTAAATTTGCCATGAGCCACTAATTTTACCTTTTCGAGGGGTTGGGCATAATTAGCCAAGTAATAATTACGGTTTCCACTATAAAAAATGTGATTGGTTAACTTAATCAAGATGTGTAGTCTTCATGTGGAAAAGCCTAGGCAAAAAATCATTGCTCCAGCTTTACACACAATCAGCCTGGTTAGCTTTTGTGGTGGCGGTGAGTTTGCGCTCCGCGCTCAATAAGATTTCTTTTTTCTTCTAAAAGATTAAAACGAGATAAATTGACCTCAATGTTGCTCAGCTCGTTAATTGATAGCATCCAGTTGATGAAACTTTGTTTGAAGGGGATCTCTAATTGAATCAAAATGTTTAGATAAACATGAGGAACTCCTAAAAAGGAGTATAAGATCACAGGGGCGACCGCTAGGTCAAATGGAACTGTAATTGCTCAATAAACGTTCGCGGTCTTGCCCTGATTACTTACCTTGAACACTAACCGTGGAAGACTCTATACCAGTCGAACCAAAGTCAATTTCCATAACTAAAAATAACAACGTTATTGCCGCAGCAAATATCAGAATAATTTTTGAAGTCTTACTTATAAATTTCATGGTTATTTGATCCCTAGTGTGTTTTAGTTTTAAGCATGCTTACTCGTCTAGCGTGGTTTTCTTCATAGTAGCGCCGGACTGCTACAACGGTACATCCTGATTTCAACAAGTCTCTATGACGAAGAACAAACAGTAAAAGCTCAAGGCGCAAACTGAGATCGAACTGAGTTCCTCAGATACAATTAGGCCGCTAAAGAATAAAATAGTTCCCATGGGGTCATCTTTTCGGTGGTGTTCATTTGTAAGCATCAAGCTACATTTTTTACTGTTAAGTCAGTTTGTCTGCGACACTTGTCACTTCGTGACTGTCTAGCAGAAGAGAAAGGTAAAATCGAAAATATACGCATCAATAGTGTTACAGTGTAACGCTTTGTTGGGTAGTGTTACCATTTTTAAAGAAAAAAGGATTGGTGGAAATGTAACGACTGATGGTAAATTTTTCGCGGGTATTCTTGGCTACCAAGCAAGAGTAGTACTCAACG
>NZ_VXCT01000146.1:0-1169 GCF_052850535.1 Shewanella sp. 1180_01
TGTTTGCCGAGAAAAATAAAAACCGACTTTAACACCCGTTTAAACCCAACTTAATCAGCTCTTACCCGAAATGGAAAAGGAAAAAATATCATGAACAAGGTTGTCAGTATTTCTCAATCAGAAGTGAAACCAGACCAACAGCAGCAGGTTATCGACGCAGTAAAAGCGATGATCGACGGCAAAAAAGTCACCCAAGCTAAATTGGCTAAAGAGATCGACGTCAGCACTAGCGTGATCAGCCAATACTTAAACGGCAAATATGACAACGGTGATAGCACTGCTGTGACAGAAAAGCTCACCGCATGGCTTGCCCTGCAGACGAACCGCGCCACAAACCCTGTCGCACCTAAGTTTGTGCAAACCCAAACTGCAAACCAAATCCATACCGCACTGGCCTATGCCCATGCAGCTGAGTGTATCAGCGTGGTATTTGGTGCCTCGGGCGTAGGTAAAACCACAGCGGCTAAACACTACGCCAACGATAACCCTAACGTGTGGATGATCACCGCTTCACCCAGCGCATCCAGCCTCAGCGAATGTTTGTATGAGTTGGCGTTAGAGCTGGGTATGGACGATGCGCCGCGCCGCAAAGGCCCATTGGCTCGCGCCATTAAGCGCCGTCTCATGGGTACGGGTGGATTGGTGATCATCGATGAGGCGGATCATTTGGATTACGCCACCCTCGAAGAACTGCGCATTTTGCAGGAACAAACCCAAGTCGGCATGGTGCTGGTTGGTAATAACCGCGTTTATGCCCAGCTAACAGGTGGCCGCCGCAATGAAGATTTTGCCCGTTTGTTTAGCCGTATCGCCAAAAAAGTCGGCATTCATAAAGCCAAGAAAAACGATGTGACCGCCATTGCCACCGCTTGGGGCATTCACGGCGACAGCGAACGCGCCTTGATGACTCAAATATCAGAACGCCCTGGTGCGCTGCGTCTGCTCAATCAAACCCTACGCCTCGCCGCCATGATGGCCAGCGGCAGCAATAGCGCCATTGGCGTTAACAATTTACGCGCCGCCTTTAAAGACCTCGAAGGCGTGGAATAACCCCGTTACCTAACCCGTTTAAGCATAAGCAAGGAGCAAGACATGAGACACCAAAACCCTAAATTCGATGTGATTAGCGCCCTAAGACTGCGCGGTATGAAGGTAATCCACAGTGGCGT
>NZ_VXCT01000147.1:0-1160 GCF_052850535.1 Shewanella sp. 1180_01
AGTAATAACCAATGATGTAATCAGTCACATCTTGTTTAGCTTCGCTAAAACTCTTGTAGCCTTGGGTCGGGATCCATTCCGTTTTTAAACTCCTAAAAAAGCGCTCCATTGGCGCATTATCCCAGCAGTTACCGCGACGGCTCATGCTCTGGGTGATTTGATATTTCCACAGCCGCTGACGGTATTTCAAGCTGGTATAATGGCAGCCTTGATCGGAGTGGAATATCAGGTTTTTAGGCTTCCCCCGTGATTCAAATGCCATTTCTAACGCTTTTACCGTTAACTCAGTATCAGGTGAAAATGACATCGCCCAACCAATGGCCTTTCTCGAAAATAAATCCAGCACAACCGCTAAATAGCACCAACGATTACCCGCCCAAATATACGTCACATCGCCACACCAAACGGTGTTAGGTTCGACAACTGCAAATTGCCGTTTAAGTGCATTAGGGATTGTCACATGCTCATTTTCAGCCTTTTTATAGCGGTGTTTAGGTTGTTGGCGACTCACTAATCCAAGCTTTTTCATTAACCGAGTCGCCCGATAACGACTTAACGTAAAGCCACGTTCAGAGGCGATTGTGGCGATACTTCTCGCCCCTGTGGATTGCTTGCTTTCAGCATGTATCGCTTTGATTTCACATTCTAAAAGTCGCTGTTCAGATGTCACCACAAGCTCACGGCTCACCCAATAGCGGTAGCTACTCCGATTCACGTTAAATACATGGCATAGCACTGAAATAGGGTATTTGTTGCTCTGATTGAGTTTCTCGATTATCGAGAATTGTTCAGCGAGTCCGACATCAATAGAGCAGTAGCCTTTTTTAAGATTTCTTTCTCGAGATTTATGCGCTCAATTTCACGTTTAAGTGCCCTGATTTCAATCTGCTCAGGTGTCATGGGTGAGGCTTTAGGAGCAAGCCCTTGGCGCTCGATTTGAAGCTGTGTTAGCCACTTACTGACCGTCGATTTACCCACGTTCATGGCTTTCGCCGCCGCTTCTTGTGTGTAGCCTTGATCAACGACTAATTGAGCGGTTTCGAGCTTAATCGCAGCGCTATATCGTGCACGTTTACTTTTATTCATGTTGTCACCTAAATGGGTTATGAGAGGATCATAACATTTCTTATTAGGTGGCCAAATTCACTATGCCACTACAG
>NZ_VXCT01000148.1:0-1150 GCF_052850535.1 Shewanella sp. 1180_01
ACTCGAACCTGAAAATCTACACCGAGCTTGGCGTCAAGTTAAAGCCAATAAAGGCGCGGCTGGCATCGATGGCATGACTATCGAAGCCTTCCCGCTTTGGATGCAACAAGGCGGTTGGCAACGGTGTAAATCTCTACTGGAACGAGGTGAATATAACCCTTCAGCAGTCAGACGCGTAGAGATCGACAAACCCGATGGCGGTAAACGCAAACTGGGTATCCCTAACGTCATTGATCGTGTGATACAGCAAGCTATTGCTCAAATTCTCACGCCGTTGTTTGACCCTTTCTTCTCGGCTAATAGCTTCGGCTTTAGACCGAATAGGAATGCCAAACAAGCGGTCTTGCAAGTCAGAGATATCATCAAACAGAAGCGCAAATTTGCCGTCGATGTTGATCTGTCCAAGTTCTTTGATCGAGTAAATCACGACCTGTTGATGACTCAATTGAGGATCAAGGTACAGGATAAGCGTCTGCTGGCGCTTATTGGTAAATACCTGCGAGCTGGTGTGATGGTCAACGACCAATTTGAAGCAAGCTTCGAAGGCGTGCCTCAAGGCGGCCCACTCTCGCCATTACTCTCTAACATTATGTTGGACAGTCTTGATAAAGAGCTGGAAAGCCGAGGGCACAAATTCGCCCGCTACGCGGACGACTTTATCATTTTGGTAAAGTCTATTCGAGCGGGAGAGCGGGTACTCAAGAGTATTACTCGCTACCTTGCCACTAAGCTAAAATTGGTTGTTAATGAACAGAAAAGCCAAGTGGTAGAGGTAGGGCAAAGCAAGTTCCTCGGTTTTACCTTTAACCGCGGGAAGATCCAGTGGCATGCTAAAACATTACACATTTTTAAACAAAAGATGAAACGCCTGACGAACCGAAATTGGGGCGTTAGCATGGGATATCAATTGTTTAAAGTACGGCAATACATGCAAGGCTGGATCAACTACTTTGGCATAGCCAACGCTTATCAAGGGTGTGTCGATTTAGACCATTGGATCCGTCGTCGAGTGCGTATGTGCTACTGGCGTCAGTGGCGAAAACCGCGGACTAAGGTACAAAACTTACTTAAACGTGGCGTCAGGATCCAAGCTGCCGTTGCTTGTGGGATCACAAGTAAAGGCCCATGGCGGAGCTCGAAAACACCAGGA
>NZ_VXCT01000149.1:0-1137 GCF_052850535.1 Shewanella sp. 1180_01
TCGCGCCAAATTCGGATATCGCGCAGGGCATTTTTAAGACGTTCTCCGTTGGGAATATATACGTCACGGCCACCTAAATAAGCACTCAAACTGGTCGCTAAGGCTTCGCTCACATTATCTGCATCGACAATATTATGTTGCTTAAGCGTCACTCGCATCACATCGCATAAGCTTTGCAGGGTCGATGGCCAGCGGCGAATAAAATCTTCACGTTCATCTGGCTTGAGTGTGGCTAATGTCGCCAATGCTTGCTCAAGTTCAGCGGCACTGGTTGAAAGTAAATCCAGCTGTTCACCTTGTTCATTCAGCATTGGTGCCTCCTTGTTCTGTTGCTTTGGTCTTCTTAGCCTTTGCCTTAAATTGCGCCATCTGTGCAGCAAACTTAGCCTGAGTTTCAGCTAATGACTCAGGACGGCCATAGCTGGTGATCTCATAGCTTGGCTTTGCGTTTGCAGTTGGCGCAGCGGCAGGGGGAATTGAGTGCTGGCTAATGCTTTCAAGCACTTTTTTTAAGTAATTGTGGTTGGTTAGTGGTCTTGCATTGCCTTCGGTTCTGGCAGCGCGAAGCTTGATCACAGTCTCTTCCAACGCCGCACGTAACCAGTCGCGGTTTGAGGTTAGTGCCAGTGTGTCGTTCACCAGCGTGAGCGCACGGTTAAAACTCAAGTCGCTTTTTACGGGGCGGAATAAACCGATATAGTTCATTAAAATCCGCCCAGTGGCGCCGTCCATCGGCGCAAGTGTGGCGAGCAGCTCGCGCGCCGCATCGTCATTCACTAAGGCATCTAAGTGGATATTACTGTGGCATACAGGGCAACGGCAGAGTTTCATAGGTGGCCCTCATACTGGGCAACAATCACCTCATAACTTGCAGGGCGAGTGCCGTTTTCATTCATTTTTAAACGCTCACCACGGGCAATAATGCGCTCGATAAGTACGCGCTTATGCCAGTTTTTCAGGCTTTCAAGTACCTTGTAGGCTTGCGGTTCTGTCATCCATGGGGTGGCATCCACGCCCTCATTTTTACTGCGTAGCGTCATGCGACGCACATAGGCATCAAGCGCCGATTCACTGTTATCCTGGATAACTAAGTGGTGGCCCATGGTGATCCAAATGGCACGTATTTTATCTATGCTG
>NZ_VXCT01000015.1:0-89370 GCF_052850535.1 Shewanella sp. 1180_01
GGAGTCGAACCTCCGACCGCCTGGTTCGTAGCCAGGTACTCTATCCAGCTGAGCTACACGCGCACTGTTTTCTATCGGTAAGAAATGGTGGAGAAGGAGGGATTCGAACCCTCGATGGGAGTTAAAGCCCATACTCCCTTAGCAGGGGAGCGCCTTCGGCCACTCGGCCACCTCTCCGTTTTCTTGGCGCACATATTACTGTTTGACGAAAATAAGTCAAACCCTTTTTCCGAAACAGATTCCATTTGAACTGTTTTTAATCACATTGCTGTTATATCAAGCCAATGTATTGATTTGCGCCAATCTTTCGGTCTAAAAAATAAAAAAGCCAGTTAAAAAACTGACTCTTCTGTTGCCGTAATACTCTTGCCGAGACAAGGTACTAAAAGTTACCACCTTCCGATGGTGTACCTGATTTTTCAGATTGAATGCGTTGGTAGATTTCTTCACGGTGAACAGAAACCTCTTTTGGTGCATTCACACCAATACGCACTTGATTGCCTTTTACCCCTAGCACTGTAACTGTGACTTCATCACCAATCATCAGTGTTTCGCCAACACGACGAGTCAAAATCAGCATTCGATAGCTCCTTTATTTCTTAATTCAGCTTACACACGGCACTCATCCGGTAGATGGGCTTATTATAAGGTCAGCTTAGTACAAATTAATAGTATTCAATACTCAAACGGTTATTTAATTACACCTTATTTAGCTCGAAAGCGTGATGTAACGCCCGAACCGCCTTGTGTAAGTCCCTTTCATCGATAACGGTTGACAATTTACTCTCTGACGTCGTGAGTAACTTAGCATGAATAGTTTCATTACCCAAGACTTCTAACATCTTAGTCAATAATCCCATTTTTGCCTGTAAACCTTTGCCAACTAAAGATACTTTTGCACGTTGCCGTTCGATAATCAATGGTCCGAGAGCAAGGCTTTCGCTTAAGCCTTCGAGCTCATTAAGCAGAGTATCAACCTTAGCTTCAGCGAGCATAAAACTAACTCGACCCGAAGGATCATCCTCGTGGACCCTCAATGGGGAAATAAATTCCACATCAATTTCCAATCGCGTTAAGCAGCCTAACAGCGCTTGATAACGTTCACTGGTGGTAAACAGCCCTTCAATCGTCAGCGTTGCCAGCGCCTTATTAATCGCAATACCTTGGACTAACGAGGCAATAGTGAGTTCAGACTCGTCGCCAAATTGGATTAACGTCCCCTGCCCAGCTTCAAAACTCGACAAGACTCGCAATGGCACACGAAAACGCTCGGCGTATTCGACTGAATCGGGATGCAATACTTTAGCGCCTAACTTTGCCATTTCGAGCATCACATCAAACCCAATCACATCGAGGCGACGGGCACTGCTATCGATATTCGGATCTGTGGTGAATACCCCTGCCACATCGGTAAAAATCTGGCATTCATCGGCTTCTAACGCCGCCGCTAAGGCGACAGCAGTGGTATCTGAACCACCGCGTCCTAAGGTGGTGACTTCGCCTTGAGGATCGATGCCTTGAAACCCTGCAACGATCGGCACAACACCGTCGGCTAATAAGGATTGCAAATACTCAGTATCCACCCGCTCGATGCTGGCACGGCCAAATTGACTGTTCGTATGAATTTGTACCTGATCGCCCGTAAGGGATTTCGCCTTAATACCGCGACGCTGTAACGCCATCGACATCAAGGCAATGCTCACTTGCTCACCCGTTGACACTAACATGTCTAATTCGCGCGCCGAGGCCCGCGGATTAATTTGTGCTGCCAGTGCAAATAGGCGATTAGTCTCACCCGCCATTGCAGATAAGACTAAGACTTGCTGCTCACCATTGTGAGCTGACTTTGTAATCTGCTCAGCGACCGCTTCGATACGTTCAATAGAACCCACCGAAGTGCCGCCGAACTTTTTCACAAAAAGCTTGCTACCACTAAGCTTTCGTTTTTGGGGCACAGCAACCTCTTAAGCTAGACGCTCAGTAATCCAAGGTAATACTTGAGCCAATGCCGCATCAAGATTTTCTGGCTGGCTACCGCCCGCTTGAGCCATATCAGGACGACCACCGCCTTTACCGCCCACTTGTGCAGCGACCATAGCGACGAGCTCACCCGCTTTGACTTTACCGATCAGATCGTTACTCACACCGGCGATCAGGTTAACTTTCCCTTCCTGCGCGGTGCCAAGCACGATAATGGCCGATTTCAATTTCTGTTTTAATTCATCTTGCAAGCCGCGTAATGAACTTGCCTCAACGCCGTCTAATTTTTTGATCAGCACGTTAACGCCATTAACTACAACGGCATCGCCCACTAAATCTGCACTCGCTGCGGCAGCTAGCTTGTCTTTCAGCTGCGCCATTTCTTTTTCAAGTTGCTTCATTTTGTCGAGCTGGGCTTTTAATTTAGCGACAACTGAGTTGGCATCGCCTTTCAATAAGGCCGCAGCTTCTTCCAGTTCAGCTTGTTGCTGCGCCACATAAGCCATAGCAGCGGCACCAGTCACGGCTTCGATACGACGAACACCTGCTGCAATACCCGCTTCAGAGGTAATTTTGAATAAACCGATATCGCCCGTTCGGCCCACGTGGGTACCACCACACAATTCGATAGAGAAATCGCCCATAGTCACAACACGCACTCGTGAGTCATATTTCTCACCAAAGAGTGCCATAGCGCCTTTCTCTTTAGCTTCATCTATGCCCATTTCAGCGGTTTTAAGTTCATGGTTACGACGAATTTGAGTGTTAACTAATTCTTCAACTTCTTTTAATTCAGCGGCTTTTACACCTTCGAAATGGGAGAAGTCAAAACGTAAACGCTCAGGATCAACCAATGAACCTTTTTGCGAAACGTGAGTACCGAGCACTTGACGCAGTGCAGCATGCAATAAATGTGTAACAGAATGGTTTAACTGAGTACGGTGACGCAGTTTTTTGTCGACTTTTGCTTCAACAACTTGGCCAACACTCAAGCTACCAGTAGCCAACACACCTTGATGGCCCGTTGCTTGACCATACTTTTGCGTATCGTTTACCGTAAACTCAACACCGCTCGCGACCAGTTGGCCTTTATCGCCCACTTGACCGCCAGATTCAGCGTAGAAAGGGGTGACATCAAGCACGACAACGGCTTCATCACCCGCTTTGATAGCCGTCACTGACTCACCGTTTAGATAAATCGCGGTGACCTTAGCTTGGCCCGCTAATTCGGTGTAACCAGTGAATGCGGTTTCAGCATCGATTTTCAGCGCTGCGTTGTAATCTGCACCAAAGTTACCAGCAGCTTGGGCGCGGCTACGTTGCTCAGCCATGGCGACTTCGAAACCTGCTTCATCGACAATGATGTTGCGCTCACGACAGACGTCAGCGGTCAAATCCATTGGGAAGCCATAGGTGTCATACAGCTTAAATACGGTTTCGCCGTCTAAGGTGTCGCCTTTCAACTCGTTTAAGGCCGTATCTAAAATACCTAAACCACGTTCAAGCGTACGGGCAAATTGCTCCTCTTCCGCTTTCAGCGCTTTTTCAACAATGACTTGCGTCTCAGCTAACCCTTTAGCCGCATCGCCCATCACCGCAATCAAAGATGGAACCAACTTATAGAAGAAAGCTTCGGTCGCGCCCAACTTGTTACCATGGCGAACTGCGCGGCGGATAATGCGGCGCAGCACATAACCGCGGCCTTCGTTCGACGGCATAACACCATCGGCAATAAGGAATGCACATGAACGGATATGGTCAGCAATGACGCGCAGTGACTTCTCGGTTAAATCGCTTACGCCGATGATTTCAGCCGCTTTGGCGATCAGCGTACGGAAGATATCGATTTCGTAGTTAGAATGTACGCCTTGCATAATCGCGGCAATACGCTCAATCCCCATGCCAGTATCAACCGATGGCTTAGGCAAAGGTAGCATTTCACCCGATGCTTGACGGTTGTACTGCATGAAAACGATGTTCCAGATTTCGATGAAACGGTCGCCATCTTCTTCGGGACTGCCAGGACGGCCGCCCCAAATATGGTCGCCATGGTCATAGAAAATCTCAGAACATGGGCCGCAAGGACCGGTATCACCCATTTGCCAGAAGTTATCTGACGCATAAGCAGCACCTTTGTTGTCGCCGATACGGATAATGTTCTCGGCAGCAACACCAATCTTTTTATTCCAGATTTCAAAGGCTTCATCATCTGTTTGATAAATAGTGACACACAGACGTTCTTTCGGCAGCTTTAAAGTTTCAGTTAAGAAAGTCCAGCCAAAGCGAATCGCTTCTTCTTTGAAATAATCACCAAAACTGAAGTTACCCAGCATTTCGAAAAAGGTGTGATGACGTGCTGTATAACCGACGTTATCTAAATCGTTATGCTTACCACCGGCGCGTACACAACGTTGAGCAGTGGTCGCACGCGTATAATTGCGTTTGTCCATGCCAAGAAACACGTCCTTGAACTGGTTCATGCCTGCATTGGTAAATAAAAGTGTGGGATCGTTGCCTGGCACTAATGAACTACTGTCCACAACTTGATGACCATTGCTGCGGAAAAATTCGAGGAAAGCGCTTCTAAGCTCTGCTGTAGTTTGATACATGAAATCATCCTGAATTGGGTAAGCATTACCAGCTACGCCTTAGGCTAGCCGTATTTCTATTTGCCCAGCATTATAAGCAGACTGAGTAAGGACGACCAGCCTTGATTGGTGATATGCACATCAGGAATTTAATATTTTTGCGTGAATAGCCCATACCAGAGTAGCTAGAGGCAAAACAGCAATAATAAAGGACAATGACAGACTCTGCGGGTTAGGTGCAAAAAGTACAGTATTTGAGCAAGTGGGTAAAGGGTCGGGCACGAAAGCAACAAAGCCCATTTGATGACATTTTAGGGGAGATTTTCTGAGGACTTGTTAAAGAAGCTTTTGCAGTCTTAAGGTTACATCGCAATCGATGAGTTGAAGCGATTAATAATCGTTGTCGAGATCATTGGGATCTGAATCTAACGCATAAGTGATTTGATCGTAGCTAAAGCCTTGGCCCATTAAAAACCGCACTCGTTTGGCCTTTTCCTTCGCGATGAGATCCCGGGCTTTAGAGCCCTTCACTTCTGTTACGCGGGGAACGCCATACTTTTTGGTGGCCTTATCTTTTGCAAGCTCAAACCAGTCACAATCACTATTGGTTATCGCCGCTTCAATGCAATCTTTAGACAGGCCTTTTTGCGCTATCGCTTGGCGAATGCGGATGGCACCGTGACCTCGACTAATGTGGCTACGGACCAACAGTTCAGCATAGCGATTATCATTGATAAAACCGGAGGATTCACATGCATCGAGCACAGGTTCGATATCATTCAGTTCGAAACCTTTTTCGAGCAATTTATCGCGGATTTGTAGGCGGGAATAATCGCGGCGCGCTAACAGCGCGACCGCGATTTGACGGGCTGACTGACTCAGAATACTTCGCCTGTTTCTAAATCAACATTATCTTCCGTGCTAGCATCATCTTTAGCAGCCAGTGCACTAGGATTGCTCAAAAGTAACTCACGTAATGTCTTGTCAATTTCAGTAGCAATGGCTGGGTTTTCAGTCAAATATTTACCTGCATTAGCGCGGCCTTGACCGATTTTATCGCCTTTATAACTGTACCAAGCACCCGCTTTTTCAATCAACTTATGGGCTACGCCTAAGTCAACTAACTCACCAGTACGGTTAATACCTTGTCCATAAAGGATTTGGAATTCGGCTTGCTTGAACGGTGCTGCAACCTTGTTTTTCACCACTTTAACGCGTGTTTCGTTACCGACAACTTCATCGCCGTCTTTAATGGCACCAGTACGACGAATGTCTAAACGAACAGAAGCATAGAACTTCAGCGCGTTACCACCGGTTGTCGTTTCCGGGTTACCGAACATCACACCAATCTTCATCCGGATTTGGTTGATGAAGATAAGTAAGGTGTTAGATTGCTTTAAGTTACCCGCAAGTTTACGCATGGCTTGGCTCATCATACGTGCCGCTAGGCCCATGTGAGAATCACCAATTTCACCTTCGATTTCAGCTTTAGGCGTTAATGCCGCCACTGAGTCGACAACGATAACGTCAACAGCGCCAGAGCGAGTTAATGCATCACAAATCTCAAGCGCTTGCTCGCCGGTATCCGGTTGTGAACACAGCAGGTTATCAATATCTACGCCCAATTTTTTAGCATAGATAGGGTCGAGTGCATGCTCAGCATCGATAAAGGCACAGGTTTTGCCTTCACGTTGCGCTGCGGCAATGACTTCTAAAGTCAGTGTCGTTTTACCTGATGATTCAGGACCATAGATCTCAACGATACGACCCATTGGCAAACCGCCAGCACCTAAAGCAACGTCCAGAGACAGAGAACCGGTAGAAATGGTCTCAACATCCATAGAGCGATCTTCGCCCAGCTTCATGATGGAGCCTTTACCAAATTGCTTCTCAATTTGGCTCAATACCGCAGCAAGTGCTTTCTCTTTATTTGGATCGACCTTCATTCCAGTTCCCTCATCAAGACATGCCTTAAGCTGTCAAAAGTAATATTCAATTTACAAACGGGTAATTCAAAAAGCCGCGCTTTTCGTCTTAATTCTGCTGACTAGTATACTGTACAATCATACAGTATCAAGACCTGTGACTGAATTATTTTTAGCTCATGGGATTTTTAATATGGCCAAGGTTTTAGCGAATATCAAATCCGATATCGCATCCCTTTGACGAATATCCGTCATCAAGGGCTCAATTTTCGGTAAATTATTGCTAAGATTGGCGCAGCAAATTTTGCGTGGTCTTTTTGGCTGAAAATTGTATAGCAGTCTTCTGCTTCTCTAGCGCTTAATCCCCTGTAACCACACAAACTGTATCGCCTTTAGGCAGTCACAACGGACGATAACGATTTAATGAATGTAATTGATACCGATGATTTAGAAAAACATACTCCTATGATGCGTCAGTACTTGACCATGAAAGCAGAACATCATGACATGTTGCTGTTTTATCGCATGGGTGACTTCTACGAGTTGTTTTATGATGATGCTAAACGTGCTTCTGAGCTGTTAGGCATTTCACTCACGGCGCGCGGTAAAAGTGGTGGCGATCCTATCCCCATGGCGGGACTGCCTTACCATGCTGTGGAAGGCTATCTTGCGAAATTAGTTCAAATTGGTCAATCGGTTGCGATATGTGAACAAATTGGCGACCCAGCAACCTCTAAAGGTCCTGTTGAGCGTAAAGTGGTGCGTATCGTCACGCCTGGCACCTTAACCGACGAAGCCCTGCTGCAGGAACGTCAAGACAATCTATTGGCAGCCGTTTATCAAGGTAAAGTCGGTTTTGGTTATGCCACTCTGGATGTTTCATCCGGACGTTTTGTGATTGCTGAGCTCGACACACGAGAGTCATTAGAAGCTGAATTGCAACGCACTAATCCCGTTGAAATTCTCTACAGTGAAGACTTTGGCGAACTAGGTCTACTAAACGGTTTTAAAGGTAAACGTCGTCGCCCTGAGTGGGAATTTGATTACGACACTAGCATCAAGTTACTACTGGCTCAGTTTGGCACAAAAGACTTGCATGGTTTTGGCATCGCTGATGCACGTTTATCACTGCAAGCTGCGGGTTGCTTAATGCAATATGTCAAAGACACACAGCGCACAGCTCTGCCCCATATCAATGCCATTACCCGCTTCAATCAAACCGATAGCATAGTGCTCGATGCGGCAACTCGCCGAAATCTAGAGCTCACTCAAAACCTTGCTGGTGGCCGCGATAATACCTTAGCCGCAGTATTGGATAACACGGCGACGCCTATGGGCAGCCGCATGTTGCAACGCTGGATCCATCAGCCGCTGCGAGATCCAAAACACATCAAAGCACGCCAACAGGCGGTGACTGAATTACTCGATACCACCGCCCACGAAGGTCTGCATGAGCAGTTAAAGGCACTTGGCGATATTGAACGTATCATGGCAAGACTCGCGCTGCGTACAGCTCGCCCAAGAGACTTTGCCCGTTTACGTCAAGCGCTGGGCTTACTACCTGAATTACAACAGAGTTTAAGCACACTGAGCGCGCCGCATACGACTCAATTACGGCAACACTTAGGTGAGTTCCCCGCTGAACAAGCCTTACTTGAGCGCGCGATAGTTGATAATCCTCCCATGCTTATCCGCGATGGCGGAGTGATCCGTGAAGGCTACAACAGCGAATTAGATGAATGGCGCGGTCTTAGCGAAGGTGCAAGCGATTACTTAGTACAACTCGAAGCCAGAGAAAAAGAACGTACAGGTATCAACACCCTTAAAGTCGGCTATAACCGTGTACACGGCTATTACATCGAAGTGAGTCGCTTGCAATCCTCGCAGGTGCCGCTCAATTATCAACGCCGTCAAACCCTTAAGAATATGGAGCGTTATATCACGCCCGAACTTAAGGAGTACGAAGAAAAAGTGCTCTCGAGCCAAGGTAAAGCGCTGGCACTCGAAAAGCAATTATGGGAACAGTTGTTCGATCTTATTCTGCCAAAATTGCATGAATTACAAGATTTTGCTCGAGCGGCGGCAGAACTTGATGTGTTGAGTAACTTTGCCGAACGCGCCGAAACCTTAGGCTACACTTGCCCAGAGCTGAGCCAAAATATCGGCGTACAGATAGAGGCTGGTCGTCACCCAGTCGTGGAACGTGTGAGTCAAACACCGTTTATCGCTAACCCAGTGACCTTGCACAATCAAAGACGTATGTTGATTGTCACCGGACCTAACATGGGCGGTAAATCGACCTATATGCGCCAAGTCGCCTTGATCACGCTGATGGCCCATATTGGTTGTTTTGTGCCAGCAGATCGCGCACTGATAGGCCCTATCGATCGTATCTTTACCCGTATTGGCGCCTCTGACGATCTGGCCTCTGGCCGTTCAACCTTTATGGTCGAAATGACAGAAACCGCCAACATTCTACACAACGCCACCGCCAGTAGCTTAGTGTTAATGGATGAAATCGGCCGCGGCACATCCACCTATGATGGTTTATCGCTCGCTTGGTCGGCGGCAGAGTATTTAGCCCAGCAAGTCGGCGCTATGACCCTATTCGCCACCCATTATTTTGAACTAACTCAGTTACCTGAATTAATGGCTGGTGTTTACAATGTGCACCTCGATGCCATTGAACACGACGATACCATCGCCTTTATGCATGCAGTGCAAGAAGGCGCCGCCAGTAAAAGCTACGGCTTACAAGTTGCGGCGCTTGCCGGCGTACCAAACAAAGTGATTAAAGCCGCTAAACATAAGTTGCAGCAATTGGAGAGTCGCGATCATCAAGCTGAAGGAACGAGGACGCCTATTCAAAGCTTACTCGCGTTACCTGAACCAGTTGAGAATCCAGCGTTAACGAAGTTAAGTAGCATTAATCCCGATAACTTAACGCCAAAACAAGCACTTGATTTGCTCTATGAGCTGAAACGTCTGAGCTAACACTCTGTGAACGAGTGATATTCGCTAAGCGATATGATCAGCAATAAAGGACTAGAAACAACAACGCCCACTCTTTAGTGGGCGTTTTACTTTTATCGACTAGACCTAAGCACTAGACTAAATCACTAGACCTTAGCTAGGAGCTAGGCATAGAGATCAACGAACAACTGATCTTAGTTTCTCATTTATTAGTTTCGAAATAATTAGTTTCTAAACAATGCTTCAACAGATAAACCTTGAGATCCTAATAAGTCGCGTAAACGTTTCAATGCTTCTACTTGGATTTGACGTACACGTTCGCGGGTCAAACCAATTTCAGCACCCACATCTTCGAGTGTAGAAGGTTCATAACCTAACAGACCAAAACGGCGGGCTAACACTTCTCTTTGTTTAGTGTTTAACTCATTGAGCCATTTGACCACTGAATTAGAAATATCTTCATCTTGCACTTTATAGTCAGGGCCAACGTTATCGTCATCGGCTAAAATATCCAGCAACGCCTTGTCATTATCGCCCCCCAAAGGCGTATCGACAGAGGTGATTTTCTCATTCAGCTTAAGCATACGGCTGACATCTGCACTCGACACTTGTAGTTTTTCGGCAATTTCTTCAGCCGTTGGTTCGTGATCGAGTTTTTGTGCTAACTCGCGAGCGGTGCGCAAGTAAACATTGAGTTCTTTAACAACATGAATAGGCAATCGAATAGTACGAGTCTGATTCATAATGGCGCGCTCAATGGTCTGTCTGATCCACCAAGTCGCATAGGTTGAAAAACGGAAACCTCTTTCTGGGTCAAACTTTTCAACGGCACGAATTAAGCCTAAGTTGCCTTCTTCGATAAGATCAAGCAGTGCTAAGCCGCGATTGTTGTAACGACGGGCAATCTTTACGACCAGACGTAAATTACTTTCGATCATGCGATTACGGGATTTTGCACAGCCTTTTAAGGCTTTACGGGAAAAGTAAACTTCTTCTTCTGCGCTAAGCAGTGGGGAAAAACCAATCTCACCTAGGTAAAGTTGAGTGGCATCAAGATTTTTTTGCAGGTCATCTTGAACCTGTTGTTCTATTCCTAGCTCTTGAACTAAATCGGATGCAACTTCTTCTTTTTCCAGATCGAAGTCAACAGTGTCTACGGATAAATCTACTAGTGCTTCTGCGGCAGTGCTTTTTATGCGGCTCATGATTAAATCTCCCAAACCTGATTAAACTGCTGAATTAGTGCAATTTCCTATCCTCCATTTGCCAACAAGGCCCCAAGCAATCATTGTTTGGGTAAATAAGTAAGTGGGTTTACAGACTGTCCATGGTAACGAATTTCAAAATGTAACATTACCCGATTGGCACCTGTACTGCCCATTTTTGCAACTGTCTGCCCTGCGAGGACATGTTGCTTTTCTTTGACTAAGATCTTGTCCGTATGAGCATAAGCACTAAGGTAATCGTCACTATGTTTAATAATCACTAAATTACCGTAACCCCTAAGAGCACTTCCTGCGTATACCACCCGCCCATCTGCAGCAGCTTTGATGATATCTCCCCGATTCCCCGCGATCTTAATGCCTTTATTTCCCTGCTCATTGGCAGAGTAAGTCCCGATTAACTTCCCTCTTACTGGCCACTCCCACTGACTCACACTGGTTGGTAGTGTCGAAGTCGGTGGAACCATGAGCGAGTTAACATTTTGTTGGGAACTTGTTACAAGGTACGCGGGCTTAGCTTTCTGATCAAGTGTTTTTTTCAGATCATTACTTGACTTAGCACCGGTTTGAGAAACTTGATTATCTATTTGTTTTTTATCATTTTTACTAGAATTATTACCCGAGGAGCTCGTTTTCCTTCCATCTAAAGTTGTAGATTTGGACTGACTACTCGACTTAGCATTCGTTAAATATAAAATCTGTCCGGGGTAAATTGTATAAGGGTTATCTAACTGATTAAGTTTAGCTATTTCAGAAAAATCCTTTCCTGCGCCCCAAGAAATAGAGTAAAGCGTGTCGCCTTTCTTAACTTTATATAAATTCGATTTAATGTGGCCTTTGTTGTTTTTAGAGTAGCTATGGGAAATATTTTCGACGGGCGCGGGTCGGCTGGCCTGAAAGCTACAGCCTGCAAGCAGAAATATAAAGCAGAGGTTTAAGACTAAACCCGCATTCAACAATAAAAACTCCTTGGTGAGGCTGTATTACTGTTTATGATGAGAAAACAATGCCCTCGTTGCAAGACAAGCTGTTCAGTGGAGACAGTAGCACAACACAAGGTTAAGCTAACTCTCCATTAATCAAAGGGACAAATTTAACCGTTTCAATTGTTTCCGAACTGAAGCGGTCCGCAGTACGAGTGATTCGCATCAATTGCTGGGTATCTTCGCCGACTGGCAGAACTAACACTCCGCCCTCGGCTAATTGAGACAGTAAGGCCTCAGGTATAGTCGAAGCGGCAGCGGTCACCATAATGGCATCGAACGGGCTACGATTCGCCCAACCTAACCAGCCATCACCATATTTAAACGACACATTATGCAAATCTAATCGTTTTAAGCGCTGTCTCGCTTGAATTTGTAAGCCTTTTATTCGCTCGATAGTACAAAGCTGCGGCACTAATTGCGCCAAAATTGCCGCCTGATAACCCGATCCTGTACCCACTTCTAATACGCGCTGAGGCATCTTATGCAGTAAGAGTTCGGTCATACGGGCGACGATATAAGGCTGCGAGATGGTTTGCCCTTGGCCAATCGGTAAAGCGGTATTTTCATAGGCTTTATGGGCTAGCGCATTATCGAGAAACATTTCCCGCGGCGTGTGCGATATCGCCTTTAACACGGCTTGATTGCGGATCCCCGCATCATGAAGCTTTTTAGCTAAGTTCACCGCCGATGTTAAGGCAACTCGAGTCATATTTTATCTACCCAATTTTGCAATGCCGTTAGTTGTCTGTAGGCAGTTAAATCAACCGTCAAAGGCGTAATTGACACATAGCCATTGGCGATAGCATGAAAATCAGTGCCCTCAGTGGCGTCCTGCTCTTGTCCTGGTGGGCCGAGCCAGAAGATCTCACGTCCAGCGGGATCTTGCGTTCGTACTATGCCTTCAGCCTTATGACGAGCACCAAGGCGAGTCACTTTAATGCCTTTGATTTGATCAAGCGGCAAGTCTGGCACATTCACATTTAAAATCTGATCCTTTGCCAAAGGCTGGGCCAACAAGCCTTGAACTATCCGCCGAGCGTAAACAGCCGCCGATTGATAATGTTCGAATTTGCGGCCATTGAGCGAAATCGCGACCGCAGGAAAACCTAAAAAGCGCCCTTCCATCGCGGCAGCGACAGTCCCCGAATACAAGGTATCATCGCCCATGTTCGCGCCAGCATTGATACCAGATACCACCATATCGGGTTCGCCATCGTACAATTCTCGGATAGCCAAATGCACACAATCAGTCGGTGTACCGTGAACAGAAATGTAACCGTTATCTAACCTATTAATTCTTAATGGATTAGTCAAGGTTAATGAATTGCTCGCACCAGAACAATTGCGATCTGGCCCCACTGTCAGCACAGTCGCAATTTCAGCCAAGGCCTCAGTTAAGGCTTTGATCCCCGGTGCATTAACCCCGTCATCGTTGCTCACTAAGATGCGGATCATGACTCTGCTTCAATGTTAGGTGCAGCTTCAGTCTTAGTTTCAATGGTATCAGCCGCTACGTTAGCATTCGTTGCCTCTGGCCCAGGCTCCTGCACCAGTGTCGCTTGCCATTGCTGCTCTTTAACATCTTGATAATTGACTAACTCTCTCAACAAGGATGTGGCAAAACTACCCGCAGGCAACACAAACTCAAGCACAAGACCATCGGCGGTTTGTTCGTATTTAAGGGCTTGGGGCTCAAGCAGTAACGGACGACGCTCTTGCTCTAATCCCGCATGTTCAAGGCCATAGCAATCGTCAGCCAACTCACTCATGGCCAAGGTTTCCACCGCAGCAGCTTCACCTTGAGGCAGCATCATGCCGCGGCCCCATAATGGTGCTGATAGTTGAATGTCTTTTTCAATCAGACGTTTCAATACGATGAGATCCCATTCAGGCGTAACGAAGAAGCTTTTGCTGCCCGCCAACATCACACAATCACCCGCTAGCGGCTTAGTGCCATGGTTGGCTAAACGGTACGACACCACAGTGTTAAACAGATTTGAGCGCACCGCAGACAGATACATGCTGCGCTTATTTCTATCTTTGACTTTTTTACCCGCCATCATTTGGCGACCAAAAACTAAGTTTTTACCATCGTGACCAAAGCGTTGCTCACCAAAGTAATTGGGCACGCCCACTTGAGCGACCTTTTCGATACGGCTGATAATGTCTTCGACTTGGGTGACATTTCTCAGGGTAAGAATAAAACGGTTACCGACTAAGGCACCAATTCGCAGTTTTTTGCTGTGGCGGCTGCTCGACAATATAGTCAAACGTTCGCTATTGAGATCCTTCCAAAGCGGTGTTTCTTTACCCGGAATACGCACACCGAACCATTGTTCTGTGATGGCATTTTTATCTTTTTGACCAGCGTAGGTGACTTCCTTTGGATGCACCTTAGCGAACTTAGCGATCATTTCAGCGACTTGTACTGTATTTAGCCCTTCTTTGCGTACATGCAGCATGTGATGTTCACCTTCACCCGTTGGGCTAAAAGGCAAAATCTCTTTCACGATAAAATCGCTATTTTGGGTTCTTAGATCTGCTGTACCTAAAGGCTTGCCATACAGATAATGTAATTCGCTCATGGGACTTTTTTACTCTTAAGTTAATCGTGTTTACGGGTCATCAATACCACGGCTTCTACCGCAATACCTTCTTTACGCCCGGTAAATCCTAGCTTTTCTGTCGTGGTCGCTTTGACATTAATATCGTCAAGTTCCGCGGTTAAATCGGCGGCCAATATCTGGCGCATTGCCTCAATGTGCGGCGCCATTTTAGGGGCTTGCGCTATGATAGTGACGTCAAGATTCCCTAGCACAAAGCCTTTTGCCCTCGCTAAAGCATAGCAATGACGTAACAATACGCGGCTATCGGCACCTTTATAGGCGGTATCTGTGTCGGGGAAATGTTTACCTATATCGCCCAGCGCTAGCGCACCGAGGATCGCATCGGAAATAGCATGCAATACCACATCACCATCGGAGTGAGCAACGAGACCAGTTTCATAGGGCACTTCCACACCACACAAAATTAACGGGCGTGTTTCGCCAAATTTATGCACATCGAAACCATGGCCGATACGGATTTTCATTTAATATTCCTAACGTATTATTTTACTTGGATTATGACTATTTTGCGGCACGCATTAAAAACAATTCGGCCAATCCCAAATCATCGGGATGCGTCACTTTTATATTATCGGCACGGCCCGAAACGAGTCCAGGTGAGATGCCCGCCCATTCCATCGCCGAAGCCTCATCTGTCACTACCGCACCTGCGGCCAGAGCGGCATTGAGGTAATCTTTGAGTTGCGCTGCCGGAAATAACTGCGGCGTTAATGCATGCCATAAATTATCGCGGCACACAGTAGTACTGATTTCGCCCTGTTTATTGGCGCGCTTCATGGTATCGCGCACTGGCATGGCCAAAATCGCGCCTTGGGGAAATTGCACTCTGGATGCGAGTAACTTGTCGATATCCGTCGCGGTTAAACAAGGTCTTGCCGCATCATGCACTAAGGCCCAACTGTGCTCAGGCGCAATTTGCAGCGCCGCCAACACAGAATCAGCGCGCTCACCGCCACCTAATACTGTGGTCAATTTAGGATGCGCGGCCTGTGGCAGGGTATTGAAGATAGTATCATTCGGATGTAAGGCGACGATGACGTGGGAAATGTGCGGGTGAGACAACAGCTTATCTAAAGTATGGCCGAGAATACTCTGGCCGCACACTTCAAGATATTGTTTAGGTCTGTCGGCGCCCATGCGGCTACCAATGCCCGCAGCGGGAACGATAGCCACCACAGCTTGAGTGATATCATCAGCTTGGCACTGCCATTCAGTTTGCATTACCGGCTCAAATTGACTGCCTGGATTGGATTGTTCGCTTAATCCAAGATCTAAATGTCCTAGTTCTGACATCCTAACTCCATATTACTGGGATGGACTCGATACTGAGCGATCACCACCCACGACGCGATAGAAGGTTTCACCTTCTTTGACCATGCCAAGTTCGTTACGCGCACGTTCTTCTATGGCTTCGGTACCACTTTTCAAATCGATGATTTCTTCCTTCAGCACTTGGTTACGCTCATTAAGTTTGGCGTTACCTTCTTGCTGCGCGGCAATTTGTTTTTGCAGGACGAAATATTCAGGAAGACTATTATCTCCCGACCAAAGACGAAATTGCAGTAAACCGAGTAGCACTATGAGTGCAATGACAAAAAATTTCATGGAGGAATTAGCGTCAGTATCTTGGATTAAAAAAATATACAGCAGATAGTACAACAAAAAAGGCCACCAAGTGGTGGCCTTTTTACATCAAAGTTTAAATTACGCCTGACCTTTGATCTCTTTCAAACCGCGGTATGGGGCTTTTTCACCTAATTGCTCTTCGATGCGCAGCAATTGGTTGTACTTAGCAACACGGTCAGAACGACACAGTGAACCGGTTTTGATTTGGCCTGCTGCAGTACCTACGGCTAAGTCAGCAATCGTTGAATCTTCAGTTTCACCACTACGGTGTGAAATCACTGCTGTGTAACCCGCTTCTTTCGCCATGCGAATGGCCGCTAAAGTCTCAGTCAATGAACCGATTTGGTTGAACTTGATAAGGATTGAGTTTGCAATACCGTTTTCGATACCACGGGTTAAGATTTTAGTGTTAGTAACGAATAAATCGTCGCCCACTAATTGGATCTTGTCGCCCATGATTTGAGTTTGGTAAGCCCAACCATCCCAATCTGATTCGTCTAAGCCGTCTTCGATAGACACGATTGGATATTGGTCAGCCAATGATTTTAAGAAATCAGAGAAACCGTTCGAGTCGAATACTTTGCCTTCGCCCGCTAAATCGTATTTGCCGTCTTTGTAGAATTCAGATGCGGCACAATCTAGCGCTAAGGTCACATCCGTACCTAACTTGTAGCCAGCCAGTTCAACCGCTTCTTTGATAATGGCTAACGCATCAGCGTTTGACGCTAAGTTAGGTGCAAAACCACCTTCGTCACCCACAGAAGTGCTTAGGCCTTTGTCGTGCAATACTTTTTTCAGCGTATGGAAGATTTCAGCGCCCATGCGCAGTGCTTCACGGAAAGTTTTCGCACCAACTGGTTGCACCATGAATTCTTGGATATCAACGTTGTTATCCGCGTGCTCGCCACCGTTTAAGATGTTCATCATAGGCACAGGCATAGAATATTGGCCTGGCGTGCCGTTCAATTCAGCGATGTGCGCGTATAAAGGAAGACCTTTAAATGCTGCAGCCGCTTTGGCAGCCGCTAAAGACACAGCCAGAATCGCGTTTGCGCCTAACTTGTCTTTGTTTTCTGTACCGTCTAAGTCGATCATGATTTGATCAAGCTCAGCTTGTGCAGTGGCATCTTTGCCTAATAACGCAGTGCGGATTAAATCGTTTACGTTGGCAACAGCCGTTAATACGCCTTTGCCTAAATAACGGCTTTTATCACCATCACGTAATTCTAACGCTTCGCGGCTACCGGTAGATGCGCCAGAAGGCGCCGCAGCCATACCCACAAAACCACCTTCTAAATGCACTTCGGCTTCAACAGTTGGGTTACCACGAGAATCCATAATCTCGCGACCAATCACGTTAATAATCTTAGCCATAACACCCTCGATTTAAGTTTAAAGATAAAAGAAAAAACCAATACCTATGGGAATAAATGGAAGTCACATACCGCAGAAAATAACAAAATTCCATTTACGGTTTGCGTCCATACAGATGCAACTGATACGCATGCTGCTTATACCCAGAGGTATTAAATTCTTATGTTTCAAGTCTGATGAGTGTAACAAAAGGCCGGCCCCACTGTCGCGGGTCCGGCCTCAAATATTCTTACTTCAGATCACGTTTTTGATGCGCACTAGCCGCAGCAATAAACCCTTCGAACAATGGGTGACCATCGCGCGGAGTTGAGGTGAACTCAGGATGGAATTGACCGGCAACAAACCATGGGTGATCTTTTAATTCGATCATTTCCACCAGCTTACGATCAGAAGACAAACCGCTGAAGATCATGCCAGCTTGTTCTAAACGCTCTCTGTATTTGTTGTTCACTTCGTAACGGTGACGGTGACGTTCTACACAGCTGTTGCCTTTGTAGGCTTGAGCCGCTTTCGAACCATCGAGTAAATGACACAATTGAGCGCCTAAACGCATAGTGCCACCTAAGTCAGACGCTTCATGGCGCTGCTCGACGTTACCTTCTTCGTCAATCCATTCAGTGATCAAACCCACGACTGGGAATGGTGTTTCTTTATTGAATTCA
The DNA here is from genome assembly GCF_052850535.1 of Shewanella sp. 1180_01. Classification (NCBI taxonomy): domain Bacteria; kingdom Pseudomonadati; phylum Pseudomonadota; class Gammaproteobacteria; order Alteromonadales; family Shewanellaceae; genus Shewanella; species Shewanella sp. 1180_01. Next base: position 17,965 of record NZ_VXCT01000015.1, read on the forward strand.
GTTGAATGTGCATCAGCCATGCCTGCAACATTACGCGCAAATTCAATCAGGGCAACTTGCATACCTAAACAAATACCGAAATACGGTAGATTGTTTTCACGGGCAAATTTTGCCGCCAAGATCTTACCTTCAACACCACGCTCGCCAAAACCGCCTGGTACTAAGATACCGTCTAAGCCCTGTAAGACTTCTTCGCCTTTGGCTTCTACGGTTTGTGAGTCAATGTACTTGATGGTCACAGATACGCGGTTTTTAAGGCCTGCGTGTTTTAATGCTTCGTTAACTGACTTATAGGCATCTGGTAGTTCGATGTATTTACCCACCATACCAATAACGACTTCGCCGTTTGGATTAGCTTCTTGGTAAATCACATTTTCCCACTCAGACAGATCCGCTTCACGGCATTCTAAACCGAAACGCTTAACCACTAAGTCATCCAAACCTTGTGAACGTAACAAAGCTGGGATTTTATAAATACTATCAACATCTTTTAATGAAATAACCGCACGCTCTTCGACGTTACAGAACAGCGAGATTTTGGCTTTTTCATTAGTAGGAATCGCACGGTCACCACGGCAAACCAGCACATCTGGTGCAATACCGATAGAACGCAGCTCTTTCACTGAGTGTTGAGTTGGCTTAGTTTTCACTTCGCCTGCAGCACCTAAGAAAGGCACTAAGGTTAAATGCATGAACAGAGTACGATCACGACCCAGCTCAACGCCGAGCTGACGGATAGACTCTAGGAACGGCAAAGATTCGATATCACCCACAGTACCGCCGATTTCGACGATAGCCACATCATGGCCTTCGCCACCTGCTAATACTTTTTCTTTAATCGCATTAGTGATATGTGGGATAACCTGAATGGTTGCGCCCAAATAATCGCCACGACGTTCTTTACGTAATACTTCTTCGTAAATTCGACCGGTAGTGAAGTTGTTACGACGATTCATCTTAGTACGGATGAAACGCTCGTAGTGACCCAAGTCGAGATCTGTTTCTGCTCCGTCTTCAGTAACAAATACTTCGCCATGTTGGGTTGGGCTCATGGTACCCGGATCAACGTTAATGTAAGGGTCCAGTTTCATGATGGTTACATTGAGACCGCGGGCCTCTAAAATTGCAGCTAATGATGCTGCTGCAATGCCTTTACCTAGTGATGAAACAACGCCACCAGTAACGAAGATATACCTTGTAGTCATGCTGAACCTGAGAAAATGAGTTTGAAAATACGTGCTTGTAAGAAAGCACTAGGACGGGGCAGTAGTATACCAAAGGCGGCGCGATTCGACAAACACCAATCGGGATAATTTGCCGTTTATCTCGTCTCTGTCGCTTTTACTTGGTCCCAATAGGCATCCAGCTCCATTAATGTGTGCTCTTGCATGCTTTTACCGCTGTCACTCGCCAACTGTTCTACGCCGCGAAAACGGCGTTCAAATTTAAGGTTGGCTTGGCGCAACGCTTGTTCTGGATCGACCTTAAGATGGCGAGCTAGATTCACCACGGCAAATAACAAGTCGCCCATTTCGGACTGCACTTTCGCTTGGTCTTGCTCGGGTTGATTCACTTCATGCAAGACTTCATCGATTTCTTCGTGGATTTTAGCGACCACGGGCTCAAGTTCGGCCCAATCGAAACCGACTCGCGCCACCCTTTGCTGAATTTTGATTGAGCGCGACAGCGCAGGTTGGGTACGCGGAATATTATCTAACGCTGAAACCACAGTATCAGCTTGGGTTTCACCCGCCACTTGCTGCGCCTTTTGTTCACGCTCAGTCGCTTTAATCGCCTCCCAATTGGCTTTCATCGCTTGAGCGCCATCGCCTATTTGCGGATTTTGCTCACCAAACACATGGGGATGACGGCGGGTCAACTTGTCGCTGATTTTCTCAATCACAGTAGCAAAATCAAACAACCCCTGCTCTTTACCAAGCTGACAATAGAATACGATTTGAAATAATAAATCCCCAAGTTCATCGGGTAACTCATCCCAGGCTAAGCGCTCTATGGTATCGGCAACCTCATAGGCTTCCTCTAAGGTAAAAGGCACTATGGTTTGAAAGGTTTGTGCTTTATCCCACGGGCAACCTGTTTGTGGGTCGCGCAATTTTTCCATGATCTTAAGTAGCGGCTCAACATCTGTTATAGAAAATTCCGTTGTAGAAGGTTCAGTGGTCGAAAATGAAGTTAATGGCACAGTGTGGGAAGTCATGCTGATATCCTTAAAAGATAAATACTTAAGCGGACTAATGCTGAGGATGAACAAAAAGAATACGCCTCAGCAGTGCTTGTTAATGAAAGGCTATAATAACGCGATGATAAGCGAGGTCACATAAAAGCGCTATTTTGATGCTGAGATCAGATCTTAGGGTTCTTATTTAATAGGTCTTATTTTAACTAAAAGTGCATTCGCGCCATGTAGTGGTGAAATTCACCCAAAGAGCAATAAACTGACGACTTAACGACTCAACAAATTCTCATCTATGTCCTGCATACAAGTATTTAGCGCAAGCCATCTTAAATGATAAGATACGCAGCAATATTTCAATGAAGCTAAAACTCACTGAGTGAAGACCTAACAATTTCGGCCTAACTATACATGTGATGGATGCATGTAATAAATGCTCGTGATGAGCGCAGCGTAATGAATACGGTCATTCGATTTATTTGATTATGTTAGGTGTATTTCTATTCTGTCGCCCAAAATGGGGCGTACACCCTTATAGATTTGAGCATTACTGGAGACAAAATTCATGACAAACGCGACTGTGGATACCACGCCGTTAACGACTAAGCCATCTCAAGATGGTTTTTATATGCCCGCCGAATGGGCAGCGCAGCAAGCCGTATGGATGATTTGGCCATATCGTCCCGATAACTGGCGCTCTGCGGGCGCTTATGCTCAAGCGACCTTTGCTAAGGTGGCCGATGCCATTAGTGGTGCAACGCCCGTGTATATGGGTGTTCCTAAAGCCTTTTTAGCGGAAGCTCAAAAAGTGATGCCATCCCACGTCACTTTGGTTGAAATGGACAGTAACGATTGCTGGGCGCGTGACACTGGGCCAACTGTGGTCGTTAATGCCGAGGGCGAATGCCGCGGTGTTGACTGGGGCTTTAATGCTTGGGGCGGCCATAACGGTGGTTTGTACTTCCCATGGGATAAGGACGAACAAGTTGCACAGCAAATGCTTGCGCAGCATGGTTTTGCCCGTTACAGCGCGCCGCTGATCCTCGAAGGGGGTTCTATCCATGTTGACGGTGAAGGCACCTGTATGACGAGTGCCGAATGTTTACTCAACGCCAACCGTAATCCTGAACTGACGAAAGAACAGATTGAAGACTTACTGCGTGACTATTTGAATGTTAAGCAGTTTATCTGGTTGCAAGATGGCGTTTATATGGATGAGACCGATGGCCATATCGACAATATGTGCTGTTTCGCCCGTCCTGGTGAAGTCATTCTGCACTGGACCGATGATGAGACTGATCCACAATATCCACGCTCAAAAGCGGCGCTAGAGATGTTGCAAAATACCGTGGATGCCAAAGGCCGTAAGTTAAAAATCCATCTGTTGCCACAACCGGGGCCGCTGTATTGCACCGAAGAAGAATCAAAAGGTGTGGCTGAAGGCACTGGCGTGCCACGCACGGCGGGTGAGCGTTTAGCCGGTTCTTATGTGAACTTTTTAATAACCAATAATCGCATCGTGTTCCCGTTGCTTGATCCTGCAACCGATGATATCGCAGCCGAAAAACTGCAGGAAATCTTCCCAGAGCATGAAATTGTGGGTGTGCCAGCCCGTGAGATTTTATTAGGTGGCGGCAATATCCATTGTATTACTCAGCAAATCCCTGCTGGAAAGTAACCCAAGGAGAACAGCATGACGATTGATGTCACTGTTAATGCACCACAATTGGCTTTCAGCGGGAGGGCGTAAGATGTTTGAAGTTACTGAAGTTTCTATTGCCGAGCTGCGTGCAGCGCTCGAATCTGGCCACACCACCGCAGTTGAGCTGGTTAAGTCGTATCTCGCGCGGGTTGAGGCTTATGACGGCCCTGCGACAAAGACTAAGCTTAATGCGTTAGTGGTCCACAATCCCGATGCGCTCAAAGAAGCTGAGGCGTCAGATGCGCGCCGCGCCCGTGGTGAAACCTTAAGCCCACTTGAGGGTATTACGTATACCGCTAAGGACAGCTATCTAGTGAAGGGACTGACAGCGGCGTCTGGCAGCCCAGCCTTTAAGGATTTAGTGGCGCAATACGATGCCTTCGCCGTTGAGCGCCTACGCGCCGCGGGTGCCATTTGCTTAGGCAAAACCAATATGCCACCCATGGCAAATGGCGGTATGCAGCGTGGTCACTATGGCCGCGCTGAAAGCCCATACAATGCTGAGTATCTTACTGCACCATTCGCCTCGGGTTCTTCCAATGGGGCGGGCACGGGCACGGCAGCAAGTTACTCTGCTTTTGGTCTTGCTGAAGAAACTTGGTCGAGTGGCCGTGGTCCCGCGTCCAATAACGGTTTGTGTGCCTATACGCCGTCTCGCGGCGTGATTTCCGTGCGCGGTAACTGGCCGTTAACGCCGACCATGGATGTCGTCGTGCCTTATACCCGCACTATGGCAGACATGCTCGAAGTGCTGGATGTGATTGTAGCCGATGACCCAATTACCCGTGGCGACCTCTGGCGTCTACAAGCTTGGGTTCAAATCCCTAAAGCATCAAGTGTCCGTCCAGCATCTTATCTGGCGCTTGCCGCTCAAGCCGACACGCTGAAGGGTAAGCGTTTTGGCGTACCGCGCATGTACATCAACAAAGATGAACTAGCAGGTACCAGCGAAAACCCAGGTATCGGTGGACCAACGGGACAACGCATCCATACTCGCCAATCAGTTATCGATTTATGGAAAGCGGCGCGTAAAGCCCTAGAAGCTGCCGGCGCCGAAGTCATTGAAGTTGATTTTCCGCTGGTATCAAATTGTGAAGGCGACCGCCCTGGCGCGCCGACCGTGTTTAACCGCGGCATAGTCACGCCTGAGTTCCTCAATGATGAGCTGTGGGAACTTTCCGGCTGGGCGTTCGATGAATTCCTGCGTGCTAATAATGACCCTAAACTCAACAAACTTGCTGATGTTGTTGGGCATTTGATATTCCCCCATGATTTAGGCACCTTGCCAAATCGTGAGGGAGACCTCGCCGCCGGCATGGAAGAGTACGTCAACATGGCTAAGCGTGGTCTTAAATCCTATGACCAGATCGACACTATTCCCGATGGTCTGCGTGGCTTAGAGAAGACCCGTAAGCTAGATCTCGAAGACTGGATGGACGGGCTAAAACTTGATGCCGTGCTGTTCCCAACCGTGGCAGATGTCGGCCCTGCGGATGCCCATGTGAATCCGGCTTCAGCCGATATCGCTTGGAGCAACGGAGTTTGGGTCGCAAACGGAAACCTCGCGATTCGTCACTTAGGGGTACCAACTGTGACTGTGCCTATGGGCGTGATGGCCGATATTGGTATGCCAGTGGGGTTAACCTTCGCGGGCCGTGCCTATGACGATAATAACCTGCTTAAATTTGCAGGTGCATTTGAGTCAACAGATGAAAGGCGCATGATACCGCCACGCACACCAAAGCTTGGTGAATAAGTGCTAAGACAATGCATAAGCCTATGTAAGCACTAAATGCATGAGCTTAGAAATAAAAACGGGATTGGCATTAAGATGCCAATCCCGTTTTTTTTAATACCGACGTCGATACCTTTTCAACAAAGCTAGACTCATACTGCTATAAAACATGCTGCTGTAAAAAAGACAGCAGCACTTATCGCGTCTTATCTTAATGCCAAGAGTTCTTTTCTGACGATCTCTGCGCCAGCACTTAAAGCATTGAGTTTGCCTCTTGCGACTTGATGGGATAAAGGCGTCATGCCGCAGTTGGTGCAAGGATAGAGCTTGTCAGCATCGACAAATTTAAGAGCTTTTCGTAGGGTGTCAGCCACTTCCTCTGCGGTTTCAATGGTATCGGTGGCAACATCAATCGCGCCGACCATGACTTTCTTACCGCGAATGAGCTCAAGTAGCTCCATTGGCACATGGGAGTTGTGACATTCAAGCGAGATAATATCGATATTCGATTTTTGCAGTTTAGGAAATGCTTCTTCATATTGGCGCCACTCTGAGCCCAAAGTTTTTTTCCAATCTGTATTGGCTTTAATGCCGTAGCCATAACAAATATGTACCGCCGTTTCGCATTTAAGGCCTTCAATGGCTCTTTCTAAACAGGCAATGCCCCAATCGTTTACCTCATCAAAAAACACATTAAAAGCAGGCTCGTCAAATTGGATAATATCAACACCGGCCGCTTCTAATTCTTTGGCTTCCTCATTAAGAATTTTGGCAAATTCCCAAGCAAGCTTTTCGCGACTTTTATAATAGTCATCATAAAGCGTATCTATCATGGTCATTGGGCCAGGCAGCGCCCATTTAATCCGTTGCGTGGTTTGCTTGCGTAAAAATTTGGCATCCTCAACAAACACCGACTTTTGGCGGCTCACTGGGCCGACAACCGTGGGTACACTCGCATCATAACGATCGCGAATTTTCACGGTTTTACGTTTTGAAAAATCAACGCCGTTGAGGTGCTCAATAAACGTAGTGACAAAATGCTGCCGCGTTTGCTCGCCATCACTGACAATATCAATCCCTGCATGTAGTTGATCCTGTAATGACAAACGCAGTGCATCGTGTTTACCTGCAATTAATTCCTCACCTTGTAATTTCCAAGGAGACCAAAGTGTTTGAGGCTCTGCCAGCCACACAGGTTTAGGCAAACTGCCTGCCGTTGAAGTCGGTAACAGGGTTTGGTTAAGCAATGTTTTGTTAAGCGGTGTTTTATTAAGTAGTGTTGTCATGATATTGATGCCGTATTGGGTTAATTATTGAGCGTGACGATTAAGTAAGCGCAGAGCGACTAAACGAAATGAGCAGACCATTGTTCAAAAAACGTTTGGTAGGGCTTGATAAAGTGCTCCGCTGCAAATTTGCCTTGCTCATTAGCCAATTGGCTACGTTCTGCTCGATCATAAACAATTTGAGTTAATGAATGATCCAAGTTTTTCAAATTGGGTTGATAGCATTTCCCTGCAACAGCATTGGCGTTATAAATCTCAGGGCGATAGATTTTTTGAAAAGTGCCCATAGTGCTGATGGTGCTTATCAACTCAAGGTGAGTGTAATCATTGAGTAAATCACCAAAGAAATAAAAAGCTAACGGCGCCACGCTATTTGGCGGCATAAAATAGCGCACCTGTAAGCCCATTTTTTTGAAATATTGCTCAGTTAAAGACGATTCATTTGGCTGATATTCAACCCCTAATACAGGATGCTGATTCTCAATTCTATGGTAGGTTTTATTATCCGAAACACTGAGACAGATAACAGGTGGCTTATTAAAATTCTGTTTGTAAGCATCAGAATTAACAAAAGACTGAAAGAGCTTGCCATGTAGACCACCAAAATCATCTGGAATACTAAATTTGGCTTGGCCCTTATTATGTTCTGCCAGTAATACGCTAAAGTCATAATCGCGTACGTAAGATGAAAAGTTATTACCTACAATGCCTTCAATACGTTTATTGGTTTTATGATCAACAATATTGGTTTTCAAAACTTCAATCGATGGGAAGGTTTGACCACTGCCGTCAATATCCAGATTAACGGAGATAATTTCCAGCTCAACGCTATAACGATCGCCTTTAGGATTATCCCAATGCGCTAAGGCATTAAAGCTGTTATCAATCATCTTTAACGCGTTGCGTAAGTTCGCTTGGCGATGACTGCCTCTGGCCAAATTAGCAAAGTTGGTGGTAATACGCGTCTTGTCTGAGGGATGATAATTTTCATCAAGACAAATGCTGTTAATCGTAAATGTAAAATGCTTATTCATAGTGATCCAGTATCCCATTGTCTGATTTCAAACCTGAGTTTATGCCCTGTTATTCTAGCTTCTGACCCGACTCTGATAGACATTATTCGTGTTCTGTCTGAGGTTCTATTTAACTTAAGTGCCAATAACTTAAGTTCTGATGGCTTAGCTAGGGTGAAACTTCAGGCTTGACTCATATTTAGCTTGGAGTCATTTATACGTGGTTCGGCACATGAACAAAAACGGTTTTATTTCACATAGAACATGAGCCATATTCATGATCGATTAGCATGGCGTTGTGGATTAAATAATTCCGTAGAGCATAATAGCCCCAAGGAGACTGGCCGATTAAGTAATTTGCAGGCAAAAGGGCATACTCAGGAATGCTGGGACACATTTTTCTTAATTAGGAATGAGGTGAGCAGTAATCTCATGGCGAATAGCACCATCAACTTTAGCTAATATCGTTAAATTTATTAACGGCCCCTAAAAATAATATCCAGCCATTCACTTCCTGCCCGACTTGTTCTTATCATTCTAATAATCCGCAAGATTGCTTTTAGAAACAACCATTGATATGGTAGATTTTTAACCAACGCCACCAGCAAAAACCTAGTGAAAACTATTGCTGTTCAGCATATCTCGGAGATGGATTTTTATGGTTGTTGAGCAGCAGCTGGAACGTGCGCGTCTGGAATTACTTGATATGGGTCTTCGATCCAACCCTCAGCTGAATTACCGCAGTGGTAGTAAAGCCCTCGACATTATTGATGAGCAATCTGCCAAGATATTTGAAATGCTGGTTGAGCAAGAAAATACACTCAGATTTTTACCATTGCCAGAAGCTTATCAACAAAAAATTGCCGACAGTGAAGATGAAGGATCATTCTTTCAGACCGACGATGAATCGGAATTGCCACCTCTTGATTTATACCTCGAACAGAAAAAGGGAGCGGCCCGCTTCACCGACAAATACCTACAAACCGGATTAGTGCCCGCCAAGCTGGATAAAGCCCTGCTGAAACTGGAAACCGACGAGTAAAAGTGGACACCCAGCCTAAATAGCGCAGTTGTTAACCTCCGACTATGCTTGGGTTAAGCATTAAACAAGGAGGTTTGTATGCCGCGCCCACGTAGAACTCAGATAAGTGTTGAAGACACACCCTATTACCATTGCTGTAGTCGCGTTGTGCGGCGTGCGTTTTTGTGTGGTGATGATGCCTATTCGGGAAAAAATTATGACCATCGCCGCGCATGGGTAGAGTTGCTACTGTTTGAACTCGAAGCGGTTTTTGCTATTGATGTGGCGGCCTTTGCAGTGATGTCCAATCATCTGCATGTGGTGCTGCGGGTCGATATCGACAGCGCGAATCGTTGGACTGACCGCGAAGTACTTGAGCAGTGGCATAAGCTGTTTAAAGGCGATGAATTAACGCAAAAATTCGCCAAAGGTGAGTTAGTTGAGGCGCATGAAGTTCACAGATTAAAGCATTCAATCGCAATTTACCGCAGCCGATTATGCGATATTTCATGGTTTATGCGCTGCCTTAATGAACCGATAGCAAGACAAGCAAATCAAGAAGATAACTGTACAGGTCGTTTCTGGGAAGGTCGCTTTAAATCGCAAGCCCTGCTCGATGAAGCCGCTGTGTTAACTTGTATGGCCTATGTTGATTTGAATCCTATTAGAGCGCAACTGGCTGATACACCAGAACAATCCGGCCATACCAGTATTCAGCTGCGTATTCGGGCCGCATTAAAAGGTGAGCAACCTAAAAATCTACTGCCTTTTATCGGTAATGAGCGCGACAATCAGCCCAATGGCATTGCGTTTTTATTATCGGATTACCTTGAATTGGTCGATGATACAGGTCGAATTATTCGAAGTGATAAACGTGGGGCTATCAGTGTAAATAGCGCTAAGTTACTGGCAAGATTAAATATCCCACATGACAATTGGCTCAAGCTCACCACTGAGTTTGGCAAGCTATTTCATGGTCCGGTGGGTAAGCTGCAAGCACTCACTGATTACTGCGAACATCTGGAAAAGCGACGACGGCACTTTGCCGCAAGCTGTCAGCACTTTCACAGCAACTAACTGTAATCCTGTTTAACTAAATCAATCTCTGCCCATTTGTTTTATTGGGTGGGTTAGCATGTCTTAAATCCACTATTTTTTAATGAGTAAGCTCATTTTTATGCCTTAGCTTGAGCCCTTCAACTTTTGATGACTCTCATTTAAGCAATTTTAGCTCGTACAAGTTGTAGATAAACCAAAAGTGCATTATGTTGTTGATCTAAAATGGATGGCCAGATTTTTCAACAATATTTTACCTGTTAACAGGGCGTTAAACATAAAAGGAATTGAAGATATGGCTAAGAAAATTAATATTTCACAATTACAAAGTAAATTGCGTCAGATTGAAAGTAATCAGCGTCAAGCCATAAATAAGTACAATCAGGAAGTTAGAAAACACAATCAAAATATTAAAAACGCCGTGAACAAATACAACAGCGCTGTAGGGCAACACAATGTGCGGGTAAGGGCAAACCGTCAAAGAATTATAAATGAGCTAAACAGATTGCAAAGCCGCACAACAGTGCGATATCAGGTCCTCCATACATCTACAGTTTCACTAAATAGATCGTACCAAAGCCTAGAAAAGCGCGAACAAGAGTTTGAGAACATCCCTTTCGGGAACCAGTTTCTTGATTTATCTGAGAAAGAAAACGCAAATAGCCTTGCGGTTTCAAATGCTATGGAGTCAGATGAGCCACAAACAAATGCTGGCAATGATGGCGATCTCATCTCAACATATATCACAGGCGAACTAATTGAAATATCACTTGATTTAGATAGCAGGTGGAAAGGCGCACTCTTTTCTCTGAGTCCTATGAATCCGGATGCTTCGCGCCACTTTTGTACTAGTGCTAGGGAAATATTTATACAAATTCTTGATCACTTTGCTCCCGATACCGACGTTCTTACCCGCTTTCCACAATGTGAAAAAACAGATAAAGGACAGCCTACTAGACGCTGGAAAATCAAACACATTTTGGTAAATTCGGGTATCGTCAGTGAGGAAGCAGTTGAATTCGTTGATGAAGATATTACCAACGTACTGCAACTTTTTCGTGTATTCAACGATGGTACTCATGGTTCGGCTGGAAGATTCGAGTTTTCGCAGTTACGTGCCATAAAAGAAAGGGTCGAAAGTGGTATCGTTTATCTCACCACCATCTGTAAAAATACCTAACAAAAATTAAAGTCGCCCGCAGGCGGGCTGGGATCTCAAAAGCTATGCTTTTTCGGCCCCTTAATTGAGCATTACCCATAAAAATTTTATTCGAAATTCACATGGTACAGCCCAGGACCTAACACGCTTTTGTCCCAAAGCGTGCTGCGTAACGCTTTTAAATCTACAGGTTACGCTAATGCCAAAAAGGTGAGCCATGGTGATTAGCGAGACGACCGTTCGCCCCATGGACGGGGCGGTCGAGCATCCAAGGACGGACTTGCTGCGCGTCTGGGAGCAAATGCCATGGCAAACCATGTCTCAGAATGATGAAGAGCATCCCTGCTGCCCCAATCCTTTATCTCTGCTTCTAGATGGCTTCTTTGTATCTTTTATATTGCTTGTGATTTCGAGGCTAATCGCTTCGAAAAGCATTGCGAACCCTAAAGCCGTCTTGCCTCGATCACGCTATCGACCTGGGTCAGTTTAGATAACACCCGCGATAAACCATCGAGGTTATAAAGCTCTAATTCCAACTCAATCGCGGCTGTCTGGTTTTTGGTATCCGATGACGAGCTCATGGCTAATACATTGGATTTTTCAGCAGCCAGCACTGAGGTTAAGTCACGCAATAAGCCACTGCGATCGTGGGCTAATACCCGCAGACGCATTCGATAACCGCCGGAGTAATTTTCGCCCCAGACCACATCGACACCGCGCTCTGGGTGAACCCGCATTAACTCTTTAACTTGTTCACAATCAGCGCGATGCACAGAAATGCCACGGCCTTTAGTAATAAAACCTAAGATTTCATCACCGGGAACTGGCTGACAACAACGGGCGATATGGTTAAGCAAGTTACCCACACCGTTGACTTCAACCTGACCACGGCCACTGGAGGTCGGCTTATGCTGGCCTTTCTTAACTAATTCTTCGACGGCATCTTCTTCTGACACTTCGTCGAGTCGCAGACGACTCTGAATATGGTTAACCACTTGATGCAGACGCACATCACCGCCGCCAATCGCCGCCAGTAAATCATCCATGCTCGCCATATTAAAGCGCTCGACCGCGATGGCGGCGTCTTTAATTTTAAGGCTCACCCGCGCCAATTCGGATTCGAGCATTTCTTTGCCGGCGACAATATTCTTGTCTCTGTCCTGCTGCTTAAACCAATGCTGAATTTTCGAACGCGCACGTGAGGTACGGATATAACCTAAGTTAGGGTTAAGCCAGTCGCGCTTGGGATTGGGCTGTTTCGAGGTGATGATCTCGATACGCTCGCCCGTTTCAACCTGATAGGTGAACGGCACAATACGGCCATCGACCTTAGCGCCAATACATTTATGTCCCACTTGGGAGTGAATGTAATAGGCAAAGTCGAGCACGGTTGAGCCCAGTGGCAAGTCGACAACTTCACCGCTTGGGGTGAACACATAGACTCTGTCTTCAAACACTTGGCTGCGGACTTCGTCGACCAAGTTGCCACTTTCGACCACGTCTTCCTGCCATTGCAGAATTTTACGCAGCCAGTTAATTTTTTCTTCGTAGCCGCTTTGCTTACCGGAATGATTATTGCCTTCTTTGTATTTCCAATGCGCAGCCACACCCAGCTCTGCATCTTCATGCATATCTTGGGTGCGAATTTGAATTTCAACGGTTTTGCCCTCAGGCCCCACCACTACGGTATGAATCGATTGATAACCGTTAGGTTTAGGGTTAGCGACATAGTCGTCAAATTCCCGCGGAATATGATGCCAAAGCGTATGCACCACACCTAACGCGCCATAACAATCCTGCAGACGATCGGTCACGATACGCACGGCGCGCACGTCAAACAACTCATCAAATTTGAGGTGTTTGCCCTTCATCTTGCGCCAGATGCTGTAGATATGTTTCGGCCGGCCGTAGACCTTAGCGCGAATTTGGTCTTCATCTAGTCTTTGTTGCAACTGGCTGACAAACTTGTCGATAAAGACTTCACGGTCCAGTCGTTTGCCATCTAATTGCTTAGCGATGTCTTTATAGGTATCTGGATGTAGGTAGCGGAAAGAAATATCTTCCAGCTCCCACTTTAGTTGACCTATACCTAAACGGTTGGCCAGCGGCGCATAAATATCGGCAATTTCGCGGGCCAGCAGCACGCGAGTTTCTTCATCGGCATTTTTCACTGCCCGCAGCAAGCACACACGCTCGGCCAGTTTGATGACCACAGCGCGCACATCTTCAACCATCGCCAATAACATGCGGCGGATGTTGTCGATTTGCGGCTCGGTGGAGCGACTGTTGGGATTGATTTTTAAGGCGCCGATGGCATTCATGGTCACAACGCTCGCCACTAAACGCGCCAGCGGCTCACCAAATTTTTCTTTGATGGCTTCTTCAGTCAGTAACCCAGCATCGAACACCACAAACAGAATCGCCGCTTGCAGGGTTTCAATGTCCATGTTCAGCGGTGCGAGGATTTCGATCATCTCTCGAGCACGTTCGAGCAGTTCTCTCTTCGCCGCAGGACTCTTAGCGGGTAAGGCGTCAATCTGCCCTATCAAGGAGAGCAGCATCTGCGCTTCATCGGCATGACCGATATAGCGAGCCACCCAATCTTCTAAGTGAAAATCGGGATCATTAAAGTGCGCTTCGCGAACAGAGACCATCTAATTTATTTCCTTATCCGTGCTCAGAGAGAAAGTGGGCACCACTTCAGCTCTCCTATCTTCAGCATTGGCGCGAACTTGTCAAACCCAACCGACGTAATAATCACATTTTTTACGTTATTCAAACGCTTTGCTTACTTTGCCAGCGCAAATTACTTGGTTAATTCAAACAGTGCCATGGCTTCGATATGGTGTGTTTGTGGGAACATGTCGATAAGTCCCAATTGCTGTAAGCGGTAACCGCGCTCTAACAGTACAGCGCTATCGCGGGCCAAGCTCGCAGGATTACAAGATACATACACGACTTTGCGCGGCTTCATTTTCTTCAGCCATTGCAAGCTTTCAAACGCCCCAGCGCGGGCGGGATCGAGCAGTAATTTATCAATTTTGCCCATCCAAGGCTCAAGGGATAAATCCGCACTCAAGTCGCCGTGATAAAAGGTCAGTTTATCCAAATTGTTAGCTTTAGCGTTCACCCGTGCCTGAATCACCATCTCGGCAACCCCTTCGACGCCAATCACATCCGCGCCCATTTTCGCTAAGGGCAAACTGAAATTCCCCATGCCGCAGAACAAATCCAAAATGCGCTCATCAGGCGCTGGCGCTAACCAATCCATCGCTTGAGCGACCATGGCCTTGTTAATCTGTCCGTTCACTTGCACAAAGTTACCTGGGGTGAAACTTAAACTCACCGCATCCGACTCAGCTTTGTCATCTAACAGCTGATAAACCGGTAACACTAAATCGGCGCCAACTCCTTGGAATTGGCCTTCATTATCCTGCAGACAAATGTGGATCTGATGCTGCTCGGCAAAGGCTGACAGCTTAGCGAGATCTTTATCGTTGAGCGCCTTAGTGATACGCAGCACGGCAAAGTGACCATTATCGGCGGCAATCAACTCAAGGTGGCCTAAGCTGGCTTTAGCCGACAATTGATTCAGCAACTTAGCAAAGGGGACGATTAAGTCCGATAACGGCTTAGCTAACACCTGACACTGGCTGATCGGCACCACATTGCTGCTACTGGCGGCACGAAAACCTAAGCTTAAGTGTTTGGTATTTTTATCAAATAAAGTCGCAAGACGCGCACGACGACGATAATGCCAACCTTCACCCGTGAGTGCGGGCGATAACGCGCCGCCTTCGGCGCCGGCAAACTTAGCCATAATATCCAGCAACGCCGCTTCTTTATGCTCCCGCTGGCCCGGTAATGACATATGCTGTAAGTCGCAGCCGCCGCAGGTGTGATAGTGTGGACACTCGGGCTCGACGCGCTCAGGACTTGATGAATCGACTTTAATTAACTTAGCGCGGGCATAATTTTTCTTTTGCTCGGTGAGTTGTACCGTCACGGTTTCATCGGGCAGTGCGCCGGGGATAAACACGACTTTACCTTGATGTTGTGCTATACCTGCCCCTAAGTGATCGAGCTGATTGACGCTCAGCGATAACTTAGCCGACAACTGTTTGGAACTATTTGGTTTTGCTTTAAAAAATTGCGCCATTTCGGCCTCTAAATCAATAAAATACTGGCAAAGACCGCCCTCTTTCTGGCAGTCTTATAAAATTATCTTAGTCTCTGTCACAGGAAACACCGCCGCTGCTATGAACCCAGTCAACAACATGACCAAATACAGCCTACGTTCTTGGGTTCTTGTACTGGCGCTCGCGCCAACAATCTTGGTCGGTATCCTTCTGGGCAGCTACTTTACCATAAACCGTTTTTATGAGCTCGAAGATACGCTCGTCGAACAGGGCAGCAATATTATCGAGCCGCTGTCGATTGCCAGTGAAATCGGTTTAGTGGCTAATGATCGCGAGGCGACCAAACGCTTACTCGCCGCGGCGCAGCTCAACAAGTCCACCCTCGTGAAATCCATCGCGATTTTCGATGCCAACAATCAGCTCTTTGTGACCTCGCACTACCACAAAGACTTTGAAATTATGCGCTACAAAGAAGCGCTTAACACACTGCATAAAACCGAAATAGAGCATGTGGGCGACAGCCTGATTTTACGGACACCGATTTTCTCCACCGGGCCCAGCGCCGCTCCCGCAAATTACGATATCCAAACCGACGATGGTCAGCTGTTAGGTTATATCTCCATCATCATCAATAAAGAACGCGCCTTGCTCGAGCAACATAGAGCCGCCGTCGCCGCCTTTATAATCGTGTTGATCGGGGTGCAGTTGAACTTGCTGTTCACTTTCCGGCTGGTGAAAAACGTCACTCAGCCCATTACTGAGATGGTGCGCGTCGTCGCTAAAATCCGTGAAGGTAAGTTGGACGCCCGCTTAGATGGCAACTTGATTGGTGAGCTCGACTTACTCAAACGCGGCATCAATGCCATGGCGGGGTCGTTGTCGGAATACCATGATGAGATGCAGCAAAATATCGACCAAGCGACTTCGGATCTGCGGGAAACCTTAGAGCAGATTGAAATCCAAAACGTAGAGTTAGATTTAGCGAAAAAACGCGCCCTAGAAGCCAGCCGAATTAAATCAGAATTCTTAGCCAACATGTCCCACGAGTTACGTACGCCGCTCAATGGCGTTATCGGTTTTGCGCGGCAATTGGTGAAAACCCCTTTGCATTCGAGCCAAGTCGATTACATCAAAACCATTGAACGCAGCGCCACTAACCTGCTGGGCATCATCAACGATATTCTCGACTTTTCTAAACTCGAAGCCGGTAAAATGGTGTTGGAAAACATGCCCTTCGGTCTAAGGGAAACCATAGGCGATACCATCACGCTAATCTCGGGCAGCGCTCAGGCTAAGGGCCTAGAACTCGTCGTCGATATCGCTCCTAACGTACCGGACAATGTGAATGGCGATGCAATGCGTGTGTGCCAAATCATCAATAACTTGGTCGGTAACGCGATTAAATTCACCGACTCTGGCAGCGTGATGGTCAAAATCGAACTGCAAAGCCAGTCGGAAGAACAAGTGGTACTGCGTTGTGATGTGGTCGACACAGGTATCGGTATCGATGAAAGTCAGCAGGACTTTTTATTCCAAGCCTTTGGCCAAGCCGATTCGTCGATTTCACGCCGCTTTGGTGGCACGGGCTTAGGTTTAGTGATCACTAAACGTTTAGTGAATCAAATGGGCGGCCAAATTGGCTTTACTTCATCCCCAGAAAAAGGCTCAAACTTCTGGTTCAGTTTACCGCTCGGCTTAGGTCAGTTCCAAATCGGTGACTCACTGCCGCTCGAAAAACTCAAAGACAAAACCATACTATTTTATGAGCCCCGAGTGCTGACTCATGCTGTCTTGAGTCGCCAATTGAATCAATGGGATACCAAAGTGACTCACCATCAGCATATCCCAAGCTTGCTGACCACACTCAACACGGCCGAAGCGCCATACGACTATGTTCTATTGAGTTGCCATGGGTTTAGCGATGCTGGACAACTGGTAAGCACACTTAACTTGGCAAAGACCAAAACCGATTGCCTTGTGGTGCTATACGATTGCCAAGAACAAGACGCCTTAACCCAGTTTATCCGCCCGAATGCCGATGTGGTGTTGTCTCTGCCCGTGAGTGAGCACCAGCTTGCCCGCAACTTACTCTATCCACCGATGGAATACGACATCATAGCCCCAGTGACCATAGCCACGCCGGCGGCGCGCCAATCCTTAACCGTACTGGCGGTGGATGATAACTTTGCCAACTTAAAGCTAATCGACACCTTGCTTAGTGAGTTAGTGACAACGGTAGTTGCGGTAAACAGTGGCGATGAAGCGGTTAAACAGGCGAAGACTCGCACCTTCGATTTGATTTTTATGGATATTCAGATGCCAGGTACAGATGGCATCAGCGCCACTAAGCAAATTCGCCAAGGCTCGATGAACCGTAACACGCCGATTATTGCCGTGACGGCCCATGCGATTGCTGAAGAACGCGAGCTAATTTTAGGCAGTGGCATGGATGGATATTTACCGAAACCTATTGATGAAGCGGCGCTCAAAGACGTTATCCATCGCTGGATCACTCGGCCTAAATTCACCCATTTTGACCTGCATACGCTGAACTGGGATTTATGCTTAACCCAAGCTAATCACAAGGCAGACCTCGCCTTAGACATGCTGAGAATGTTGCTCGACTCCTTGCCGCAAACCGTGACGACAATTCAGACGGCGCTGAGTCAAAACGATCATCCCGTCATGCTCAGTACTATCCATAAACTGCATGGTGCGAGCTGCTACTGCGGCGTGCCAACAACCCAAAGATTATGCCAAGAAATAGAATCGGCGCTAAAACGTGAAACAGCGGTCGAAGATCTCGAACCCGAAATACTAGAGTTACTTGATGAGTTAACTAAGGTAGAATCTGCGGCAAATCAAGTGATATCACAGCTATCAGCGGAAATAACAGATGACCAAAAAAACGGGCTTCTTTAAACGTCTTAAGGCGTTAACATTGCCACAAAAACAACTCTTCGCCACTGCACTTTGCCAACGCATGTTGCCCAACTATCAACTGTTTTCCGAAGTCTGTGAGTTTGGTGACCCTGCTGTGTTGAGTACTGCGTTAGAACTACTCTGGCAATCCCTGTACGACCCTAAGCTTAAATTCAATATCGATGTGCATCTGCAACGTCTTGAGGATAACACCCCAGAACCCGCTGATTTTGAAGCCTATGGCGTCTATCCAGCCATGGATGCTGTGGTCGCCATATCGACCTTACTGGGGGCGATTCAAGGCAAGATTGAAGAAGATATCGTCAATATCAGCAAACTGTCATCGAGCACTGTGGCTAACTATATCGAAGCCATCAGCGATGTCGATTTAGTCGATGAAGCATTAGATGATTTCGTTTTTGCCCATGAAGTTATGGAAGAAGAAAAAGAGTTACAAAATTCTCTGCTGGAAATTATCGAAGAAAATCCCAAGATCACAGCGGAACTGGTTAAAGGTTTACGCAAAGACATTATCGAAGCTGGCGTATCAAATATCGGCATCAGCATCGCTTAATTGATGGGGTGCTTGGGGTAACTCAAGCACCTTTATTTCTAAACAGTATGTCTAAACAATGTTTAGAAACAATAAGCCTCTAGTCTCGACTGCAATCACTTTCAAGCAAGCCACAAAACGAGTAAGACCAAATCTAGCAAGTTCCATCAGCCAATATTGAGTTATTCCAATGAAAAAGATTGTTTATCAAGGATTTGTCTTAACCAATAGCGAAGGACGAACCGACAGTTGGAAACTGACCATCAAAGATCAACAGCGTATCGGTTCTTTATTCGAACTGCGTCGTTTAGTGGGATACTTTTTAGAGCTCGGCATATTACCCGCGACACGCTCCAGCCTGCAGGACGCGAAACAAACGCAAAATACCATGAGCAAAAACACGGTAAAACCTAAAAGACGTTAAGCATCCGTTCCCCTCGTTAAATCAACGCATAGAGAATAACTCTGGCGCTTTTGACTGCATAAACTCAATAAAGACTCTTACCTTTAGCGGCTGCTGACTGCGCTGATGATATAAAATCGAAATCCGCCTCTGCTCGCCAATCCATTCTGGTAATAATACTTTAAGTTTCCCTTCTTTAATCTGCTGTTTTACAAATAGTTCGGGACCATACAAGATCCCGCCATGGCCTAAGGTCGCCTGAATCGCACCGTGTAAATCAGTGAGGGTCAACTTAGTTGGGCCATTAAAATAGAAAGACTCACCGCTCGGATGCTTTAAATGCCAATTAAACAGCGGCCAGACTTTTATCAGTTGATGGGCTTCGAGATCGTCGGGATGCTCAAGTTTAGGTGCCTGAGCCAAGTATTCTGGCGTGGCAAACAGGCAATAATCCAGCTCGCCTAAGGTACTCGACACCCAAGAAGAATCAGGCTGAGCCCCGCCGACAATCGCCACATCTATGCCCTTGTCAATCAAATCGACTAACTCATTGCTCTGGGAAATGTGCAAACGGATATCGGGATACAGGCGGCCAAATTCATTCAAAGCTTGAATAAACACGATGGAAATAATCGAAATTGGCGCGGCGATGCGCAGGGTGCCCTCGGGTTTATCGCTGCCCGCACCACTCAGTTCATCAAATTGGGTAACCACACTCTGGTAGCGTTGAAAGAGCGCCAGTCCTTCCTCCGTCAGTCGTAACTTGCGTGTGCTGCGCATAAAAAGCTGCTTATCGAGCTTCTCTTCCAACTTCGCTAACTTGCGGCTCACTGTGGCAATGGGCATATCAAGCTCCTTCGCCGCCTGCGAAAAACTGCCCGCATTGACTAAATGCACAAAAAGATAGACAAGTTGTAGTTCAGCGCCTAAATCATCACTCATTGCATGTCCTAATTCTGTTCTAGCTGCCCACTTTAGGCACTATATAAAGTCATCAACAATCACAGCGTACGCTAAGTCATTGTGTTTTAAACATCAATTAATCCACTTATACGACCATAGCGCAATAGCCTTAGACTGAAATGATATGTTATTTTGTGGCGAGTTTTACTGCGCTGGCGCTAGTTCTGGTTCTAACGTGACATAAAAAAGGCAAGCGCCCACCTAAAATCAGAGCGATAGTAGAAATGACGGTGGTGGCTGAGTTTATTCAAATTTAATCGTAAGGATGAGTGAGGGAAATGACCATTTTAACCCCTCTGTTTGCCGTCTTCGGGATCATGTTGCTCGGCACACTAGTGCAAAAATTAAAAATCTTGCCCGTCGATACGGATCAAGTCCTGAACCAATATGTGTACTATATTGCGTTCCCTGCGATCATGCTTATCGCCCTCGCCCAGCAGCCGATTGATGAAATTTTGCAATGGGGATTTATTGCAGGCTACAGCACGGCTATGGTGATTACTTATCTTGTCTGCCTTGGGCTCTCGCTGCTTGCTACCCCTAAACAGCATGCGGTTGCCGCCATTCGAGCCCTCAATGCCACCTTTGGTAATACGGCATTTATTGGTATTCCACTGCTTATCCTCTTATTCCCGCAGCAGCAAAGTGCCTTAGTCGCCGCCGCGATTGCCAGCTTATTATCCGTGCTGATGTTTGCCGTCGCCTTAGTCTCGATGGAACTGGCCACAAACACCCAAAGACAACACCACGCCTTAGTCATAATGGCGATGGCGGTCGGTAAAAACCCTATCGTTATTGGTAGCTTAATTGGTGTCGGCATTTCGGCGCTAGAGATAAAACTACCTTCTGGGCTGGCGCTAATGATCCAGCAAATTGGCAATACCTCAAGCCCCTGCGCACTATTTGCTATCGGCATGGTACTCGCCAAAGCGATGCGCTACCAGAAAGATAGCAGCGTATTTAGCCCCAAGAATTTTATCGAACTGAGCCTTATCAACCTCTTCAAGCTGGCTATCCAACCGGCACTCGTCTACTTTATGCTTAACCGTTTTGGCGTGAGCGGCGACTACCTGATCATGGGCGTGATCTTGAGCGCACTGCCCACAGCCGCTAGCGTGTACTTACTCGCCCAGCGTTATAATACTCAGGCTTCAACCAGTGCTCAGGGCATTCTATTTGGCACCTTAGTTACTTTTTTTAGTTTGCCTATCTTAGAAAGCTTAGTAAGAACCCATGCATAATCAGTTAATTAAAAATATTTACTGCCAATAATGCCGATTATTTACCCAAGCCACTTTACTGTATATAAAATCAGTATATACTGTTTATCAATACAGTGGTTTGGTATGTTTTTCGACAGGAATTCACTATGCTTTGCCAACTCAGCATTAATAACTTCGCTATCGTCCGTTTTTTAGAACTGGATTTTCGCCCCGGTATGACCAGCATCACAGGTGAAACCGGTGCAGGTAAATCAATCGCCATCGATGCGCTAGGCCTGTGCCTAGGCAATCGCGCCGATGCCAGCAGTGTTCGCCCCGGAGCCAATAAAACCGAGGTCAGCGCCCGCTTTTCCTTGGACGATATTCCACTGGCAAAACGTTGGTTAGAAGATAACGATCTTGAACTCGATGATGAGTGCATCCTACGTCGAACGATTGGTAGCGATGGCCGCTCACGCGCCTACATCAATGGTAATCCAGTACCACTGACACAGCTCAAATTACTGGGTCAGTTGCTTATCGGTATTCACGGTCAACATGCGCACCATGCAATGTTAAAAAGTGAACATCAACTCACCTTGCTCGACAGTTATGCCAACCATAGATTGCTTATCGATACGGTTGCCGCCAGCTTTCAACGCTGCAAGCAAATTGAGGCCGATCTAAAACAACTCGAAGCCTCCCAGCATGAACGTATTGCCCGTAAGCAATTAGTGCAATATCAAGTAGAAGAACTCGATGAGTTTGATCTTAAAGTCGATGAGTTCGATGAAATTGAGCAAGAACACAAACGTCTGGCCAATGGCACTGAGTTGATTGATACCTGTCAGGCGAGCTTAGATATACTCACTGAAGGCGAAGAGAACAATATAGAGTTGCTGCTTAATCGAGTCGTTTCCCTCGCCGAAGATCTGCAAAGCTACGATCCTGCATTAAGCAATATCAACACTATGCTCAATGATGCATTAATCCAAGTGCAAGAAAGCGCAGGCGAATTACAGCACTATTTGAGTAAGCTTGAACTCGATCCAGCTCATTTTGCCTATTTAGAAGAACGGCTATCAAAAGCCATGCAACTGGCGCGTAAGCACCATGTCAGCCCAAATAAACTGGCCGAACATCATTTAGCATTAAAGGCAGAACTGAGCACCTTAGACAGTGACGAAAGCAAGCTCGAAGAAATTCAATTGCAGGTCGATGCCAGCAGAGCCGCTTACCTTAGCAACGCACAAAAGCTCAGTCAAAGCCGCGCTCGATATGCCAAAGAACTCGACAAACTGGTGACTCAGTCAATCCACGAACTGAATATGCCTAAGGGGAAATTTACTATCGAAGTCAATTTCAACCCAGAGCAAATGTCAGCCAATGGCAGTGACAATATCGAATTTATGGTCACCACTAACCCTGGCCAACCCTTGCAACCGATTTCGAAAGTCGCATCTGGCGGTGAACTTTCACGGATAGGCTTAGGTATCCAAGTGATTACCGCGAAGAAAGTTGCCACGCCGACATTAATTTTCGATGAGGTGGATGTTGGGATTTCCGGCCCCACCGCCGCAGTGGTGGGCCGCATGTTACGTAGCTTAGGGGAATCGACCCAAGTACTGTGCGTGACTCACTTGCCGCAAGTTGCGGGCAATGGTCATCAACACATGTTCGTCGATAAATTTAATAAGGCGGGCAATACTGAGACCACAATGAAGTCGCTCGATCGTGAGCAACGTATTCAAGAGCTGGCAAGGCTGTTAGGTGGCGATACTATCACCAGCAATACCCTAGCGAACGCAAGGGAACTGCTGCAATAGTAGAATCAAACAGAAAAGGGATAAGCAGCGAATCCCTTCAATCAAGCTTCAATCAGAAAAATGCAAAATCAAGAGTAAGGGTTAGTTGTTGCCCATGTTAACTAACAAGTTAGATTAGCTATCATGTCAGACTAGCGAAAATGTTAGCTAACACACCAGACTAGCCCTTGCAGACAAATAAACGAAAACACGCCCGCTAACACATCATCAATCATAATGCCAAAGCCACCATGAACTTTGGCATCAAGCCATCGAATAGGCCAAGGTTTGATGATGTCGAAAAAGCGAAATAAACCAAAGCCCACTAACAACCAACCCCAACCACTTGGTGCCGCTAGCATAGTGATCAGTAGTCCAACCACTTCATCCCACACAATAGCACCGTGATCGTGAACACCCATGTCTTGCGCCGCTTTACCACAGATATAAAATCCTGCGAATACCCCCACTAAGGTTAAGCCGATATACCAAGCAAGTGGTAAGGGCGCCATCAATAAATAGAGGGGAATAGCAGCTAAGGTACCAAAGGTTCCGGGCGCTTTAGCCGCGAGTCCGCTACCAAATCCGAGTGCCAAAAAGTGGACAGGATTTTTTAATGACAGGCGCGTTAGCACCTGATCCTTTGACAACCATTTCATTAACATGCTCTTAGCTTAAAAGTGCTCGAAACCGTTATAAGGCGGCGCAAACGGCTCGCCATTGAGTTGCAACTTGAGCTTACTGCCCGCACAAATTTGTCCAACACGAACAAACTTTGCTCCTGCATGGCTCAAGGCAGTTTCCAGTGCGCCCTTTTGCGCCTCAGGAACGGTGAACAGCAGTTCGTAATCTTCGCCCCCTGTCAGCGCATAACCTAAAGCACTTTCCTCGCTGACGGTATCTTGCATCGCGCGTGACAGCGGGATGCAATTAACATCGACAACCGCACCGACTGCCGAAGCCTTAAGCACATGACCGATATCCGAGATAAACCCGTCGGAAAGATCGATTGCACTGGAGGCAAGCGAGCGCAAAGCTTGGCCGGCTAAGACTCTTGGTGTTGGACGATAATGGCGATTAATCAGGAATTCTTTATGTTCGGCTCTGGCTTGCTGCGCACCGCGAATGATATCCAGACCTAAGGCCGAATCTCCGAGCGTGCCCGTAACATAAATCCAATCACCGGCTTTAGCACCATGACGCGTGAGGGCCTTCCCCTGTGGGACTTGGCCGTGCACTGTGATATTAATCGCCCGTGGGCCACGCGTCGTATCGCCGCCAATTAAGGCGATGCCATAGTAATCGGCCGCTTCAAATAAACCTTCGCTAAAACCACTGAGCCAAGTTTCATCGACTGCGGGTAACGTCAAGGCAAGCGTCATCCACGCAGGTTCAGCACCCATGGCAGCCAGATCAGATAAATTTACCGCTAAGGCTTTGTAACCTAAGGCAGCGGGAGGCATATCGGGGAAGAAGTGGACATTTTCGACTAAGGTGTCACAGGAGATAGCAATCGACTTATTTTCTGCGGGTTGCACTAAAGCGCAATCGTCACCGATGCCAAGCTTCACATCGCGGCGAGTGGGGCCGCGGTTGCTAAAATAACATTCAATTAATTGGAATTCTTTCACTGTACAGTTTGGCACGACTTACATCGGCCACCTTTGTTAGCAATGAAAAACGGTATCCTAAGATACCGTTTGTCTTTATTACTTGCGTGCAACCAGTTTGTCGAGCAGTCCGTTCACAAACTTATGACTCTCGTCCGCACCGAAAGCTTTTGCCAACTCAATCGCTTCGTTAATCGCGACCTTGTATGGCACATCTTTACGGAAAGTCAGCTCATAGGTCGCTAAACGAACTATGGCTTTCTCTACTGGAGACACTTCATCAATCGGGCGTTCCAGATGCGGGATGATCAGCTCATCCAATTGGGTTTTCTTCGTTGCAACGCCTGAAAATAGCTCACGAAAATAAGCTACATCAACACCGTCGAGACTTTGTTCAGTTAAAAACTCATGCTCGACATCGGCAATATTATTCCCGCTTAGTTGCCATGAATAGATGGCTTGAACGGCTAAACGGCGGGCCTTGCGGCGCTCAGAAGGCTTCATTATTTTTCCTACTATAACAACTGTTGTTCAAGTTCTTGCAGAACATTGACCATTTCAAGCAGACTTAAAGCAGCTTCGCCGCCTTTGTTACCCGCTTTGGTACCTGAACGTTCAATAGCTTGTTCAATGGTATCTGTGGTCAAAACACCGAAAGCAACAGGCAGATCAAATTCTAAAGCAACTTGAGCTAGACCTTTATTACATTCGCCTGCAACAAAATCAAAATGAGGAGTACCACCACGGATCACCGCACCTAATGCGATAATACCGTCGAATTTACCACTGGCAGCTACGCGACGCGCAGCTAGCGGCAACTCAACCGCACCTGGTACACGGACAACAGTGATATTGTCGTCGCTGACTTGGCCAAAACGTTTCAGCGTGTCAAGTGCACCTTCAAGCAAGCTCTCAACTAAAAAGCTGTTGAAACGCGAAATTACAATCGCAACTTTGGCATTTTTCGCTTCGATATTACCTTGAACTACGTTCATTATCTTACCTAATTTAGCTAAAGCACCCAGCTCGGGGCGAAAAGTGGCGACATGATATCACAGCCAATTGCCCAGAGCCCTATGCAAATTATCAGAAATTGTTAATTTTACTTCAGTGTAACTTTGGGTTTTAGTCCGCCACATACTCAGTCACTTCAAGGCCAAAGCCCGAAAGTGAATGGTAACGTTTAGGCGAGCTGAGCAGACGCATCTTAGTCACGCCAAGGCTAGCGAGGATTTGCGAACCCACACCCACACGGCGCGACGTCCCCTGCCATTTTGCAGAAGCAGGCGCTTGGCCTTGATCTTCGGCTTCAAAGGCTTTCACCTTAGAGAGGATTTCACAGGGATGTTCTTGATTCCCTAATAAAACCAATACGCCACCTTCTGCAGAAATACGCTCCATCGCCTTTTCGAGTGGCCAGCTGCGTTGCTGATCGCGCTCTGAATGGAGTAAATCGTTGAAGGTGTTTTGCAGATGCACGCGCACCAAACAATCACTCTTCACCTCACCTTTGACTAAGGCAAAATGCAGTTGATTGTCGATAGTGTCTCTGAAAGTCACCATGTCGAACTCGCCGAAACGGGTCGGTAGTTTGCATTTAGCTTCACGCACAACCGTGGTTTCTTTGGTGTTGCGATACTCAATTAATGCCGCGATGGTGCCGATTTTAATACCGTGCAACTCAGAGAAAACCTCTAAATCTGGGCGGCGTGCCATAGTGCCGTCTTCGTTCAAAATCTCAACGATAACGCCCGATGGCTCAAGTCCCGCAAGACGGGCTAAATCACAACCGGCTTCAGTGTGGCCTGCGCGGGTTAATACGCCGCCGTCCTGTGCCATTAACGGGAAGATATGCCCAGGTTGCACTAAATCCGACGCTTTAGCCTCTTTAGCCACGGCAGCTTTTACCGTTACCGCGCGATCATGGGCCGAAATACCGGTAGTCACGCCTTCGGCTGCTTCAATAGAAACCGTAAAGTTAGTCGAGAACTGGGCGTTGTTATTCGTGACCATTAAGGGCAGATTTAACTGCTGGCAACGGGCTTTGGTCATGGTCTGGCAAATGAGTCCACGGCCATATTTCGCCATAAAGTTAATCGCTTCTGGCGTGACCATTTCGGCCGCCATGATCAAATCACCTTCGTTTTCTCTGTCTTCGTCATCCATCAAAATAACCATTTTGCCTTGACGAATATCTTCGATGATCTCTTCTATACTGTGCAGCGCCATTGTAGGACCTTATGATTTTGCTGTTGTTATGAAATTCTATACCTTAGCAGTACGATTACCAGTGCACTAACGCACAAAGCCGGCACGGGCTAACATTTCCATGGTAACACCACCGCTCTTGCTGTCTTTGCCATCATAATTCATCAAGCGTTCAAGATAACGGGCGATTAAATCCACTTCGATATTCACCTTATCGCCCGCTTGCAGATCGATTAACGTGGTTTCCCCTGCGGTATGCGGCACTATGGTCAGGCGGAATCGACTGCCGTCCACTTCGTTAACCGTCAAACTCACGCCATCAATGGTGATGGAACCTTTATGGGCAATATAACGCCCAAGCTCTGCGGGTGCGACTAACCAAAACTCGATAGCTTGACCACGCACTAGGCGTTGCTCAACCATAGCAATACCGTCTACATGGCCGCTGACCATGTGTCCGCCTAAGCGTGTGGTTGGGGTGACGGCTTTTTCAAGATTCACCTTAGTGCCCACTTTGTAGTTAGCAAAACCGGTTAGACTCACGGTTTCGGCAGAGACATCAGCCACATAACCGTCGGCTAATTGCTGCACAACCGTTAAGCACACACCGTTAGTGGCAATACTGTCGCCTAAACGCACATCGTTTAAATCCAGTTTGCCACTCGCCACGGTAAGACGAATATCATCGCCTTTACGCTCCAATTTGCGCAGGGTGCCAACGGCTTCAATAATCCCAGTAAACATGGTTAACTCACTTAATTAAATAAAGAAGTATCAGGCTTAACGCTCAAGATTAAACGGGTATCTGGCCCTAATTTGCGCTCATCGACCAAAGTTAATGCAGGAATTTGCGCCATGGTTTTATAATCGGGTAGCTGCAGCAGATTGCGCCCTTGCCCACCAAGGATTTTCATCGCTTGGTATAGCACTAATTCATCGGCCAGCCCCTCTGCTAAAAAAGCGCCCGCTAAGGTTGCACCCGCTTCCACCAGCACGTGATTACAACTTTGGCCTAAATAGCTTAATAGTTCAGGTAAGGATACGCGACCTGCAATTGCAGGTAACACGAGGCAACTCACATGGGAGGGCAATTGTGCTTGAAACTCTGCGGGATAAGCCACGGTCGAGACCAAGAGTATCGGCGATACGATAGCCAAACAGGCAGCCGATAACGGCAAACGGGCGCGACTATCGAGTATGACTCTTAATGGCTGCAGTAATTGCGCCTCGGTTACGCTGTCTTTTATGCCGCCAAGCTCTTGATATCGTACATTGAGTGAGGGATCGTCAGCCAGTATGGTTTCAATCCCAGTCACCAACGCGCAGGAACGTAAGCGTAAGCGCTGCACGTCGCGGCGAGATTCAGGCCCGGTAATCCATTTAGACACACCGTTAGACAGCGCGGTTTTACCATCGAGACTCGCAGCCAATTTGACTGTAACTCTGGGTAAACCCGATTCCATGCGCTTCATAAAACCTAAATTCAAGGCATAAGCTTCATCGCGGTGTAATCCCACATCCACTTCAATACCAGCGTCGCGCAGCATTTGAATACCGCGACCAGCCACTTGCGGATTAGGATCTTCTACCGCTACCACCACACGTTTAACGCCAATATTGATCAGCGCCAAGGCGCAGGGCGGCGTGCGGCCATAATGACTGCACGGCTCTAAGGTGACATAGGCTGTTGCGCCGCGGGCGTGTTCACCTGCCATGCGTAAGGCATGAACTTCGGCGTGGGGCTCACCCGCTTTTTGATGATAACCTTCGCCGACAATCTGATTATCTTTAACGATAACGCAGCCCACACTGGGATTGGGTCTCGTGGTGTAAAAGCCTTTGCGCGCCAATTGAATCGCGCGGCTCATCATTTGGGTATCGAGTACGGACCAACTTATGTTCAAGCTCATGTTCAACCCTGTTGTTAAAGGTTTCGGCTTTCACCAGTCTTGTAAATCTGTGTTTAAAACCTGTCTTGCAGAAGCTATTAATCAAAAGCCTCTTTTAAAGCTAACGCAACCAGAAGCCTGAACGACAGGCCACAAAAATCGAATAACTACTTTTGCAGTTTGGCGATGGCTTCACCAAATTCAGACACGTCTTCAAAAGCGCGGTACACAGAAGCAAAACGTATGTAGGCGACTTTATCGAGACTCATCAATTGCTCCATCATCAAGTTACCCACCATTTCTGACGGCACTTCCCGCTCACCAGTGGCGCGTAGGGTAGATTTGATTTTGCTAAGCGCTTGCTCGATTTCATCCATAGACACGGGGCGTTTTTCAACGGCGCGCAGCATGCCACCTTGGAGTTTTTCTTCATCGAAGGGTTGGCGTGAACCATCACGTTTAATCACCCTAGGCATGACTAACTCGGCGCCTTCGAAGGTGGTAAATCTTTCATGGCATTCGGTGCATTCTCGGCGACGGCGCACTTGATGGCCTTCCGCCACTAATCGAGAATCGATGACTTTAGTATCTGTCGCGCTGCAAAATGGACAATGCATTGAGCCTCCTGCCAGTGAATGCGAGTAAAGCGTTAATGGCTTTACCTGTTAAATCTCAGCTAAACGCAATGGATTTAAGCCTAAGATTTTACCAATAAAAATGGCCGCTTGATGCGGCCATGGGATTTTATCCTATTTATGGGCTGAGGTTAACTACCGGATGCTAAGTACCTGATGTAAGTACCTGATGTAAGTACCTCATGTAAGTACCTAGTCAGCAAGCGATCACTCTCAGCCAATCATCTACTTAGCGTAGATGCGTCAGCAAATTAGCCGTAAACAGGGAAACGTGCACACAGTGCCAGTACTTGGCCCTTCACACGCTCAATCACAGCAGGATTGCTTGCATCATCAAGGATGTCACAAATCCAACCAGTCAGCTCTTTCGATTCCGCTTCTTTAAAGCCGCGGCGCGTAATCGCTGGCGTACCGATACGCACACCTGAGGTCACAAAAGGTGAACGTGGGTCGTTTGGCACTGAGTTTTTGTTCACAGTAATGTTAGCGCTACCTAAGGCGGCATCGGCTTCTTTACCGGTTAAGTCACGACCAATCAGGTCAACTAACATTAAGTGGTTGCTGGTTCCACCAGAGACGATTTTGTAACCGCGCTCAAGGAACACTTCAACCATAGCTTTAGCGTTTTTAACCACTTGCTGTTGGTACACTTTAAATTCTGGCTCTAGTGCTTCTTTGAACGCAACCGCTTTACCAGCGATAACGTGCATTAATGGGCCACCTTGACCGCCTGGGAATACCGCTGAATTCAACTTTTTGTACAAGTCTTCATCGTCAGCAGCAGACAGGATCACGCCACCACGAGGACCGGCTAAGGTTTTGTGGGTCGTTGACGTCACAACGTGTGCGTGTGGAACTGGGTTTGGATAAACGCCAGCAGCGATAAGACCGGCAACGTGCGCCATATCGACAAATAGGTAAGCACCTATTTTGTCTGCGATTTCACGCATTTTTGCCCAGTCAACGATACCAGAATAGGCAGAGAAACCGCCGATCATCATCTTAGGCTTATGTTCTACGGCCAGACGTTCCATTTCGTCGTAGTCAATTTTGCCAGACTCGTCGATACCGTAAGGAATGATGTTGTACAGTTTGCCAGAGAAGTTAACGGGTGAACCGTGGGTCAAGTGACCACCGTGGGCTAAGTTCATGCCCAGTACAGTATCGCCAGGTTTTAACAATGCCATGTAAACAGCGCTGTTTGCCTGAGAACCAGAATGAGGTTGTACGTTAGCGTAAGTTGCGCCAAACAGTTCTTTCGCACGTTCAATCGCTAAGGTTTCAACTACGTCCACATACTCACAACCACCGTAATAACGCTTGCCTGGATAGCCTTCTGCGTACTTATTGGTTAACTGTGAACCTTGCGCTTCCATCACGCGTGGACTGGTGTAGTTTTCAGAAGCAATCAGCTCAATATGCTCTTCTTGACGCAGAGTTTCATTCTGAATTGCCTTAAACAGTTCCGGATCATAATCTGCGATATTCATATCTTTTTTCAGCATTGCTTACTCCAGCTGCCAATTCTTATAGGTAGGGTTGCGCGGTATTCTACTCGGATCGCGACCACAATCCCAGTATTTGAAACATGAAATTCCTGTGGATAGTACTTGAACTTGGCTCATTGTCGAGTTGAGTTCGGCGCACAATCGAGTAGAATTAGCCGCATCATTAGTCACTTAAGATAGAGAAAAATGGCTCAGTTTGTTTACAGCATGCTGCGGGTGGGTAAAATTGTTCCGCCTAAGAAGCAGATCCTTAAAGATATTTCTTTAAGCTTTTTCCCCGGCGCCAAAATTGGCGTACTCGGCCTCAACGGTTCAGGTAAGTCGACACTACTGCGCATTATGGCGGGTATCGACACCGAAATTGAAGGTGAAGCGCGCCCAATGCCGGGATTGAAAATCGGTTACCTACCGCAGGAACCTAAACTCGATCCGAATCAAACCGTGCGTGAAGCGATTGAAGAAGCGGTAGCAGAGGCAAAAAATGCCCTGACTCGCCTCGATGCCGTTTACGCAGCCTACGCCGAGCCGGACGCCGATTTCGACGCCCTTGCAAAAGAGCAAGGCGAACTCGAAGCCATTATCCAAGCCCAAGATGCCCATAACTTAGAGTACGTCCTTGAGCGCGCCGCCAACGCCCTGCGTCTGCCAGATTGGGATGAGAAAATCGAAGTATTATCGGGTGGTGAACGTCGCCGCGTGGCGATTTGTCGCTTGCTGCTTGAAAAACCAGAAATGCTGTTACTGGACGAACCGACCAACCACTTGGATGCTGAATCTGTGGCGTGGCTTGAGCACTTCCTGCAGGAATATGCTGGTACTGTGGTCGCGATTACCCATGACAGATACTTCCTCGACAATGCTGCTGGCTGGATTTTAGAACTCGACCGCGGTGAAGGAATTCCGTGGGAAGGTAACTATTCTTCATGGCTTGAGCAGAAAGATGCCCGTCTGAAGCAAGAATCTGCCACCGAAAGTGCTCGCCAAAAAACCATTGCCAAGGAATTAGAATGGGTACGCCAAGGTGCCAAAGGCCGTCAGTCTAAAGGCAAGGCCCGTATGGCGCGCTTTGAAGAACTGAACACTAACGATTACCAAAAACGTAACGAAACCAACGAGCTGTTTATTCCACCCGGACCACGTTTAGGCGACAAGGTTATTGAAGTGAATAACCTGACCAAGTCTTACGGTGACCGCGTATTGATCGACAACCTGTCGTTCTCTGTGCCTAAGGGCGCGATCGTCGGCATTATCGGTGCCAACGGCGCGGGTAAATCGACCCTGTTCCGCATGTTATCCGGCGCTGAAACGCCTGACAGCGGCAGCATTGAGCTGGGTGATACTGTGCAACTGGCCTCGGTTGAGCAGTTCCGCGATTCGATGAATGATAAGAACACCATTTGGGAAGAAATCTCCGGTGGTCAAGACATTATGCGTATCAACAACATGGAAATCCCGAGCCGCGCCTATGTGGGCCGCTTCAACTTCCGTGGTGGCGATCAGCAAAAAGTCATCGGCACTCTGTCGGGTGGTGAACGTAACCGCGTGCATTTAGCCAAACTGCTGCAAGCGGGCGGTAACGTCTTATTACTCGACGAACCCACCAACGACTTAGACGTTGAAACCCTGCGCGCACTGGAAGAAGCGATTCTGGAATTCCCAGGTTGCGCTATGGTGATTTCGCATGACCGTTGGTTCCTCGACCGTATCGCGACCCACATTCTGGATTACCGTGACGAAGGCCAAGTGAACTTCTACGAAGGTAACTACACAGAATACTCGGCATGGTTGAAAAACACCTATGGCGCCGATGTGGTTGAGCCACACCGCTTGAAATACAAGCGCATGATTAAGTAGATATAGAATCTAATCAAGCATGTCTCTGAGGAGTTTAACTCGAAAGGGTAAGCTCCTTTTTTATGGCATCCCGTTAGGCTATGAGTGCCGCAAGCTTTGGCACTATTTCAAACTGGCACTATTTCAAACTGGCACTATTTCAAACTAGCAAAGTAGGCCACCAGCATATCCATCATCACTCTTAATGCGGGCTGCATATGTTTGCGAGATTGATACACGCCATACACTCCAAGGGACTGCGGCTTAAACTCAGTCAATAAAGGCACCAACTGACCCGAGTCTAAATAGGGTTTCGCCGCCCATAGCGGCTGCATCGCAATCCCTTCTCCTGCCAGCGTAGCATTGAGTACCACCATGGAATCATTGGCGCTGAAATTACCATTCACAGGCACATTAAACGCCTTGCCTTGGTTTAACTTAGGATCTGAGTACTGCACCAGAGCCTGTTTCGCAGCCACATCGGTTTGATAAAAGCGCCACATCACATCGCCAAAATAGGAATAGGTTAAGCAATTATGCTGGGTCAAATCTTCGGGATGCAGCACGGCGGCACGCGCGGCAAGATAACTCGGTGCAGCGCACACCACAGATTCACATTCACCTAAGCGCCTCGCGATAAGATTGGGATCGAGTTCATTGGTGATGCGAATCGCCAGATCAATCCGCTCGGCGACCAGATCGACGGTTTGGCTACTCACGTGGATATTCACACTCGCCTGCGGATAACTGGCTAAGTATTGCCGCACCACGGGCGCTAAAATCTGATGCGCCAAAAACTGGGAGCAACTAATGCGCAATAATCCGCGCGGAATCGCCACCGCAGCATGACTCACCGCGGGCACTTCATTTGCCAGTTCGAGCAGCCGATGGCAATAGTCCAGCACTTGCTCGCCCGCTGGCGTTAAGCTGAGGCTTCGCGTCGAGCGATGCAATAACCTAGCACCAGACCATTCCTCCATTTCGCTCAAGTAACGGGTCACCATAGAACGCGACATATCTAAGGCATTGGCGGCGCTTACCATGCTGCCGCGCTCAACAATAGTCATAAACACC
This sequence comes from Shewanella sp. 1180_01, assembly GCF_052850535.1. Taxonomy (NCBI): domain Bacteria; kingdom Pseudomonadati; phylum Pseudomonadota; class Gammaproteobacteria; order Alteromonadales; family Shewanellaceae; genus Shewanella; species Shewanella sp. 1180_01. The sequence goes on from NZ_VXCT01000015.1 coordinate 51,875, forward strand.
TTAGCCGCTTCGAGTCTATCCATGATTTATCTCCACTCACATTTTCGCGTTCCCGCATAACAATAACTCAGAGTTCAAGGTAAGTCAGAGTCCAAGGACGCACGCGGCAATTCGTCCGATTTATGCAACAAACATGGGCAGATACTCGCATTTATCTATTGATTATTGCAACCTATACTTAACTCACTTTTTGCAGCAACTGCAAATCAATGAATGCTAAATCGAACCTTTTTACTCTTTCATCCTGTGACTATAAGTGAGCCAAATGAACACATCGACCTATGCTATACGCAACACAGTTAACGCCACATTGAAGGCCTCGTCTAAAATCAGCCTAGCCGCTACCTTACTGCTAACGGGACTGGGCGCGGTCAATGCGGCACCATTGCAAGTGAGCCATTTTAATCCGGGCGAAAACAGCATCTTTGCCGTGTCATCGAGCTTTATCAGCGGCGAACACGAAATGATGTTAGTCGATGCACAATTTCAAAATAACGATGCCCAAACCTTGGTTGATACCATCAAGGCCAGCGGTAAAAAACTGACTCAGGTGTATATCAGTCATAGCGATCCTGACTTTTATTTCGGTTTAGCCGTGATTAAAAAGAATTTCCCCGATGCACAAATCGTCGCGACTCAAACCACAGTCGATGCCATTAAAGCCTCAATGGAAGGCAAGCTCGCCTACTGGGGTCCGATTTTAAAGGACAATGCGCCAAGTGAATTAGTGTTACCTAAGGCGATTCACAGCGACACTTTCACCATCGACGGTGAGCAAGTGATTATCGAAGGTTTCAATGATAAACATCCTAAACACACTTTCCTGTGGGTACCATCGGCAAAAACCATTACAGGTGGCGTAGAAGTATTTGATAACACGCATGTTTGGATGGCTGACACTCAAACTACCGCAGAGCGTCAGGAATGGTTAACTCATTTAGATGCGATGGAAAAACTGCTGCCGACCACAGTGATCCCGGGGCACTATTTAGGCGAAGCGCGATTTGATACCCGTGCCATCGGTTTTACCTGTGACTATGTAAAAGCCTTTGAAATCGCAGCAAAAGCCTCGAAAGATTCAGCCGAATTAATCCAAAAGATGCTGGCGCTATACCCACAAATGCCAGCCGATGCAGGGCTTGAAATTAGCGCCAAAGTTTACATGGGCGAAATGACCTGGCCTATGTAAGTCCAGCCATACCTATCTCGGCGATGAAGTACAGCTAGTTAGGTGTAAAAGATAGTTAAGTGCAAACAGTTAAAGACAGGCACGTGCTCGATTGCGTGCCACTTTTTTAGCTAAATGACTGCACCTAAATAACGGTACCAAACTAACGATTTTAATCGATGATTTCAAAGGGCTTAAGTCGCTAATGTAACGACGAACTTAAGCCAAAAGGTTTAACACTATGACTACCCCAACAACTCCTTCTACTCGCACGGCCAACAGCACAGCAACGGCCAAAGTGCGTACTCTGCACGCCATTATCGACCCTTTATGTGGTTGGTGTTATGCCGCAGCGCCGTTACTCGATGCAGCCGCAAAAGCTGGCTTTAGCATTAAGCTCCACGGCGGCGGTATGCTTACAGGACCAAGACGCAAACAAATCGATGCCAACTGGCGCGACTATGTTATGCCCCACGATCTGCGCATTGCCGAACTAACTGGCCAGCCTTTTGGTGAGAACTACTTTGATGGTCTGCTGCGCGATACCACAGTCGTACTCGACTCGGCGCCCCCCATTAAAGCCATGCTCGCAGTCGATGCGATGGGCGGCGATAGTTTGGCTTATCTACACTCAGTACAACTCGCCCATTACCGCGATGGTCACAGCGCCAGTGATGAAGGTAATCTCGCAAGGTTAGCCGCTGAACTTGGGCTCGACCCGATAAGCTTTGCGCAGCATTATGCCCAAGGTGAAGACAAGCTGTATGAGCATATCGTTGAGTCCAGAGCATTATTGAATCTGATAGGTGCCCAAGGTTTCCCTTCGATGGCTATAGAGGGTGATGACGGCAACATCACCGCCATTAATATCAATCGCTTCTACGGCCAACCCGCTCAGTGGTTAAGCCATCTTGAAGCGCAATTTGAGTCATAATCATGCCAATGCTTAATGGTGTTTCAACAGCTTCATTAGTGAGTGAGCCTGCTCAGTTAAGTCTTATCGAAACAGCAAGGCAGACTGATGCGAATCTTGCACTGGTTAAAAGCACCTATGAGGGAAGTCGCTCAGCCGAGAACGCCAAAAATCTTCAGCATGCCTTAGCGAGTGACGCACGCTGGACAGAGGCGGCAGGTTTTCCCTATGCGGGCACTTACGTAGGCTTTAGCGCGATAGCCACCAAGGTGTTCGCTCGCCTCGAAACTGAATGGGATAACTACCGCGTCGATATCGAAGACTATGTCGCCCAAGGCGATAAGGTTTTTGCCTTCGGCACTTATTCAGGTACCTATGTCAAAACGGGCAAGTATTTTAGCGCCCGAGTCGCCCATTTATGGAAGATACACAGCGGCAAAATCGTCAGTTTCGAACAGTTTGTCGATAGTCATACCGTCGTCAATGCCATGTAACGGTCAATATCATGTAACTGAAGTCATGATATTGAGACATGAAATAACTGAATAGTGAGGTGGGCAAGTTTAATTTAGCCCGCCTCGTGACTTGTCGATATTAAGCCTTATCCGTATGATTTAGTGTTTTGAATATCTTGAGCGCTTAAGATTAAGCCTTTGAGACTGAACGTTTAAAATTGAACACTTGAGATTAACTTCGTAAAGTTACACATGCGAAGACTCATCAACTCAAGTGTCTAAAATGACAGAATGAATAACTAAAACAAGAACAAGGATGCGGTCTAATGCGAATCAATTCGATACCAGTCGGGGCTCCCCCCATAACACACTCTAATACCCGACTGAGCCGAGCCAGCCAATGGATACTCAAGCGACATAGAAAATTCACGTCCCTGTTATGGCTTGTTACCGCGCTTCCCTTTGTCTCACTCTCCTTTAACTCATTCGCGGCCAATACCAGTGAGGCCGAGCCAGAACTAAAGATTCAAGAAAGCAGCGTCACCGATGGCCCTTATGTGTTTTTGGACAATGCTCAAAAAGACACTGCCTATTGGATTTGCCAGAGTGAGCTTAAACAAACGCCGATTGCGAAGGCGCAGTTAACTCGCCCTGCCAGTTGCGGTGAATTACCAGAGCCCCATCTTCACACACTAGCTGCCACCGTTGAGCCCGATACCTTTACTCATGTCAGCAAAATTGTCGCCCTTAGCGATGTACACGGCCAGTTTGATGTAATGATTAACTTGCTAAAAGCCCATAAGATTATCGACAAAGATAACCACTGGGCCTTTGGTGACGGTCATATGGTAATGACGGGTGACATGTTTGACCGTGGCCATCAAGTCAATGAAGTATTGTGGTTTTTATATGCCTTAGATCAAGAAGCCCAAGCTGCGGGCGGGCGCTTACATCTACTCATGGGCAACCACGAGCAAATGGTGTTTCGCGGCGACTTACGCTACGTCAACGAACGCTATCAAGTCTCGGCAGATTTACTCAAACGCCACTACGATGCGCTCTACAACAAAAACACCGAAATCGGCCAATGGCTTCGCAGCAAACACACCTTAGTCAAAATCAATAATATCTTGTTTATGCACGGCGGCATCAGCCCTGAATGGGTCGAGCGTAAATTACATATCAGCGAGGCTAACCAACTATTTCGTCAGCATTTAGATGATAAAAAAGCCGAGTTGAAGAAAGATGATTTACTCAACTTTCTGTTTTTTACCAATGGCCCGACTTGGTATCGCGGTTACTTTAAAGATGAACTGAAAGAGTCGGATATCGATAGCATACTGAACTATTTCAAGGTCGAGCATATTGTCGTTGGACACACATCGCAGGAGCAAGTGCTTGGTCTCTATCACAATAAAATCATTGCGATAGACAGCAGCATTAAGAATGGTCAATCCGGTGAACTGTTACTTATTGACGCCGGCAAACTCAGCCGCGGTCTGTATCAGGGTGAGCAGGTTTCGCTATAAAATACCTCACTAATATCTTCGCCATAATATGTGAATGCCCAAGCGCCCTAATGCATGAATAAGTTAGGGCGCGAATGTATAAATAAGCAAAGGTAAAACGGGCACCCACCATGGTTCTAAATCTGTAGCGTTCTCAATCTGCATGGCTCTTAATCGGCATAGTTCTAAATCTATATTGCTCTCAACATGCACTCATCTTAGTACTCATAAGTTCGCCAGTTTTTATTAACTCTGACTATACTCAAGCCAAGTGCGACTCACCTAAGTGCTGGAGTAGATATGGGGAAAAAATTACTCACATTATCTGGCTTTTGCTTGTTTATGCTCGGCTTTATCCACCCCGCATTTGCGGGTCGAGAACTCCATTTAGTCGCCACTAACTACCCTCCTTTTTATGCCGATGCTTTACCCGAACAAGGCGGCGTTGCCCAAGTCGTCAAAGAAGCCTTTAAACGCCAAGGCTACAATGCCAGCCTCAAGTTTTATCCCTTCGCTCGCGCAGCCCTACTCGTTAAAACAGGCCAAGCTGATGGTATTATTGGACTCTGGTATCGTAAAGAGCGTGAGCAATGGGCCCAATATTCTGCGCCAATCCAACCCGTACAAATCGTGTTTTATAAACGTAAAGATGCGCCGCTGAGTTTCAGTCAGCTCTCAGAGCTCAAACCCTACACGATTGGCATAGGCCGCGGTTACGCTAATCCACCCGAAATCTTCGCCGCTGGGCTCACCACCGAAGAAAGCAATTCGGATGAAATAAACCTCAAGAAGCTATTTTTAAAGCGTATCGACTTAGTCTTGATTGGCCATAACTTAGCCAGATACTTAATCAAAAAAGGCCCCGCTGAATATGACGATGCCTTTGAACAAGTCGGTCAACCCATAGCGACAGAGGTATTTCACTTAGGGGTGTCTTTGGCCGTGACGGATCATCAGCAGTTAGTGACGGATTTTAATCAAGGCTTAGACAGTATGCGCAGCGATGGTCGCTTAGCTTCTATTTTAAGCCAATTTCCTCAGGTGGAAACGACTCAAGCACCTGTCGAAAAATCGCCTACAGAGGTCCATCCCTAGCGCTCGAGGGGCTTCTCGCTCAGGCCATTTGCACAAAAAAACCACAAAAGCTGCGTTGAATTGTGCTCAAGGCTCAAAAAACACAATTTCTTTCATTTTCGTTCGCTTACCTTTACAAACTTTTACCCAACTGGCGTACGTTATTCACTAGAATAGCGCCATTAGAGCGATTACCTTTTTAAACTGCCTTTGCGCGAGATAATAATTACAATGAAAAAAACCATTATTGCCATTGCCCTGCTTGCGGTTATCGCCACAGCGGTAAGTTTTAGTGATGTCCTTCAAGCGGCTAAACCCGAAAGCGCACCTCATCTTATGCGAACCGTTCCAGTGGTCACGGGTGAAGTCGTTGAATATCCGTTAGCACAATCTATTTCACTTATCGGCAAGCTCGCTGCCGAACGCGCTGTGGTGATCGCGCCGCAAGTCACAGGTAAGATTAAACAAGTCGCCGTGACCTCAAACCAAGCGGTGAAAAAAGGTCAGTTGCTTATCGAACTCGATGATATGAAAGCCCAAGCCGCCGTTGCTGAGGCTAATGCCTTTCTCAACGATGAAAAACGTAAACTCAAAGAGTTTGAAAAGCTGATCAGCCGCAATGCCATCACCCAAACCGAAATTGACGCACAAAAAGCCAGTGTCGATATCGCCCAAGCACGCTTAGCTTCAGCACAAGCGGATTTACATTACCACTCGCTGATTGCGCCGTTTGCGGGTAATACTGGCCTGATTAATTTCAGCGAAGGCAAAATGGTCAGCATAGGCACAGAGTTAATGTCGCTGGATGACTTATCTAGCATGCGCCTCGACTTACAAGTGCCAGAGCATTTCCTGTCGCAATTAAGCATAGGCATGAAAGTGGCGGCCACCAGCCGCGCTTGGCCGGATGAAACCTTTACTGGCAAAGTTGTCGCTATCGATCCGCGCGTCAACGAAGAGACCTTAAACCTTAAAGTGCGGGTGCAATTCGACAACCCAAAAAATCGCTTAAAACCGGGCATGATGATGTCGTCCACTATCACGTTCCCTGCGATTTCTGCACCTATGGTACCAGTACAAGCCCTGGAATATTCTGGCACTAAACGTTACGTATACGTAGTTAATGCCGATCACATTGCCAACCGCACCGAAGTGCAGTTAGGGGCGCGTATCGATAATCAAGTCTTGATTGAAAACGGTTTAAAAATAGGTGACAAAGTCGTGGTGCAAGGCTTAGTGAATATGCGCGATGGCCTGCAAATCAATGAAGTGACGCTCGATGCCAAGGCATCAGCCCGTGCGACTGAGCTTTCAAGCCCAAAAGCTACGGAGACTAAATAATGTGGTTATCCGATGTTTCGGTTAAACGCCCCGTCGTTGCCATCGTTTTAAGCTTACTGCTGTGCGTATTCGGCATAGTCTCCTTCTCTAAATTGTCGATACGGGAAATGCCCGACGTCGAAAGCCCTGTGGTCACCATTAGCACCAGTTACTCGGGTGCGTCGGCGGCCATTATGGAAAGCCAGATCACTAAAACCCTAGAAGATGAACTGACGGGGATCAGTGGTATCGACGAAATCACGTCGACCACCCGTAATGGTAGCTCGCGTATCACAGTGAAATTCCTCCTCGGGTGGAACTTAACCGAAGGCGTAAGTGATGTGCGTGACGCTGTGGCCCGCGCCCAGCGCAGGCTGCCTGAAGATGCGAAAGATCCTGTCGTCTCCAAAGACAACGGTTCGGGCGAGCCCTCCGTCTATGTGAATTTAAGTTCGAGTGTGATGGACCGCACTCAGTTAACGGATTACGCCCAGCGCGTGTTAGAGGACAGATTTAGCCTTATCAGCGGCGTGAGCTCCATCAGTATTTCCGGCGGTTTGTACAAGGTCATGTACGTCAAGCTCAGACCCGAGCAAATGGCGGGCCGCAATGTCACAGTCACCGACATAACGAACGCGCTGCGTAAAGAAAACATCGAAACGCCCGGTGGCCAAGTGCGAAACGACACCACAGTGATGTCGGTGCGTACCAAACGCTTGTACTACACGCCAAAGGATTTTGACTACCTTGTGGTGCGTACCGCCAGCGATGGCACGCCTATCTACTTAAAAGATGTGGCCGATGTGGCTGTCGGCGCACAAAACGAAAACTCGACCTTCAAAAGCGATGGTATCGTTAACATCAGTTTAGGCATTATTGCCCAGTCCGATGCCAACCCTCTGCTCGTTGCCAAAGAAGTACATAAAGAAGTTGATCGCGTACAAGACTTCCTGCCCGAAGGCACTAGCCTAGTGGTCGACTTCGACTCGACCGTATTTATCGACCGCTCGATTAACGAAGTGTATAGCACCCTTTATGTCACGGGCGCCTTGGTCGTACTCGTGCTGTATATCTTCATTGGACAAGCGCGAGCAACGTTAATCCCAGCGGTGACTGTTCCAGTATCTTTGATCTCGGCATTTATCGCCGCCAACATGCTAGGTTATTCGATTAATCTACTGACATTGATGGCATTAATCCTCTCCATCGGTCTGGTGGTGGATGATGCGATTGTGGTGGTCGAGAACATTTTCCACCATATCGAAAAAGGCGAAGAGCCCTTACTCGCCGCCTACAAAGGTACTCGCGAAGTGGGCTTTGCCGTTATCGCCACTACGGCGGTACTGGTGATGGTATTCCTCCCAATTTCCTTTATGGAGGGCATGGTCGGGCTACTATTTACCGAGTTCTCCGTGATGCTGGCGGTGTCAGTACTGTTCTCCTCCTTAGTGGCACTCACACTTACGCCTGTACTGAGCAGTAAATTACTCAAAGCCAACGTCAAACCGAATCGCTTTAATCGTTGGGTCGACAGCGGCTTTGCTCGCATGGAAAGCGTTTATCGCGTCGCAGTGACTCGAGCGATTAAACTCCGTTTACTCGCGCCCTTAGTTATCCTCGCTTGTATCGGCGGCAGCGCTTGGTTAATGCAACAAGTACCGTCACAGCTTGCACCGCAGGAAGACCGCGGCGTGTTGTTCGCCTTTATTAAAGGCGCCGAAGGCACCAGTTATAACCGTATGACAGCCAACATGGACATAGTCGAAGACAGACTTATGCCCTTGCTGGGTCAAGGTGTGCTGCGCTCCTTCAGCGTGCAAGCCCCCGCGTTTGGTGGCCGTGCGGGCGATCAAACGGGCTTTGTGATCATGCAGCTTGAAGATTGGGGCACACGCACCGAATCCGCACAGCAAGCGCTTGGCATTATTAGCAAAGCATTGAAGGACATTCCCGATGTGATGGTTCGCCCTATGATGCCAGGCTTTAGGGGCCAATCGAGCGAACCGGTGCAATTTGTGCTTGGTGGTTCGGACTATGCCGAACTGTTTAAGTGGGCGCAGGTGCTCAAAGAAGAAGCCAACGCCAGCCCTATGATGGAAGGTGCCGATTTAGACTACGCCGAAACCACGCCTGAGCTTATTGTTACTGTTGATAAAGAACGCGCGGCGGAGCTTGGGATCAGTGTCGATGACGTCTCGCAAACCTTAGAAGTGATGCTCGGCGGTCGCACCGAAACCACCTATGTGGATCGCGGCGAAGAGTACGATGTGTACTTGCGCGGTGATGAAAACAGTTTTAACAACGTTGGCGATCTTAGCCAAATCTACATGCGTTCCGGTAAAGGCGAATTAGTGACGCTTGATACAGTGACCCATATCGAAGAGATTGCTTCGGCCCAAAGATTAAGTCACACCAATAAGCAAAAATCGATCACCCTCAAGGCTAACGTCAGTGAAGGTTACACCTTAGGTGAAGGCTTAAAGTTTCTTGATGCTAAAGCCATTGAATTATTGCCTAAAGATATTTCCATTGGCTACACCGGCGAATCCAAAGACTTTAAGGAAAACCAAAGCAGTATCTTCATCGTATTTGGTTTGGCCTTACTGGTCGCTTATTTAGTGTTGGCCGCGCAGTTTGAAAGTTTTATCAACCCATTAGTGGTGATGTTTACTGTGCCTATGGGCGTGTTTGGTGGTTTCTTAGGTCTACTACTCACCAGTCAAGGGATCAACATCTACAGCCAGATAGGCATGATCATGTTGATTGGTATGGTGACCAAAAACGGTATCCTTATCGTTGAGTTTGCTAACCAATTGCGTGACCGCGGCTTTGAACTCGATAAAGCCATTATCAACGCTTCATCCCGTCGTTTGCGGCCAATCCTAATGACAGCCTTCACTACTTTAGTTGGCGCTGTACCGTTAATTTTCTCGACGGGCGCAGGTTCAGAAAGTCGTATCGCTGTGGGTACTGTAGTGTTCTTCGGTATGGCATTCGCCACCTTTGTGACACTACTCGTCATCCCTGCCATGTATCGATTAATCTCGGCAGCGACCCATTCACCGGGATATGTTGAAGCTAAGCTTGAAGCGGCAATTAAAGCACAAGAGTTAGCGGCTCAAGAGACGGCAAAGCAGCAGGAGCTTGCATCTAAAGCCTAACGCTACTCATAGCTGTTGATAATCACATAACAAAAAGCCAAGGCACTGAGTGCCTTGGCTTTTTCTCATTTACGTCTTAAGCATTTTTTACTTTATTGGCTAAGCCAAAATGTAAACCTAAGCCAACACAAAGCAGTGCACTTAACGTAATCACCATACCTAAATGGTGAACGATTCCCGTGCCACCTAAACCCAGTCCCAACAGAATGTAATAAAACAGTCCGAAGAGCGCGCCAGCAGAGCCCGCATAGGTACGGTAGTCTGCCAGAGCCGAGCTGAGTATGTTCGGAATAGCGATACCGTAAGCAATCACAATCAATAGCATAGGCGCTAAAAAGTAAACATTATTCAGCCCTATAAAGGTCGATTGGATCAGCCAAATCCCCAATCCACCGACAAGTGCAATAGCACTGGCTAAGCGAACCAGTCGTGCACCGGTGTGGCCTCGACCCAGCATTATTTTATTAACATAACTGCCAAGGAATGTACCAAAGCCTAACAGTAAGCCACTGGTACCAAAGGCAAGCGTCGATAACCCTTGCGCCTCAAACATAAATGGCGCCAGTGAAAAGTAGCTAAACCACATCAGATTAAACGCCGCCACCAACAAGGTGTTCTTAATAATCCCGCTGTCACTAAGCATCTTAATCGCTAACTCGCCTATGGCGATTTTCTGAGTATGTGCGGGTTTGGTTTCGGGTAAAGATTTTACCGACAAAAATAATAATACGATTGCAGAGACCATGAGTGCGACAAACACACCTTTATAACCCCAATACGCACTGAGAACACTGCCCAATAGCAATCCGATAACTGGGCTTATTCCAAGTGACATCCCCATTACAGAAAATACTTTCGCTAATTCCTCTCCGCTATAACTGTCACGCATCATAGTTTGGGTAATCACAGACCCCACTGCCGCGCCAAAGGCCGACAATATGCGGGCCATCAACAACAGGCTAAAGTCGCTAACCATCAAGGCTAACGCTGAGCCAATGGCATAACAGACTAATCCAGCGAGCATAGCTTTACGGCGACCAATAATGTCGGCTAAGCGGCCCCAGCAAAATACGCCGATGGCAAAGGCCATAAAGTACACAGATAAGGTTTGCGATGCAGCGGCAACCGACACAGCAAAGTTTTCTGCAATATTAGGCAAAGCTGGGCTATAGATGGTTTCCATAATTTGCGGAAACATCATTAGCAGCACAACGAGCCCTAATGGTGGTTTTATATTCATGATTTTTAGTCCATTTCAGTCATCCAAATGAGTTGGTTTACCGAAATGTCGCTCCATACTTGTCAAAGATGGCGCAGTATAGATAAAATCCAAATGTGTCCATTAGCAACACTTAGACAAAAAACATCAAAAATAGGACAAAATGGCCTTTATTCTACCTGAACAGCAATTTAATCCAGACCAGCTGGATAATCTGGTCATTGGCATTGCCGCAGATATGGGCGAACACGACTCGGGAGTGCATTACCACAGAAAAGCACAACTGCTGTATGCCCCCACAGGCGTGATGAGATTCACCCTAGCCGAGACTCAAATGGTGTTACCGCCAACGCGTGCGGCTTGGTTGCCAGCTGGCGTTAAGCACAGCGTCACCATGCGTAATGTGGTTGCCTATCGCTCACTCTACTTTGAACCAGAAACCGTCACTTCATTGCCCGATAAAGTCACTATTTTCCATGTAAACCCGCTACTCAAAGCGTTAATCGACACTATGTCGTTTTGGCCATGGGACAAACCAAGAAGCACTCAGCACAATGCCTTTTTGCTGCTCTGCGAAGAATTGGGCAATGCCGCGGAAGAAAATCTGGCTTTACCCCTCCCACAGGATAAACGTTTAAAAACCTGGCTTGCGCAACTGCAGCTACACCAAAAACCGCCAGCCAATCTTAAGGATATGGCAGTAGAAATCGGAGCCAGTGAACGCACAATTAGCCGTATTTTTAGCGCACAGACGGGAATGGCTTATCAAGCATGGCGCCAGCAATGGCGTTTACTCTCGGCCATTGAACAATTGGCGGCGGGGAAATCGGTGGCGCAGGTGGGCTTTAATCTACAATTTTCCAGTGACAGTGCCTTTATCAGCTTTTTTAAGCAATATACCGGCACCACACCGGCACAATATTTCAAATAAGTACTGGCTCGACTGACTTACAATCGTCGAATCGAGCCTTGCCTCATGTGCATCATGACGCTAGCTGCGACGTTAGGCTTTCAGCGCTGGCGTGGTAGAAGACTTAAACCAAGCAAGCGGTCGTTGGCGGCGCGTTAACATGTTACCGAGCGCGACCAGCAAGAGTCCCACACTTGAATACCAAGTCCAGTGATAATCCTCAAACACACTCGATACACTAAGCGCCACCACAGGGGTTATCACCAACAGATACGCCGCTGCGTTAGCGCCAATTCGCTCAACCAAGATCAAATAAGCGGTAAAGCCAATCACAGAGGCGATAACGGCTAAGTAGAACAAGCTGCCAAGATAACTCGTTGTCAGCGGTAAACTAAAGCTTAAACCTTTAAACCAGATGATCAGCAGTAACGCCGCACTGCCGTAGCACATGGCATATGCTGTCGAGGTAAAAGGCGACACATTATCGCGCGAGTTACGCATGCTGATCATATTGCCAATCGAGAAAAACCACGTACCTAGCAGCGAAAACAGTAAGCCCAACACTAAGGTTTGTGACCACTGAGTCGCGAGCAAATCGGCGCCAAAGAGTAAGATAATGCCCCCCAGACCGACACTGACTCCTAACCAAAAGTTGCGGGTAGTGGGCGTGCCGTAAAAAATGCGGCCATGTATCGCATTAAAAATGGGCGCAGTGGCCATAATCACCGCCGTTAAACCGCTGGCGATATAATGGGTTGCAGTATAAAACGCGATAAAATTCAAACAAAATAGACACACGCCTTGCAGTGCAAACCAAGGATGCTGTCTAAGCTTTACCGCTTGCAGCTTGTTAAAGGCAAAGCCGATGGCGAACATCAACAGGCTTGCTATCGCGAAGCGATAAAAAATCGAGACTTCCGTCGCCACCTCACCGTGCTGCCACTTAATGGCAATCCACGAAAAACCCCACACAAAAATCATCAGCAAATACATCACAGCAGCCATAATGAGTCCCCCTCACCTTCATAAAATACTTAATTAGGCGAACTATACAGCGATGGCTTTCGTCCTTATGTCACCATCTTGTGGGTCATAACACGATATTGCGGTTTTAATCGCGAGCGAACGTTGAGCCGCATTAATAAGTGCGATAATTTGGACAGACGAAACACTTAGCCAGTGAGATAACAAGGACCCCATGGAGCCCAAATACACCAGTTTTGATAAATCTGCTAAAACCTGTATTCGCCAACAAGTGATTACGGAGGATTTATCTTGGGCCCATTATCAAAATGCGGGCGAGCGTTTGTATTACCAAAACGACACACAACACACGCTGAGCATGTATCTGGATGGCGGCTATGAAACCCACAGAACCGATATCAAAGCCGACTATGGTGCGCCCAGCAAGTTTTGCCTTATGCCCCAAGGCTGCCAAAGCCATTGGCAACTCGGGCAACCGCAGCAGTTTATGCATTTGTATTTTAGCGATGAACATCTGAAGAAACTGGCCGTGCGGGTCTTTGATAAAGATCCACGCCAAGTGCGTTTACCTGAGCTGACCTTTGTCGATAATCCGAGGTTAGAGGCGCTATTTCGGCATCAAGTTGCCGGACTCAATTGGCAGACCAGTGATAACCATCTGATTATGGAACAGGTAACCGACACTGTGCTGGTGACGTTACTGCAAAGTTCCGGCTTTAATTTGTCGGTGGGGCCAATCAAGGGCGGGCTAGCACCTAAAGTGGCTAAAGCGATCAAAGAGTTTATTTATTGCCATTCACATCGGCAGATTTACTTGTCTGAACTGGCCGAGATTGCCCAGCTTAGCGAGTACCATTTTTGCCGCATGTTTAAATGCCAATTTGCGATGACGCCGCAGGAGTATTTGCTGCAAGTGCGCATCGAAAAGGTCAAACAAAGCTTGAGCCATTCAACGCAATCCTTGACCGATATCGCCCTCAATAATGGCTTCGCTAATCAAAGCCACATGGGCCGCTACTTTAAAAAACTCAGCGGCATGTCTCCGGGCGAATATCAAAAACATCATCAAGGCCGCTAAGGTACTCAAGCGATTCCCCTGCTCGATTCAATCCTGCGTTAATCTTTGCCCACAGCCTGCGTTTAGGCACGCTGATTAAACTCGGCATTAAAGGGATTATTTTTCAGTGGTATATGAAGTAGCAATGCTGATAAATCAAACGGTTCATTGGCATTATGAGCGTAAAATGTAAGTACAGAGAACATGCTCGCACTGGAAATGACTCAGTAAAGTTCACACTTTCGCGCCTTTCAAAACCGCCAGACCAGTCTGTGTTATAGTCATCCCTTAGCTGCTACTGACGTGAGTACTCTGTGAAGAAAATCGCTTTATTTGTGGATGTACAAAACATCTATTACACCTGCCGTGAAGCCTATGGCCGCCAATTTAATTACCGTAAATTATGGCAACACTTAGGTTACGAAGGAGACATAGCGTTGGCCGTGGCTTATGCCATCCACAAGGGGGACGATGGGCAGTTAAAATTCCAGGACGCGTTAAAGCACATAGGTTTTGAGGTAAAGTTAAAACCGTTCATTCAACGCAGCGATGGCTCGGCCAAAGGCGACTGGGATGTGGGGATCACTATCGATATTATGGAAGCGGCGAGTGAAGTGGATACTGTTATCTTATTGTCTGGTGATGGCGATTTCGATTTATTGCTGCAAAAAATCCATCAAAAATATGGCGTTGAAACCCAAGTCTATGGCGTTCCTACCCTGACGGCTAAATCCTTAAGGGATGCAGCGTCTCAATTTCACCCCATCGATGCAGCGCTCTTGCTCTAGCACCCATAAAAAATGCTGCTATCGATCACGACAGCAGCATCTTAAATTCACTATTTTAGCCATCAAAGTTACAACACCTCTAATGATAGGTAATGTCCGAATACATAGGTGCGAGACGTTTTAGGAGGGCATTGCGGGTCGATAATGGTATGTGTTGCTCCTTCATCGATTCAATTAAATGGCCCACTAAGGCATCAAAATCCGCCTGAGTAATATTCAACCCTTGATGACTCAGTGCCATATTTTCACCGTGATACACACAACCGCCATCAGCAACCAGACAAAAATGCTCAATGGCGCGCTCACGAAATAATGCAATATCCGTCTCTTGGAAGTGATGCACTATGCGTGGGTCGGCTGCTATACGGGCAAGTAAGCCATCGACAATCGCCGATAAACCGGCTTCACCACCTAGCGCTTGGTATAAGGTTTGCTGGCTTGAGGTGTCATTATTTGAGTTAACCTGTGGCGCCGATGTTTCGGCCGTTTGCACTGCGCAGCCAGTGAAAAAAAGCAAAGCGGCGACAGGTAATAGCTTCAGCAATAAACGACTCATAGTGTTCCCTCCACCGACACATACCAACCTTGCTGATCGGCAAAACCCGCAATACTGCCTAAATTCGCATAAGCCGTGACCACGGAAAGATGCTTATTGATAAACCACGCTAAAAACACATCCTGCCAATCATCTTCACGGGCAAAAGCTAACTCATTGGGTTTTTGGCGATATTCGATACCCAGCGCCACATTATCCGTCAGCAATACCGCCGCAGATGCTTCGAGCACAAACTGATAATCATTACTGGCTTGGGTACCAAAACCCAATAAACCCGTTTGATTCGCCTTGGTCGCGCGCACGGTACCATTAAGTAATAAATTGCGCCCCGCCACCGCATCGAAAAATACTTTGCTGGCGGCAATATACACATCTAACCCCCAATCATCCCGCGCCCCAACCGCCTGAGGAAGCGCAAAGTCATCGACTCTTTTATACTGAGCACCTAAGGTGATTTGCGGCATAGCCGTATAAAGTAACTCGCCGGCAAGCTTGTATTTTACCCCAAAGATATCTTGGCCTAACTCGCCGCCCATAGTATCTAAATCAAAGGTTTGCCGCGCAACGCTGAGCTCGAATCGATTATCAAAACTCAAGGAAGCGCCAATCACTTTCAGCGAAAAGTCATCAACATAAACGCCTGTCGCCATCGCCGTAGCGGACCATTCATCGCTACTGCCATAACCGTTGATCACCGCCCACGGCACTATGCCACCGCCAGCACTGCCCTCAATCGTCGTCCCGCCGCCAGTCGCAACCACGCGGCTACCTTCGGCAAACGCAGGAACTGTGCCCAACAGTAAACACAGGCAAGGCAAAGCCTTCACATAATTCCAAGCTAATGAATTCAACTTCAATGCATTCATGGCAATGTTCACTCGCTACTCCGCTATATTCTTTCGAAGACGTCTAATTTTAACGCCTTTTGTGCGCTTTCTTGGGCAAATTAACTTATGTGTCTGAGGGATTTGCATGGTTAAACGCTTCAAACCACAGATCAAATTCAGCCGCTTTTAAGGGTTTTGAAAACACATAGCCTTGGATGATGTCGCAATTGAGGTTACGCAGGATTTCAACGCCTTCTGGTTCCTCAACCCCTTCGGCCACGACGGTAAAACCTAGGCCGTGGATCAACTGAATACTCGTGTTCACTATCATCACATCTTGGCTATTCGTGAGCATGTCTTTGATAAAGCTACGATCAATCTTCACTTCATTGACGGGCAAAATTTTCAAATAAGCTAAGGATGAATGCCCTGTGCCAAAGTCATCGATGGCGACGGATACGCCCATATCACGGAATCGCTGCAACACACTCACCACAGTCTGTGCATCTTTCATCACAGCACCTTCGGTGACTTCAATACAGAGTGCGCCGCTTGGCAGATTATTATCTTTTAATAAACTAGCAATTTGATTCGGCAAGCGGGTATCGACTAAATCATGGGCCGACAGGTTAATGGCCAGTTTTAGCACCATACCCCGCTGCTGCCATGCGACTAATTGTTTAATCGCCTGCTTCAACACCCATTGGCTGACTATATCAATGTTGCCAGAGTTTTCAGCGAGTTGAATAAACTCATCGGGCGGAATAAACCCTAAGGTTGGATGCTGCCAACGGATCAGTGCCTCGGCGCCAGTACACTGATTTAAGTGTAAATCCACCTTAGGTTGAAACACGAGATAGAGTTGGTTTTGCGCCAAACCTATGGGCAAATCGCGGATAATAGTCAGCTCACGCTGGTATTTCTCATCGGCGCCCTGACGATAACTGACAATGCGTTGCTCTTCAAGGCAGGCTTGATTGAGGGCAATTTCGGCGCGGCGCACTAACACATCGATATCGGCACCGTTGCCATCGATTTCAAGTAATCCCGCCCGCACGGTAAGAGAGATATTTGAGCCTTGGATTGGAAATGGCGACTCCAACATATCCAATGATTTCAGCAAGTGCTCGGGACGAATACCTTGGCTATACAGGAGTAAAAATGAGTCGCCGTCTAATCGCGCGAGTAAATCTGGAGTGGGGGCTAATTGCTCTAAGCGACGGGCAAAAAGCAGCAACAAAGTATCGGCGTTAGCAAAACCGATAATGTCGTTGATATGGCGAAAATGTTTAATATCCAGCAATACCATAGCGCCGGATAGCTCATGTTTAAGATCCGCTAAATGCTGTTTTGCCGCAAAACGATTGAGCAATCCCGTCAAACTGTCGTGGCGGGATTGATAGACTAAATCCTTTTCCCGCGCTTCAATATCGTCGCGCATCAAGGACAAACTTTTGGCCAACACCCGCAGTTCTGCTGGCGCACCTTGAATACTGCCTGGCTGCTTACCTTGACCAATTTTACGGGCATAAGTTACCAGTTGATGCACGGGTTCAGTCAAACTGCCCGACAACCAAATCGCAATCACAATCGCCAGCGCTAAGGTCAAGGCAAAAATCAGCAACATATTATTGCGTAGATGCTGATAACTTTGCTGCCACTTGAGGTTTGACTGATGCAGTAGGGCTAATTGGCTGCCGTTATGATCATAAAGTTTGATCGTCATGGACAGATAGTCTACGGGAATGTTCTCACTGGGCATTTTCAGTATGCTAGGGAATAGGCTCGCCTGCTCTACCACACTGCGTTTTTCATCGTCGGATAAGGTTGACGCGATTTCGGTGCGCCCCGTGGCTTGATTGACAAAGCTCACATCGATACCGGTAATGGCTTTAGCTTGTTGGGCGACTTTCTCATCCAATAGGAACCCCATTCCGACCCAAGCAATCAAGGTCGGCGCCTTCACGGGCTGCAACACAAACTGATAGCTGGCATGATCAAAATTAAGGATAGCTAAAGCATTGTTATTGCTAGTGGTCATATCGAATAAGGATTGAATGTCATCCTGAGTGAGTCCGGGCAGACTCGAGGTCAAGAGCTCTCCTTTTGGAGACAACAATACTGCAGCGTCGGCGCCGATACGAGAGCCGTGATTAGATAACACTGACTCAATTGTTTCTTGCTCGCCTGTGGCAATCGCGCGCTTAAAACCAAAATCGGCACTGAGCACGGACAAACTTTGGCTGAGCTGAATACCGCGATTCGAAAGGACTTCGAGAAACACATTGGCACCAATATCTAAACTTTTTTGTTGCTGTAAAAAGTTGTCCCTTTCGGTCGCCGTCAATACGGAAAATGCCGTGGCAAACTGCACTAGAGTCAGCACAATAAAGAAAACTAAAATCAGCCGTGCGCGAAAACTATTTAGCATTTAATGGCTTGCCTTGAGCATCGTAGTGGCCAAATCCCGATGGCGGGGCTGACGGTTTAGCTTGGCGCTCAATGTCTAAGGACAAACTGAGTTGATTCGCGCCAGTGGTTAACATTAGCTCAGTCGGCTCGGAGGCCGCCTTCTGCCATGGATGCCAGAGTTTCACTTTATATTGACCGGCCGCAAGATCCTTAAACTGGATCTCACCTTTTTCGTCCGCCACCGCAACAATGGGGCTATCTGCCACATAGATAAATGCCTGCATATAATCGTGAATATTGCAGCCAAGTGCGACTAAGCCGGGTTTATCGAACTGAATCGGCGCTTCGGCTTGACCCACATACAGTTTAAGTTCGAAAGGTTTCGCCTCGGAAAAGGAATACACATGGTGACGAGTGCGATCTAGGTTAGGAAAATCTACCTTGGCGCCCTTAGGGACTGCCAACACAAAAGGGATAAAGGTTCGATTTTTTTGTGACATTTCATAATGTCCAACAGGCATAGCCTTATCGGGCATCACTGCCGGGATCAACTCCACGACAGTATCGGCAATCGCCTGCTGCTGTAGATCCACCAGCTTAATATTGAGCTCAGCGGCCATGACTTGAGTCGTCAGAGAGGCAGAAACACTCAGAACTAGAGCAAATAAAGCGCGATTTAAGATCATCAGTTACCTCGGGCATAGTGATGCAAGGTCAACAAGTACCTTAGCTGAGTACGGCGTAAAACAAACTATTTTTATTCGTGTAGCATTGTACATCACTAATATATCGAATATTCCATTGGAACCTATAGAAGAGCGCCAAAACAGTAATCATTCTAATCGTCCAACTGCCATTACGCACGAAAGTGACCACAAATAATGGATAAACAACATCATACACACATTTAAAGCACGGATAACCACAAGCGTTTAAATCGACTATGGCGCTTACTGAGATCAAATATCACTGCGAGCTCATTGGCTGAATAAAACAGTTGAATCTAGTCAACATAGGTCTGCCATGCACAATAAGCAATTTAACTAACACACTGCCCTAGCAAATGACTTTTTGTTGTTCATAGGCAATTAAAGCAAGCCCATATACTTCTGACTCTATCCATCTTTGACTGTAACTTTACCGGCAATCTAATCCCAACTTATCCCAACTAAAGATAGTCAGGTTTCATATTTTTCGCCGCGAACAAACAAAAAAGGCCTACTTGATGTAGGCCTTTTGTACGCATTTATCCATCGCGGGAAACAAGCTTAACTGACGGTTAGCTCTTTATGCTCTTCGGCTTTTTTACTGCCTCGCTTTGCCAGTGCGTAGTAGAACAATGGCGTTAGGATAAGACCAAACACAGTCACCCCAATCATGCCGGCGAATACTGCTACGCCCATGGCTTGACGCATCTCGGCGCCAGCGCCAGTGGAGAACACCATAGGCACGACTCCCATAATAAAAGCGATGGAAGTCATCAAGATAGGACGTAAACGTAATCTTGCTGCCTCTAATATCGCATCCATAGGTGCCATACCGTGATCTTGTTTCTCCTTGGCGAACTCGACAATCAAGATAGCGTTCTTAGTCGCGAGTCCCACCAGCACTATCAGGCCAATTTGGGTGAAGATATTGTTGTCACCACCGTAAATTAACACTCCACTGATGGCTGAGAGCAAGGTCATTGGAATGATTAAGATAATCGCCAATGGCAAGCTTAAGCTCTCGTACTGGGCTGCGAGCACCATGAACACCAGCAAGATCACCAGCGGGAAGACTAACAAGCCCGTATTGCCTGCTAAGATTTGCTGATAGGTCAACTCAGTCCACTCGTAGGTCATACCATTTGGCAGCGTCTCGGCGAGGATTTTCTCAATCGCTGCCTGCGCTTGGCCGGTACTCACACCTGCTGCTGGGCCACCGTTGATTTCAGCGGTCGTAAAGCCGTTATAGTGCATCACTCTGTCTGGGCCTGAACTTTGGCTGACGTTGATGAACGACCCTAGCGGGATCATATCACCATTCAGATTCGGCACCTTCAGCTGACTTATCTGCTGCGGGCTTTGACGGAACGCCTCATCGGCTTGCATATTCACCTGATAGGTTCGACCGAAACGATTGAAATCGTTGACATAGGTCGAGCCCATATAGGTTTGTAATGTCTGGAAGATTTGATCGAGCGACACTGCCTGCTGTTTCGCTTTAGTTCGATCAATATCCAGTTCAAGTTGTGGCACGTTCACCTGATAGCTAGAGAAAATTCCGGCTAATTGAGGATCGGCCCACGCCTTGTACATCACTTGTTGGGTCACCTGATACAAGGCCTCATAACCAAGGTTGGCTCTGTCTTGTATTTGCAGACGGAACCCTCCTATAGTACCGAGGCCTTGCACAGGTGGCGGCGGGAAGATGGCAATAAATGCGTCTTGAATACCAGCAAACTCTTTATTCAATTGTCCAGCAATGGCATTCGCCGACAGCTCTGGACTCTTACGCAATTCAAAATCATCAAGCGCGACAAACACCACGCCTGAGTTAGGACTATTAGTAAAACCGTTGATGCTAAGGCCTGGGAAGGCAATCGAGTGCGCCACACCTGGGTGATTAAGGGCAATCTCAGACATCTTTTTGATAACGGTATCGGTACGTTCAAGGGAAGCCGCATCGGGCAACTGAGCAAACGCCACTAAATACTGTTTATCTTGTCCCGGTACATAACCCGTTGGTGTATGAGCAAATTGCACGCCCGTTAGCGCTACCATGCCTAAATACACTAGGCCGATAATGCCGCCAAAACGGATCACTTTACGCACTAACCAACCATAGCCATCGGATGCACGGCTAAATAAGCGGTTAAAAGGCGTGAACAACCAACCACCCAGCAACTTGTCCATTAGACGGGTTAAACCATCCTTCGGCGCATCATGACTCTTGAGCAATAACGCGGATAATGCTGGACTCAAAGTGAGTGAGTTAATCGCCGAAATAAAGGTCGAAATAGTGATAGTCAACGCAAACTGTTTATAGAACTGCCCGGTTAAACCACTCATAAACGCCGTAGGAATGAACACCGCCGCCAGCACCAAGGTGGTTGCCACAATCGGGCCGGTCACTTCTTTCATCGCCTTTTGCGTTGCCGCAACTGGGCTTAAACCAGCGGCAATATTACGCTCGACGTTTTCGACCACCACAATTGCATCGTCCACCACAATCCCGATGGCGAGCACGAGTCCAAACAGCGACAGTGCGTTAAGCGAGAAGCCGAGCAAATGCATAAAGGCAAAGGTACCAACTAACGATACAGGCACAGCCACCAGCGGAATAATTGAGGCGCGCCACGTTTGTAAGAACAGCACTACCACTAACACCACCAGCAACACGGCTTCAAGCAAGGTTTTCATCACCGCCTCAATCGAGCCGCGCACGAACACGGTTGGGTCGTAAACGATTTCGTACGTTAATCCTTCGGGGAATCCTTTAGACAATTCAGCCATTTTGGCGCGCACATCATCGGAAATCTGAATCGCATTTGAACCCGATGCTTGGAACACAGGAATCGCTACGGCATCTTTGTTATCCAGCAGTGAGCGCAGCGCATAACTCGTCGCACCAAGCTCGATACGAGCCACATCCTTCAAACGGTTCACTTCACCGTTTTGACCGACTTTGATGATGATATCTTCAAATTCAGACAGTTCAGTTAAACGGCCTTTCACGTTAATTAAGAGTTGGAAGTCAGCACTACCACTTGGCTGAGCACCTAAACTGCCCGCTGCCGCCTGTTGGTTTTGCTCGCGCACGGCAGCAATAATGTCCGCTGGCGATAAACCCAGCGCCGAGACTTTATTCGGGTCGAGCCAAATACGCAGGCTGTATTCCCCTGCACCAAACAAGCGTACCGCGCCCACACCTTTAATCCGTGCGAGCTCGTCTTTAACGTTCAGCGCCGCATAGTTAGATAAATACAACATGTCATAACGGTTATCCGGTGACAGCAAATGCACCACCATGGTCAAGTCCGGCGATGACTTTTCGGTGACTATGCCTAAGCGTTGCACTTCCTGCGGCAGACGCGGCATAGCGCGATCGACTCGGCTCTGCACTTGGGTTTGCGCCCTGTCCACATCCGTGCCAATGGCAAAGGTGATGGTCAAGGTCATGCGTCCATCGGACGTCGCTTGCGATGACATGTACAACATGTCTTCGACGCCGTTGATTTCCTGCTCCAGCGGCGAAGCCACGGTTTCGGCAATCACTTTAGGATTAGCGCCAGGGTAGTTAGCGGTCACCACGACTGTGGGCGGCACAACCTCAGGGTATTCAGTGATCGGCAGTTGCCAAACGGCAATCGCCCCTGTGATAAAAAACAGCAGTGAGAGTACGGCTGCAAATATCGGTCTTTTAATAAAAAACTGCGATAACATGGTGTTCTATTCCTTAACCGCGGCTAGCCGTTTCGACCGCTTGCGCCGTCAAAGTATCTTGGTTTTTATCTAGGATTAACTGGGCTTGGCGTAATGCTTCGAGCTTGTCGCTGTCGACCATTTCAACCATGTGCGGATCAATTTGCATCTTAGGACGCACGCGCTGCATACCGTTGACGACGATCTTGTCTTCGGCCATTAAACCTTGGGTCACGATGCGCAGTCCTTGGACTTTCTCACCTAAGGTCACGCCGCGATATTCAACTAAACCATCGGCGCCCACCACTAACACAAACTTATTGTTCAGATCTGTACCAACGGCTTTATCGTCAATCAAGATACCTTCATAAGCGCCACTACCTGCGGTGCGAAGACGAGCAAACAAGCCAGGCAATAACCTATTGTCTTCATTGTCAAAAGAGGCTCTTACGCGAATGGTACCGGTTTGCTTATCCATCGCATTATCCACAAAGTCGACCATACCGATATGTTGATAATCACGCTCATTGGCTAAAGCCATGTACACAGGGTTGTCGCCAGCGCGGGGATCGTTACGTTTCTTCTCGGCCGTTAATTTCACGTATTTAAGGTAGGTTTGCTCATCGACATCGAAATAGGCATACATGCTGGCGGTAGAGACTAGACTGGTCAGCACACTCTGCCCCGCAGTAACATAATTGCCCGCAGTGACATTCGCGTAAGACACGCGACCATCAATCGGCGCTTGCACTTGGGTATAAGCTAAATCAAGCTCGGCGCGCATCAGTGCCGCTTTCACCGAGGCCACTGCAGCCGCGGTCTGGCGTTTGTTTGACTCACGGGTATCGAGTAACTCGGCAGACACCGCTTTTTGGTCAAACAATTTATGGGCTCGTTCAAAGTCATTTGTGGCCAGTTGCTCAGCAGAGATAGCGCTAGCAAGATCTGCTTTTAACCGGGCCACTTCCACTTCAAATACGCTCGGGTCGATGCGGAATAACACGTCGCCTTTTTTCACTAAGGCGCCTTCTTTAAAATTCACTGAGTCGATATATCCAGATACACGCGGGATAAGGGTGACACTTTCTGGCGTCTGTAAACGGCCGGTAAACTCGTCCCATTCGGTCACTCGCTCATGCAATACTTGGGCGACATCCACCATAGGCGCACTTGTTGCTGGCCCCTGCTGCGCAGTTTGCTCACCACAAGCAGACAGAACGAAAGCGGCCACAGCCGTTAACATCATTATTCGTAAGGGTTTATTGCTCTTCATATTACTATCCTCAAAGTGGCGGGCATGTCACGCTGTTCGAACCACACACATTTAAATACCGACTGGTAAAAAATATTCTGTACTGGACGGTAATATATAGCGTAAAATGACTCTGTCAACAAATTTATGTACCGATCGGTATCAAATCAAAGGCGCGCACTAACCTTCACTTTGCAATGCGCCCTTAGGCGGAAAGCCACAAGTTTGATCTTCAACGCATTTTTATGAATATTGAGGCGAACGCTGACTGACACGGATTGAATGCTGAACTTAGGTGACAGCTTGAATGACTAAGTAACCTGAGCTCGGGATAAGCAGAGCCGCTGAATAGGCATCTTTTCGGGCCTCTCTGCGTTGCTCTGTCTAACCATAGCTCGCTATGGCGTACGACAGAGCGCCTTGATATGCGCAAAAATCTGCGCATTCAGTCAGAAAATAGATTTTTCGCTTCAAATTAATCACTTATATCATTGATTTAATTTGTTAAATTTATATTTTCGACACTCGTTATCCCGAGTTCAGGTTAAGTAGACAAATCCCCTTAGTCGGTCATCAGTCAGCAAGTGTGGCTGGACATGGACTAAACCCATGTCTATCCTAGGGGCAATTGAGAATTGAGGAGCCTAATGATGTCAACCGTCACCCCGACGCCCTGTGTAGGTCGCCCACGTGCCTTCGACACTGACGATGCATTAGCCAAAGCCTTAGAAGTCTTCTGGCGCAAAGGTTTTGAAGGTACATCGTTAACCGATTTAACCCAAGCTATGGGCATTAATAAGCCAAGCCTTTATGCCGCCTTCGGCAATAAAGAACAGTTATTTCTCAAAGCGATAGAATTATATGAACAACGCCCCTGTGCGTTTTTCTATCCCGCGCTGGAGCAAAAAACCGCCTATTTAGTGGTCGAGTCAATGCTGCTCGGGGCCGCGAGCTCCTTGGTGGATAAAAGCCATCCGCAGGGATGTTTGATTGTTCAAGGGGCATTAACCTGCAGTGAAGCAGGGCAAGCGATTAAAGACACTTTGATTAATCGTCGCCGCGACGGTGAAATCGCTCTGTGCGAAAGATTGCAACGCGCCAAAGATGAAGGGGATTTGCCCGCAGATGCCGAGCCGTTACTGCTTGCCCGTTATGTCGGCACAGTATTGCAAGGCATGGCCGTACAAGCGACCAGTGGGATTTGCCCGAATGAATTACGCAAAGTCGCCGAGCTAGTGCTCGCTAACTTTCCGCGCAATGATGAGTCCTGACCCATAAACTCTAATGCACAAATCCTAATGCGCACAAACAATAAACCCCAGTTGAGTCCTCACTTAACTGGGGTTTTATTTATGCTTTGCTTTATTTCCGTCCAACCATTTATTTCTGTCCAACCATTTATTTCTGTCCAACCATTTACTTCTGCACAACCAAGAGTTCTCTAAACAGTTGTCTGAGTCGTTTCAATAATGGCAGGCTGCTTTTATCTTGATGCTGGATCACATCGACGTTTGCATACCAGCCTATCTGCTCAAACTCTACAGGGACCCGAGTCAAGTTGCCCGATAAAACTAAGCTGGATGCCATGTGCTCTGGTAACAGACACCAACCATGGCCCTGTAATGCGAGCTCCAATAACACATAATAGTTATCGGCATACCAAACATCAGGACTGAACGCCTGCTGAAAACTGCTGGTTTTAGTATTACGTGAGCGGATGCATAATTGTCGATACAGTCGCAATGAGTCCATGTTCGGTGCAACTGATTTCGCTAAGGGATGCGAACTCGCCACATAAAGATCGAATTCAATCACACCAATACTCTCAAAATCTATACTACTTGGCATAGATAATTCGCTAAAAATCAGTCCTGTAGATGCTCTTCCAGAATGTACCATGTCGATAATATCTATGCTTGAGGCACTGAGAAACTCGAGTTCGATGTTAGGGAAATCACTTTCTAACAACTGAATAATTTCCGATATTCTCTGTATAGGAATGCCTTCATCCATCGCAAGGCACACTTCTGAAGATTGACGACTAAAAAGCGATAAGGCGGTATGTTTAAGTCTTCTATGTTGAAGAATCGTCGCTCTTGCGTAGGGCAGTAATTTACTGCCTTCGGCCGTTAATACCGGATAACGACCCGAACGGTCAAATAACTCAACCCCACAGTCAATTTCAAGATTCATCACATGCTGGCTAATCACGGACTGTGCTTTCTTAAGTTGCCTTGCGGCATTCGAAAATGAACCAGATTCTACGGTTTCCATAAAGGCTTCGAGTTGTTCGAGACTAAACATATCGCTTTTACCGATACTATCTAACTATTAGTTATCCCTATACTAGATAAAATTATGGCCATAGTCACATTGAATGAATGGGAAATAGCCATGAAAACGACAGAACGTATCTTTAACGCCTTACTCTTTGAAGCGATTGCACTCGCGATTATTATCCCGGTTTCTGCCCTCATATCAGGCAAGGGAACCAGTGAGCTTGTCATAGTCGGTATCGCTTTGAGTCTTTATACCGTGGTATGGAACTACTTCTACAACCTAGGATTCGACAGAGTATTTGGGGCAAATCGAGAGCAACGCACTTTAAAAACCCGAATACTGCATACCTTTGGATTTGAAGGGGGACTTATTTTCATTAGCATACCGACCATCGCTTGGTTTTTACAGATAGGCTGGTTGGCAGCCATGGGCTTAGAAGCGGTTTTTTTGATCTTTTTCTTCTTCTACAGCACCCTATTCCATTGGTGCTATGACAAGTATCAGCCCTATAAGACTTGGTTTACGATGCAAGCCACTAAGGTCAAATAGCCCAGCTAACATCAACACAACACACCATCAAACGAACCTCACTAAGCACTTTAGCGGTTCGTTTGATGGCAGTTTTGAAACCTATCCATTTCAATTTCTTCTACTTAGCAAAAATGCTAAGCCTGTTCATTCGTTGCCCAGCGCAAAATCCCACTTAAATATGGTAAACACAGTAAACGAAAGTAATAGACCCGCACACAGCGAACTGAGGTTGTTGAAATATCCTATGAACATCACAAAAGTACTCGCTATCAATAATTAATATTC
This sequence comes from Shewanella sp. 1180_01, assembly GCF_052850535.1. Lineage (NCBI taxonomy): Bacteria > Pseudomonadati > Pseudomonadota > Gammaproteobacteria > Alteromonadales > Shewanellaceae > Shewanella > Shewanella sp. 1180_01. The sequence goes on from NZ_VXCT01000015.1 coordinate 78,981, forward strand.
AAATCATTAGTCTAGATATAATTCTTTATGCTATAAAAGCCATATATTAAGCAGGGAGATGGAAGCAAAATGCGTGTAGGGAACAGAGTGAAGCTCAGGATGCAGCAGGCATTAAATTTGCCATCAGCATTGATACTTAGCATCGTTTTATTACTCGCATCCATGGCTTATAACATGGCATTCGCCCAAGAAAGCAATGCCGTGCCCTCAGAATCGCAGCCTCAGGCGATAACCTTAGCCGCAGAAGACAGTTGGCCGCCCTTTGCCAATCAATTTGGCCAAGGCATTTCCCATCGTTTAATCCAAGCCGCCTTTAAACAATCGCATATTGAAGTAAATAGCTTAGTCGTGCCCTATTCTCGCGCCTTGATGATGGCAGAAAAAGGCGCCGTAGACGGAGTATTTAACGTCACCCGCGAGAACAGCACCGAACAGCGTTTCATCTTCGGTAAAACCCCATTATTTATCGCCACTGCATCTTTTTATCAAAAGAAACAGAAGCCTATTTTGGCTGACAATAAATGGGCGCTACCTAAAGGCACGGTTATTGGGGTGATTAAAAGCTATGAGTATGGCGATGATTTTCCCAAGTTAGTCAAACAGCAACAGCTCAATATCGTCACCGTCGCTAATCAGCAGCAGCTAATCAATTTATTGTTGATTGGCCGCATAGATGCCGCATTGATGTTCGACTTAGTTGCCAAGGAAAACCTGAAAAAAATGGGCGTGGATGATGACGTCATTCCAGTATTTGCTAACCACAGCAGCGATATTTTTTTGGCTTTCTCGAAGGAAAACCCACAGGCGCAGACCTTAGCGACCCAACTCGATGCTGGCTTATCACAGCTAAAAGCCACAGGCCAATACGACAAACTGCTCTTAGTCGCTGACTAATCCCCTATCGCTGCAAGCGAATGATAGATTACCGCTGCGAGCGAATAATCTCTTGATTCACCCAATATAACAGCTGCTTGATGGCCTTAGACAGGATCTGATTCTGGCGCACAATATAGCCCAAACTGGTTGTGGGAAATTGTGGCAGAGGAGTCACTTTAGTGGTCAAATTCGCCTTAGTATAAACCGAAAACTCCGGCACGATCGCCACCCCAAATCCCGCCTCGGCCCAATCGATTTGCGCGTCAACACTGCCCACCTCCATAATTCTGTAATTCGGCAAATTCAGCGACGGCAGTGCGGGATCGAGCAATTCACGGGTTCGCGTATCATGGCCCAGTAAAATCAACGTCGGTTGCTCAGCCAAGGGCGTATCCACAGAGAGGTTTGTCTGCTGCCATTGTTGTAAATTGTCCCCTATTGCACACCATTTAATCTGCTGTAACTCAGTAAAATGCAGCGGCTGACTCTCCTTTTGCGCGATCACAAACCCTAAATCCGCCTCAGCATTTTTCACCAGTTCAGAAGCTTGGGATGATGTGGTATTGAGCAGCGAGAAATCGATCCCCGGAAACTCCGCCTTAAAAAGCTGAAACGGCTGGATCAACAATAACCGCGAAATAATGTCGCTGGCGGCAATGGTTAAGGTGCCTTGGCTAAGGTCATTAATCGCATTGAGGTCCGCCTGACAAATTTGCAGCTCCATTAACGTCTTCTGACTGCTCTCTAACAGGCGAAATCCCGCTTGGGTTAATCGAAAAGGATTACGGTCAATCAGCTTGACTCGAGTGCTTTGCTCTAACTGCTTAATATGCAAGCTAACATTAGGCTGCGTCATATGCAGCGCCGTGGCCGCTTTGCCAAAATGCTTATGTTCAGCCAAAGTCACAAAGGTCTTTAACCAATGGATATCGAGCATAAAACCTCCTTTTGCTGCGTGTTAGCGTTAATTATAGCCAATGATATATGAAATCCTTATTGAGATGATAACCATAATTAATTTCTCTTATTCAAATGACGGGTCTAGCATAGCGTCTTAATCAATGAGGAGATGTTGTTATGCCGTCGATCGTGGTTGTGGGTGCAAATTGGGGTGATGAAGGCAAAGGCCGCATCGTAGATTATTTAGCCGCGGATGCCGCTGCCAGTATTCGCTTTCAAGGCGGTAACAACGCCGGACATACCGTAGTCAACGACTATGGCACCTTTAAATTACACCAATTACCGAGTGGCATTTTCAACCCTAACTGCATCGCAGTATTAGGCCCTGGTATGGTCATCAGCCCTGAAAAGCTCAGCATAGAAATTGCTGAAGTACAAGCGACCGGTGTTGACGTCAAGTTATGCATTTCTGACCGTGCGACCCTGTGCTTACCTTTGCATGCATTAGAAGATACCTTAGAAGAACAACGTCTTGGCGATTTAGCCTATGGTTCAACCCGTCAAGGGATTGCACCTGCCTATGGTGATCGCGTGATGAAAAAAGGCATTTTAGTCGGTTGGTTAAACCAACCTGAAGTGCTGCAAGAACGTATTCAATTTATGCTCGACTGGAAAATGCCACAATTAAAGGCACTTTATCCAAGCTGCGATTTTAATCAAACCGCCGCTGAAATGACCGCATGGTTGTTAGAAGTGACTGCGCCATGGCGTCCATTTATTTGTAATGTGACTGAGCCATTAAAAGCATTACAAAAACAAGATGCAAGCTTACTGTTTGAAGCGCAATTAGGTGCTGGCCGCGACTTAGTCTACGGCGAATATCCTTATACTACTTCATCAAACGTGACTGCGGCTTACGCAGGTATCGGCAGCGGTTTACCTGCGCTGCGCCCTGAGCGCGTGATTGCTGTGGCGAAAGCCTTTAGCTCATCTGTGGGTACTGGCACTTTAGTGACAGCTATGGAAGAGCAAGACGCCTTCCGTGAAAACGCCAATGAATTTGGTGCAACCACAGGCCGTCCACGTGACATGGGTTACTTCGATGCTGTTGCCACCCGTAATGGTGTTGAGCTGCAAGCGGCAACTGAAATTGCCCTAACTAAGATTGATTGCCTGTCAGGCATGAAAGATCTGAAAATCTGTGTTGCCTATGAAGGTGAGCACACTGAGAACCCAATTTGGCCACAAACTGCCGCGTTGAGCCCAGTGTATGAGCAAATGCCAAGCTGGAGCGAAGATATTACCGGTTGTCGCACCTTCGAGAGCCTGCCAGTGGCAGCGCAACACTATGTTGAACGTATTGAAGCCCTAATGGGTGTGCGCGTTAGCATGGTTTCTGTTGGACCTGAGCGCGATCAAATGATCATCCGCTAGTCGCGAAGTTTACCCTACAAAAAAGCCATATTCGCTTCGGTGAATATGGCTTTTTACTTTTATATCGTTTGTCATTGAAGAATCTCTCAAGACGCTGGTAGCTACGATTCACATATTTAGTACTAAGTATTTGATACTCAAAGATCGCAGCGCAATGAAATAGCATTACTCTTCGAATACGTATTTATCTATCATACCGACCATACGGCCAATTTCGGGTTTAGTAATAGTGTCATTCGCCCCCAATGCCATCGCCTTTGTGCGGTTATCCTCGCTCATTAGGGAAGAAAACATCACAATCGGCATTTGTTGGTATGCCTTGGATTCTCTTAATCGTTTAACCAGATGCATCCCATCCATGCGAGGCATTTCAACATCCGTGATAACGGCACTGACAAAATCAGAAATAGAGGCATTATCTTGCTCAGCCAGGCTCTCAAATTCCATTAGCATTTCAAGCGCATCTCCACCATCTTTGGCGGTAATAATGTTGTAACCTGCGCTGCGGAGCGTATTTTCAATCATTTTGCGAATGAAGGCAGAGTCATCGACGATTAAAATCGTTTTCGCTTCACGTTTTGCCAGCATTTTGTCATTAATCAGCACACTCCTATCGAGCGTGACATCGTACTTATCCATACTCAGTTCAGGATTGATATCGGCAATAATCTTCTCAAAATCCAATATCATAATCAGCATGCCATCACGGCGAACCACAGCAACGACACAATCATTTTCACCCGCTTCTAAAAATTGACTCGGTGATTCAACTTGCTCCCACGACACACGATGAATGCTACGAACACTATCTATTAAGAAACCATTAATCATCTTATTGAAATCAGTGACGATAACGACTTTGTGGGTTAAATCCTCCGGTGTAGAGATCCCGAGCCAACCGGCAAGATCGACTAAAGGGATCAGCTTTTCTCGCAACGAGAACACTCCCACCATGTACGGCTGAGCATTGGGATAATCAGAGGTTTCTGGCACCCTAATCACTTCCCTCACTTTGGCGACATTGATCCCGTAATGACACACTTTATGGCCCCCATTAGGGAGTATCTTATGCAGATGAAACTCAATAATTTCGAGTTCATTTGTGCCACTTTCGGTCAATATTTCTGATTTTTTTATTTCGCTCATATAAAGCTCTCAACCTAGCAAATCAACATAAGAAAGGTATTCCAGCTATCAGTATAGGAAGGGATTAATGATTTAGGCACGCACTTAGACACAATAGTGTGATTTTACTGCCTGATTAGCGTGATATTTCTTGAGCATGGGCTGATCAGAGGCTTACTTTTATCGATAAAATAGGAAAACGTCCCATAATCGAATCTCATTGCTTTTTCAGCAGTCACATTTCAATTATGACCAAACTCATCATGCCTGCTGCCAACCTCAAATAGCCTTGGCGCTACACAACCGCGCTTTTGTATCTCTGTTTTAAAGGTTTTTTTAGAGGTTTTGTTTAAAGAGATAAGCCGCTAAACTATTGCGCAATAAAACTATCTAAAATAGCCGTAACCCATGCCGCAATTTAGCCCTACCTTCTCCTTTCCAGTGCAAATCTACTATGAAGATACTGATTTTTCTGGCGTGGTGTATCACCCCAACTTTTTGAAATACTTCGAGCGCGCCCGTGAGCATGTTATTGGTGCCGAGCGTTTAAGTGCGTTGTGGCAACAAAACCAACTGGGTTTTGCAGTGTATCGTAGCGATATGCTGTGCCATGAAGGGGTGGAGTTTGCCGATATTATCGATGTGCGCACTAAGTTTTACTTTGAGAGTAAATACCGCACTGTGTGGCAGCAGGAGATTTGGCGTCCACAGGGTAAAAAGCCCGCTGTCACTGCCACAATTGAGATGGTATGTATGAATCAAGCCCGCCAACTAGCGCCTATGCCGGCAGATTTAATCGCCGTTTTAAACCAAGGTTTTGTCTCAAACGAACAGATATAATACACGTACGCACGCGCGATTTCCTGAGCTGACTTTCGACATAAGCGGCTGTTATAAAAGTAACTACAACAAAAGTGACTGCAAAAAAGCCTCTGCGAAAATTACTTTAAACAGCGACAACTTGAATTGGTGCGTTAGGAATACACTCAGATTCAGTTGAAGCGCCTTAGTGAACTTAAGTTACTAGCTGTGGATTTAACGAGCTATTGATGTAACTAGCCCTTAATTTAGGTAGCACTAAATTTAAGTGGCCCTTAATCAAATTAGCACTGGGGTTAATGAGCAATAGATTTAGATGGCATTGGATCTACGTGGCATTGGGTTTACATGGCATTGTGCAGCCGGGCCCAGTTCATTTCGAGTTCTGCTGCTCTCATGGGCTTAGCATAATACATGCCTTGAAGGGTATCGACGCCCATAGCGACGAGTATCTCTCTGATTTCAGGGGTTTCAATCCCTTCGACAGTCACCTCATAACCGAGTTTTTTAGCAATATTAATACTGGCTTCGAGGATATATTCCGACGGTTTATCCTGCTCAAGATCCTTTAGAAAAGCTTTATCGATTTTGACTTCATTGACGGGTAGATGCTTCAAGTAAGCCAGTGAAGAATGACCGGTACCAAAATCATCAATTGCGAGCCTAACCCCTAACGCACGAATTTTATCTAAGGTTTCGACCGCCTTAGTTAAATCCGCCATTAAGGTACTTTCCGTAATTTCAATCATTAAGGATTCGGGTGGAAGTTTGTAATGCGCTAATCTCGCCGCAATTTCTTGGGGCAAGGTTTCACTATCGAGATCCCGTGTTGATAGGTTGACTGCGACGCACAATTGTATTCCTGCCGCGCGCCATTTTGCCTGCTGCGCTAAAACCTGATCGAGTGCCCATTGGCTCACTAAATCAATCATGCCGGCATATTCAGCTAAAGGGATAAACTCACCCGGAGAAATAACCCCAAGTTCGTCGTGTTCCCAGCGCATCAAGGCTTCAACCTGAAAACACCTTCCCGTCGCAATATCCTGTTTCGCTTGATATACCATATACACTTGGTTGCGTTGCAAGCCTTTAGGCAAGCTATCGATAATTCTCAGTTCTCTTAACTGTTGAATATCATCATTCTCGGCATAGTAAGCAATCGCGCTACGAGAGTGACGGGCTTTCTTCAGCGCCAAATCGACTCGACGTAACATCTGGCTCGTATCGGCGTGGTGTTCTTGTAAATGCACACAACCGATTTGAAGTTTAACGCTGACTGGCGTGTTCTTAATGCTAAAAGGCACCTGCAAACGGCCTCTTAAATGTACCAATTGCTCCTCAGTCAACGCTTGCTCGTAATATAGGCAAAATTCATCACCATTAAGCCGTGCGATTAACCTTGGGGATAAACTTAAGGTGTTTAACCGTTCCGCAAATTGCTTTAATAGGATATCGCCGAACACAAACCCAAAGAGGTCATTTACATAGCGAAATCGATAAATATCAATCAGCACTAATGTCCCTTGAGTCAGCGGCATCATGGAGGTCAGCGTACGTTTAAGGCCGACGCGATTCACTAGTCCAGTCAACTTGTCTTTACCTGCGCTTGCGGGTAATGCCTTCAATAATTCATCTAAGGTATGGTAGAGAGGCGCAAACTCTTGGGGAACGATGCTAAGGTCTAATGCTTGGCGCTCAACCTTTTGTTGCTCTAGCTGGAGACAAAGCTGTGCTAAGAATTTTTGCTGCGACCGTTGCGATCTATATTTTGCCTGCAGTATATATAATGAAAATATCAATAAAATGAGAGAAGCAACAACTAACCCGATTTCGAACATACCTTGGCCTCTGCTTTACCGCGTAAGCTTATTATCAAATGGCACTGCAATTCAGTGTTCACGTGCCATTTGAGTTCCATTTAGGCCTAACGATTATTGGTAACTTTCTCTAATTGAATGGAATTTTTCCATAAATTCATCACTGGCTAAATCATCGGTTGTCACGGGTAAACCGCGGGCGACAAACACACCAAGACGTTGTTCTAATTCAGTGCCTGCACGTAATTCACCGGTATAGAAGGCCGCTGCACGGATAAAGTCGAGGTAGGTAACGTGATCGGGCAAATAAGGTAAATCGGCCCAGCGCTCAACCACTTCCATAACTTCGGTAGAAAAATCCCAACTCTTTAACACAGCACGACCTAAGGGCCCCTGCATTTTACGAACAAGCGCACGTAATTGATCAATGCTCGTAAATAAATGCGGCTGCGCCTCAGCTTCGGTCAACACAGGTAAAGCGCCAATGTTATGTACGAGTCCGGCTAAGGTTAAGGTATCAAAATTTAATCGACTGGTTGAATGGCGTTTATTATACATCTGCAACATGGCACAGGCGGCTGCGGTCACATCGATTGAGGTGCGCCACACTTCATCCATGACCTCCCACACCATTTCATTGGTGGAAATGAATAATTGCTCCATCGCCACCGAAGTTGCGATGCTTTTAATTTGAATTAAACCAATGCGAGAAACCGCACTGTTAATGCTTTCAGCGGGTACGCCTCGGCTGTACAAGGCGCTATTGGCTACCTTAATGATACGGGCAGAAATCGCCGCATCTTGGCCGATCACTTCAGCCACTTGTTTAAGGCTCGCATCGGAGCGTCCGACCACTTCTTGCACCCGCATCGCCACTTCAGGCAACGTCGGTAGCACTAAGGCATCATCTTTTAGTTTTTTTAATAAACTGACTAACAGTAGATGTTCGGTAGACATCTTAGCTCCCATCAATCTGTAAACATGAACATTGGATAGTTGGAGTATATCAGCTGACCGTCATTAGATACGTAGAAAAAAGCAACGGACGTTAATAAATTGTATGATTGCGTTATCAATTTTGGCTTAATTATCGGCCGTAATCTTCTGCATCAATCATCACCAGAGCTAAAATATTTCTCGCTGCTTGCTCAAAGCTAAACGCGCTATATTCGTAAAATGTGAAGTACCACTAAAGTTAGTAAGGGCAATTTGCATAACCCTACTTTCATTGTGTAAAATCCCGCCCCCGCGCACCGCGCCATTTATTCATCGATTAATTAACCAATTTGAGAGTGATTATGTTTAAACCTGAGCTGCTGTCTCCAGCTGGAACCCTGAAAAACATGCGCTACGCCTTTGCCTATGGTGCAGATGCCGTGTATGCCGGTCAGCCGAGATATAGCCTAAGGGTACGTAACAATGACTTCAAAATGGAAAACCTTGCCACAGGCATACAAGAAGCCCATGCGCTGGGTAAAAAGCTGTATGTTGTGAGCAACATAGCACCCCACAATGCCAAGCTAAAAACCTATATCAAGGACATGGAACCCGTAGTGGCGATGAAGCCAGACGCGCTGATCATGTCCGATCCGGGTTTAATCATGATGGTACGTGAAGCGTTTCCCGATCAAGTGGTGCATTTATCCGTGCAGGCAAACGCAATCAACTGGGCCTCAGTCAAGTTTTGGCAAACCCAAGGGATTAAACGTGTGATCCTGTCGCGCGAATTATCCTTAGATGAAATCGAAGAAATTCGTCAACGTTGCCCAGATATAGAACTCGAAGTGTTTGTGCATGGCGCCCTCTGCATGGCGTATTCAGGCCGTTGTTTGCTCTCGGGTTATATCAACAAACGCGATCCAAACCAAGGCACTTGTACTAATGCTTGTCGCTGGAAATACGATGTACACGAAGCGCAGCAAAACGACAGCGGCGACATCATTGCCATGCCTAATGCAGTACAAATCGAAACTCCGACGACTTTAGGTGCGGGTGCGCCCACGGATCAAATCTTCCTACTACAGGAAGCCAATCGTCCCGGCGAATACATGCCAGCCTTTGAAGATGAGCATGGTACTTATATCATGAACTCTAAGGACTTACGTGCTATTCAACACGTTGAGCGCCTAACAAAAATGGGCATAGACTCACTTAAAATTGAAGGGCGCACTAAGTCTTTCTATTACGTCGCCCGCACCGCACAGTTATATCGCCGCGCGATTGAAGATGCTTCATTGGGTAAAGATTTCGACCGCAGCCTAATGAATCAATTAGAAGGTCTGGCCCACCGTGGTTATACCGAAGGCTTTTTGCGTCGCCATGTGCATGATGAATATCAAAATTATGACTATGGCTACTCAGTCAGTGACACCCAACAATTTGTGGGTGAACTGACGGGTAAGCGTAACCTTGCTGGATTGGCTGAAATCGAAGTGAAGAACAAGTTTTCCGTTGGCGACAGTGTCGAGCTGATGACACCGCAGGGCAATATCAGTCTGACGATTGAACAACTTGAAAATCGCAAGGCTGAAGCGGTTGCAGCAGGCTTAGGTTCTGGGCACACTGTGTATCTGCCCGTGCCGAAAGAGGTCGATTTGAGCCACGGTATTTTGCTGCGTAACCTGCCCCAAGGTCAGGATACGCGCAACCCACATGAACTAGGTTAAGGTCATGGCATTACTGATCGACGATAGCTGCATCAACTGCGACATGTGTGAGCCTGAGTGTCCTAATCAGGCCATCACTATGGGCGAAGAGATCTATGAAATCGATCCCGACCGCTGCACCGAATGTGTGGGGCATTACGACAAACCGACTTGCGTGTCTGTCTGCCCAATTGATTGCATCGACCCAGATCCAAACCGCGTCGAGTCCAACGACGAACTGTTAGTGAAATTTGCCGTGTTAACGCAAAAAGCTTAATCACTTCGCCAGACCGAGTGGTTATCTAACCTCTCGGTCAAATCTACCTCATCCCCGCCTAAAACAATGCAACAGACATGCATATAAACAGTATGCAAAACTATTTAAGCGCATAAATCCGAGCATTCATTCCTGGTTTACTAAAAACACTACTTTAGACTGACTTTGATTTAGTTCTGCCTGTCAAAAAACTAACCGACAGTATTTATCCCTTCTTCGCAATTTATAGTTCAAGACATAATGTCGCTTGATAAATCACCACTTTTACAAACATTGTTACTTTAATAGACTGAGAGTTATTATTTTGACGCTTATTTGTACAGCTAAAAAATCATTCCAGTAAAAATTCACTCAGGCCCAAATTGTAAATCAAGTGTTACATTTTGATATTGTGAATGAGGTAAGCCTTAAGCATTAAACTGGGCAGGTTGAAAATACCTTCTACATTGGATTATGTCTCGAAGTCCGTGGAGACATGAAGCGAAGTAAATGCGCTT